>JBBSBI010000004.1:0-85280 GCA_038251425.1 Polyangiales bacterium
AAGGCAAGGTCAAGGTTAGGCGACGATGCGAACGCACAACACACACAAACAAGCCAAAAGAGCAGCGTTCGCGCTAGGCGTAGCTGTCTCTCTTTCGATGGGAGCCACCGCCGCTCAGGCGCAAGAGATCTTGCTGACTGGGCCACTGGCTGGGGCGCAGGCCGTGCGAAAGCTGAAGTTGTATCGGGAGGGCCGCTTCGAGATTGCTCCCCAAGCTAGCTTCACGTTGCTGGATGAGTACCAGCGCACAATCTTCCTAGGCGCGCGCTTGAACTACAATCTGACCGATTGGCTGGCGCTGGGCGTCTGGGGCGCGACTGGCAGCGTCATCCAGAATCCGACGCATTTGTCAGAGCAGATTCAAGACGTGAACGCCAAGCGGATTGAGGCTGATCCGGCTGGCACAACCCTTTCTCGACGCCTGGTTCAGAACAATCTTGGGCCCGATTTTCGCAAACAGATTGCGGGCGTGGATTGGGTGGTTTCTCCACAGCTTACGGCTGTCCCGTTTCGTGGGAAGCTCGCCTTGTTTCAGGGAATTGTTTTGGACTCCGACCTGTACTTGTTCGGTGGTCCCGCATTCGTGGGCTTAAAAGAGCGCGCTGATTGCGATTTAGATTGCAAGACCTCGTTCACTATGGCTAGCCGCATGGCGATTGCACCGACCTTCGGGCTTGGTTTCTCGTTCTATGTGAATGATTGGAGCGGCATCGGCTTCGAGTGGCGTGGGCTTCCCTATAGTTGGAATACAGGCGGCTTTGATTTGGGTGGTGGCGGCCCGAAGGGCGACACGCCGGATAACAAAGTTAACTCTGACGATCGACAGTTCAAGTTCAATCAGATGCTGTCTGTCAGCTTCAACGTCTACCTGCCGACTACACCGCGCATCAGCGAATAGCCCAGGTAATTGCGAAGCGTCGCTGTCGAAAGCGGGTCCATCGCGTTCCGCCATTGGTTGGCGCGCGGAAACGCCGCCGGTCGGTTATTCGCGTGCCTGCAACGCCCAGGTTCGCTAGCGAAAGCCAATCGGTTACGCTAGCGGAGAGCGACGACCTTGTCGTCGGCTAGCCGAAAACCGGGAGGCAAGGAGTCGATGCACGCTTCGCGCAGTTCCAACGGGATGACCCAGCCTTTTTCGGCGAGCCCGGTGGCGGTTCGGTTCTTGACGCGCAAAGACTCCTCCTGCTCAAGACCAGCCACTAAGGCTTCGGTACTAGCTTCATCATTCAGGGCCAGCACCGCCACTACTGCCGCGTGCCGAACGGGCTCGCTGACATCTTGGATGAATGGCAAAAGTGCGACCCGTACATCCTCGCTCACATGTTCGGCGAGAACTCCGATCAGCTGGATCTTCGGTTCAGGGTTACGGACGTACTCGGTATCGAACTGATCGAGTGCAGCCAGAAGCTCCTCCACATAGTGCTCAGGCTCAATGATTTCCTTCAGAATCTTGAGCGGCCAGGTCAAGCTTTCGGCCTTCTTGCAATAGGCTCGAAGCGGCTCAAGCGCCGCTTTTCCGGTGGCAATTAGCCCCCGCGCGGCTGCCGCTTTTTCATCCTGATCGGTGATGGAAGGATCCATCGACCAGTTGAAGCGCTTGAGGAGTGCCCCGGCGCTAGCAGCTGTGCCGATTTTTCCAAGCTGCTCGATCGCATCTTGCCGATCATAATCCTGGGTAAGCTTGCTTTCTACCAACCTCGCGAAGCGCGCCACATCGCGCTCTGACTTAGAGACAGGCTTCTGGCTTTTCCCTTTTCCGAACCAATCAAGTAAGCCCATATTCTCGGTTCCTCAGGCCAAAATCCTAGATTTTGGCGAAGTTAAGCCACGCGTCGCACGCTGGTGCGGAGCGCTTATAGCCCGCATCCGTCCAACGTAAAGCCCCCTAGCCTGCGGAACCACTGCGGAACCCGCTGGGATAAACGTGTCTTCCTGTTACGGAGGAACGGTCGCAGGAAGGAGTGCTTAGCCTTCAGGCGGGGAGCAGTACTGCAACCAAAACAACCGAGCTGTCCCGGAGGCTCACCTGAAAGCGCACGGGGCGCCCGTGCTTCTGAGACAGCTGGGCCTCGCTTGCCTGGATCTTGGCAACGAAAAGGTCGAAAGTGATGTGCTCCACGGGATCCCCGAGCTGACGCTTGGCGTCCACATACTCACGGTGGATCCGCCCGTAATATTGCCCTTGCGCTTCCGCAGCCAAAGCCGCAGCAACATTCGGATCCGTCTGCTGAGCCATGGCGGAACTCTCGTCCACACTCAACGCTTCCGAGAAAGCCTTAGATGAAGGGGACTGCGAAGGACGACCTTCTTCATCCGTCGTGTCTTCCGCCACACCCATGAGGGCATTCAAGAGAGAATTGATCCTGAAAACCAAGCCACCAAGCTCTGCATGCTCGATCTGAAATCGCAGATCACTGTTGCCATTCATGATCGCTAAGAGGCCATCTTCAAGCTCAGAAATCGGGCGTGAAATGTAATTGCCAAGCAAGAATCCGCCCGCGACCACGAGCAGCACTCCGAGCAGCGTCATTCCAACGATCGGTCCTCCGAGCAAGGTCCCAAAATCCGGCACGAGCGCGATGGGCGCTGCCGCGATCAGCACAAGTGGCGTCGAACCGTACCCTTGCACGGGTGTTGCACCATAAACGCTGCCATCCACGGCTCCTTCCGCCACGTTCAGGCTACCCGTCTTCTGCGCAGCTGTTGCAGCGGAAAGAACAATCGGTGAACTGGCTGATGCCATCGCAGCCCCCGTGCCACTTCCGCTGTGGGCGACGATCTCTAACCCATTCGGGCCTGGTACGGCGGCGGCCAAGCTCAAACCGCTCGTGCCTTCACTGGTTCGGACTAGCCGCTCATCGTTCAAAGGCATGCCCACCACCGCGACACCTAAAACAACGCCATCGTCCCCGCGCACGCCCGCGTAGGTTACCAACATTTGCTCGTTGCGAGCGCGGTTGAGCCAGACCTCACTGGCCGTGGGAATACCTTTGAGCACACTCTTTAAGTTTGGGTACGCCTCGACCAGCTTTTCCCCGCGCATCAAGGCGGAGCCATTCTTGCCGAGGACAACCCCTTGGGCGTCAGCAAACAGCACCAGGGATGGCGCCAACTTATCGAGGCTAGCTTCGGCAACAATCGCCTCACTCAGCTGGTTCGCCTGCGCCGTTGCGGCATCCTGCCTGGCTGACTCAGTTCCCGCCGAAAAAATAGCGCGGATCGGTTCGCGAGAGGCATTCACCCCAAGCCAGCGTTCCAGACGCGAGGCATCGAGTGCCAACTGGGTGTTGGCAGTCCTCAGAGCTCGGGCCACTTCCTGCTTGCGCGCACCGGGGTCAGAGACCACCCGCGTGAGCGAATTCATCAGCAAACCGAAAATAGCGAGCCCAACGAGGAGCATCGTGATGGCGTTGACTGCAATGATCTTCCAGCGCATTTTCGTAGTAGCCCCTGTCGATTTGTCTCAGCAAGGGCCAGCACACTCGCGCACTTGCCTCTGCCCAACTGCCGATCCGCCAAGGCGCGCATCGGGTAAGCCCTGAGAGTAACATCATCCTCACAGAAAGGAACAAAAGCGTGGCGGCTCGAGAACGTTTACTCGTCGATTCACGGATGTTGCGAATGGTCTTCCATAAGCATGTTGATCAGCAGGCTCTGGAGCTCCGCCGTCGTTATTTCTGGCCCGCCCACGGGTGTTGTTAGGGCACAAGATTGACCACGCGGCCGACCTAAAATGATTTTTGTAATGATTTTTCGGCGATCAATTGCTGCCAACTGCGGGGGGCCTTGAAGAAGCGAGGCGCTCTGGGCTAAAGGGGCGCTCCTTTGCCAGCCGGGAATAGCCCGGATTCTGGTGGGTGTAGCTCAGTGGTAGAGCACCGGATTGTGATTCCGGTCGTCGCGGGTTCAATTCCCGTCATCCACCCCAACCGTCCTCAATAACGGAGGACGGTGACCTAAAGGGGCAATTCAACACTTCCTTTCTCGAGCATGGCTGGCGATAGCGACTCCTGGGATCTTGACACGCTGGCCGTGCATGCGGATTGCCGTGAGCCGTTCTTAGGTGCGGTGACGGAGCCCATCGTTCTATCGACCACGTTCGCCCAACCTGAACCTGGTAAGCCTATCCGCTTCGAATACGGCCGGAGCGGTAACCCCACCCGGGCGGCGCTTGAGCAGGCGCTGGCGGCGCTTGAAGGAGGTCGTTTCGGCTTGGCTTTTGCTAGTGGCAGCGCGGCAACCTTGAACGTGTTGGCCGCACTCTCTCCCGGAGATCACGTCATCTGCGGGGATGATGTTTACGGCGGAACGTTTCGCTTGCTCGAACATGCGAAACGCACTCAGAACATCGAGCTGACCCGACTCGATCTCAGAGATACTCAGGCGGTCAGCGCCGCGTTTCAAGACCGGACGCGGCTGATTTGGTTCGAGACGCCTACCAACCCCACGCTCAAGATCTTCGATATTCGGCGCCTCAGTGAACTCGCGGCTGCTAGGGGAGCGATTTCAGTTGTCGACAATACCTTCGCCACGCCGATCCTCCAACGTCCGCTGGTACTCGGCGCGACAGCCGTGGTTCATTCAACCACCAAGTACATCAACGGGCACTCAGATGTAGTTGGTGGGGCTGTGATCACGAATGATTCGGAACTCTACGAAAAGCTGAAGTGGACGCAGAATGCGCTTGGGGCTGTACCGAGCCCTTTTGATTGTTACCTGACGTTGCGTGGGCTCAAGACGCTTCCGCTCCGGATCCGGCACTCCTCTCGCACCGCACATGAGCTCGCGGTGCTGCTCGAAGCGCACCCCAAAGTGGATCGGGTATTTTATCCGGGACTTGCCAGCCATTCCGACCACGCACTCGCCACTCAACAGATGGCACTGCCCGGAGCAATGATCAGCCTCCAGCTTCAGGGAGGCCTGGATGCTGCACGCGCATTTTTAATGAGCCTGCGGCTTTTCACTCTCGCAGAAAGTCTTGGCGCCGTAGAATCGCTTGCCGAGCACCCGGCTTCCATGACCCACGCGTCAATCCCGGGGCCGGAACGTCATCGGCTTGGTATCACTGATGGGCTGGTGCGGCTTTCGGTGGGCCTGGAGTCTCAGCGAGACCTCTGGGCCGATTTGGAGCAGGCGCTCCGCTAAGTTTCTAGCCCTATATTGGCGCGGTAATGGTAGAAGAGCCGAACTTGGGCAAGCGCTAAGAAGGAGTGGACACGAGATGCGGGTTTTGAAGCTAAATTTTTGCGTGCTTTCGGTATTGGTTTTGGCTTCGTGCAGTGACCCTACGGAGGCACCTGCCGAAGCGGCTATCAAGGGCTACTCCTCAACTCGCTTGGGGGAGGCCTGTCTTTCGCAAGGCCAAGCCAGTTTTGGAACGAAGGTGCCCACGAGCGCTCGGGATGAGGGGTTAGCCGTTAGGGACGGTGTCGATGGCGCGTCTATTGGCTGCAGCATTAAGGGGACTGGCCCCTACACCGTAGAAGCAACGGGCAGATATCAGGGAACTAGCTTCAGCATGGCCGGGACTGTTGGGGCCGACGGAAATGGCACGCTCACGCGTTTTACGTTAGATTCCACTGCGACTGGGACCCTTCTGACCAACAAGGAGCCCTGTACGCTTGACGCGTCACCGGCGCCGGGCGCTGGAGAAAAGCTGAGAATCGCTCCTGGCGAGATGTTCGCGCAGATTGAGTGCCCCTATATGTATAACAACGGCAGCCCGGACGTCACCCACTGCCAGGCCATAGCGAACTTCGTACTCCTGAAGAGCTGCGCCAAGTAAGGCGTCAGGCCCGCCTGGCAGCGTTAACTCAACGTGCCTGATGGCGGCTGCGCGGGGGGATTGGTCGAGCTGACACCGAGCAAATCGGAGGCATCTGTCACCCGATCCAGCTCCAAGAGCTCGGAGGCATCCCCCTCGATGCGAACGACCACGGCTGTGATGTTGTCTTCGCCGCCCTGTTCATTGGCGCGTGCAATCAGCCTCTCACACGCAACCGGGAGGCTAGGATTCGCCAACACCGTCTGAAGGATCTCCTCATCCTCAACCATGCCACTCAGGCCGTCTGAGCAGAGCACAAAAATATCGCCCACTTCCGCCGACTGACCCTGCAAATCGACGGCTACCTGATCTTGCATGCCAAGCGCACGCGTGATGACATTTTTGGGCAGCTCGCTACGCTGCTCCTCACTCAATTCGGGCATCGCCGTCAAATAATCGTTAACTAATGAGTGATCGCGGGTGAGCTGCTCAATGGCACCATTTCGGATGCGATACGCCCGGCTATCCCCCACGTGCCCAAAGAAGATCTTTTGCTTCTTGCGACTGAAAAGCGCTCCGACAACCGTGGTGCCCATGCCCTGACAATCACGAGCTCGGACGCTGTGCTCGAGGATCTGACGATTGGCTAGGCGGATGCCGGTCATCAGCCGATTCTCTTCTTCGCTCAAGCGAGCGTCGAAATGAAAAGGCCAGGTCACGTCTTCTGTGGCGGTGACCTGAAAAAAATCTCTTATCGCCTCCGTCGCCAGACGGCTGGCGATGTCCCCCGCGCGATGCCCGCCCATGCCATCGGCGACAATGAAGAGTTCCTGATCGCTCAGGATCGCGAAGCTATCCTCGTTGTGTTCACGCTGAAGCCCAACATCCGTTAGCCCGGCAGCAACGGCTCTCATGAGTGAGGCACCTTGTGGGCCGCCCTCCGCCAACGAGCCTGCAGGGCGGGCTTGAACGTTCGAGCCATTGTCGGTGGGTGATCCATTGGAGAAGAGGGAAATTCTTGGGGGCCAGGGGAGTATTGTCAAGCGTTCCGCCATTTTCAGACGAACACGCGGGGGCAAGCTGCGATGCCGGGCTCAGACGGTGAGGATTTCCTTCTCCTTGGCCGCCAAGATCTGATCGATAGTGGTCGTCGCCTCGGCCACTTGCTCTTCGACCTTCTTCTTGGCGCGCTCAGCCTCATCCTCGCTGACTGACCCCTCCTTCTTTAGATCTCCGAGCAGGTCCAATGCGTCGTGGCGGCCCTTGCGCACCACGACTTTGGCATCTTCGCCCTGTTTGCGCGCAAGCTTAACCAGATCGCGGCGGCGCTCTTCACTCAAGGCAGGCACCGGGATGCGAATCACATCCCCATCATTCTGTGGGTTCAGGCCCAAGTTGCTCTCGCGGATGGCTCGCTCGATCGCAGCCGTTTGGTTTTTCTCCCAAGGCTTCACGCTCAGCATGCGTGCCTCAGGAACACCAATGGATGCCATCTGTGCAATGGGAGTCGATACCCCGTAGTAGTCGACCCTCAGGCCATCCAACATGCCCGCGTGTGCGCGACCTGTGCGCAGCTTGCTGAGCTCGCGTTTGAGGGCTTCTTTAGCGCTTTCACCAGCTTGCTTCACTTCAACGAGAACGTCGTCAATCATGGGCCAACCTCAGATTTGGGAGCCCTTCCTATATCACTCGGGCATGAGTAGTGCGAGCCCCGACCCCCTGAAGGCGGCCGAGACCCCTCTAGCTAGTGACAAGCGCGCCAACTGCAGGCAGTTTTCAGGCGATGCGCCTGCGGGTGATCACCTGGAACATTCACAAGGGCATCGGTGGCGTCGACCGTCGCTATGCCCCGGAGCGGGTGCTTCAGCTCCTACTCCATCATCAACCCGATGTGCTGCTGCTCCAGGAGGTGAGCGAGCACATGCCGCGAAATCGCTTCGACGATCAGGTGGAACTCCTCTCGAGTGGTCTCGGCATGCCCCACCTGGCGTTCAATCCGCAGCACCGTTTTGCAATGGGAGGCTACGGGAACCTCATTCTCAGCCGTTGGCCACTCGATGACATCGAGGAAGTTGACCTTACCGTGGGCTGGCGAAAGAAACGCGGCGCTATCCAGGCTCGCGCGCATGTTCGTATGGGCGACAAAACTCGCAGCGTTGTCTTGCACAACCTCCATCTTGGGCTCGCAGGTTCCGAACGTGCCGAACAGTTGAAGCGATTCTTAGCGAGCGGTCCGTTTCGGGGCATTCACGCGAACACTCCGATTATCTTGGGCGGTGATCTCAACGATCTCTGGGGCACTCTCGGTCCCAGGTTTCTTGCTCCTGCCGGATTCCAGCGAGCTGGCAGCCTCGCCAACACGTTTCCTGCTGCCATTCCCTTGCGCCCGCTCGACGGCCTTTTTATCAGAGGAAACGTCCAGTTTGTGAAAGGCCACGCTTGCACCACGCGTCTGGCGAAGCAAGCCTCCGATCACCGGCCGCTGATTGCCGACTTGGAGCTCAGTCACTTGTTTGCTGCAGCCCCGCCATAATGCGCGCTGGCGTGTGAGCCAACGAGCAGGCTAGCCAGAAACTAGCACTGCTGATGCTGATACCGGCTGCGCATGAAACAGAGACGCGTGCGACCGAAGCTCTTCAGGTATCACCAAACCAGAACGCTGGTGGGCCAGGATGGTGTACGAGAGTTCGTCAATCATGCCGCGCAGTGGCGTTACCTCAAGGCGGACACCTTCAAACACGCTGCCATGATTCGGGGCCAGAGTGCGCTCAAGAAAAGGCTCGTGCCTTACCCAATCGAACCCTTGCCTCGCATGCCAGCGACAGGACAGCACCTGCACAAACTCCAGGTAAAGCGGGGAAACAATCACCCCTACCCGGCCGCCCTCTTTTGTCTTGCCCCAAAAAGCGCGAATCCCCGCAGAGGGCAAAGACCATTCAGCGGGGCCGATGCAAGCTTGAATTCGAGCGCGCCGTTCAGGATCTTTTTCTACGGCGATGAGCGGAGCGTAAACGGCGATGAGCGGCACCTTGATCCGTGCACGATCTTGCAGCAAGGCGTCCAACCAGTGGTCCCGAAGGGGCCCATCCAGCTGCTCGTACGCCAGCGAAGCCGAGAGTGCGGCTTGAGCGTCAGTTGCCAGCGCATCCAGCCATTGACACCAGGCAGCAACGGCGCGCTCTTCCGGCATGCCCTCACTCGGCATTCGGCTCAACCTCAAGATTCAACTCAATCCGGAGCTCGGCGATGAATTGGCGCAGCTCCGCGTCTTGCGAACGGGGCGCTGCCAAAACCAGATCTCCACCCTTCACCGCAAAAACGGCAGCAAGCCCCTCACTAGCCTCAAGCAGCCCTTTGACGAACACGACGTCCGGGGCGGGCACTCGGATCGAGTACGCCACCATGTCAGCATCTATGAGCGCTTCAAAAGGCACGGCCGCGGAAGCTACATCAGGCGCGCGTCACTGTGCTACAGGTTTTTCTTGGAAACAAACCGAGGCCGGGGAAACATCGTGTGAAGTCAGCCAGGTAGAGATGCAAGCTTCAATGTTTCTGAAACATGTTAACACTGTGACGGCGGGCGGCTCAGGCTCTGCCAAAGACGAGCACTTGGCTGATGAGCCAGTTGGACCCGACGGGCTTCAGGAACTCGATGAGCTCGACGAGCTCGCCTCGCTGGGCGGCGGCGACATAGGGCCCAATGGGCCGGCTGATGAATTCGATTTGCCGCTCGCGCTCTTACCACGTGATGGAGGCGGTGAAGCTGAGCTCGACTTTGACATGACTCAGCTTCTCGCAACTGAAGACGCAACGGAACAGAGCGCTGAGCAGGGACCCGTTGAATGGGACTTTGGCGAGGGCGTGATGATGTCTGGACTCGATGTGAGCGACGAAGAGAACGCTGCGACGTTCGGATTGGATTCGGTGGGTTTGGGATTTTCGCTTCCTCCCATTGGAACGGAAGATGACGCTGCCGAGAATCTGAGATTCTCGGAGTTCGAGATTGACTCCAGATTCACAGCAGCAGCCCAAGAGCTCATTCTCTGGCATGAGGAACGACTGCTCACTGACGACAGCTCTTTTACCTGTGTGGCTGCGTCGAAGAGCAGTTGGCTTGCGACGGGCCGAGATCTTTTATGGCTCCACGAAGCAGGCCAGACGAAGATTCGCTGTAGCGCGCAAGGCTTTAGAATTGTTAGCCTTTCCCTTCTGCACGACACAGCCGTCTATGCCACCGAGCAGGGGCTCCTCGGGCGGCGGCACGCGCGTGCAAGCCAACCTGAACAGCTTGGGCAGGCACCTGGGGGCGGATTCGACGCCAGCACTCGACTCGGGCGACAGCGGGTAGGTACGACCGAGCGCGTTTGGCTCCTTCGAGCTGGCAGGCTTTGGTTCAGCGAAGATCTGGGGACTCACTTCACTCCATCGGTCGACGACGGTATCACGTTGGACGTCTCGTCGTATGAATCCGATCTCACAGCCCTGGTGCAGAGCGAGGACGGCTTTCACTTCCGTTCGGGAACACATCCCAATCCTGAGCGTGATGACATTCGCGCCGAGCGCAAACTGACTCTGCGCTTCTCGCGCGCGAAGGGGTTGCGCATCACGGCGCTTGGGAACTTGGTTCTGATTTGGGACCACGATCTGGGTGCGTTCACCTCTCTCGACGGGGGCGATACCTTCGCGGAGTGTGGTGGGATTTGGGCCCCAACGGCGGCGGTGATGGGGATGCTCGACGGCAGGCCAACGATTTGGGTGGCCGCCTACGATGCGGGCGTTGACGCCAGCCTTGTTTGGCAGATAACTGGCGATGCTCCTAGCGGAAAATTGATCGCACGCATCGAACGGAATTCTGACCTGCAGGGGGATGCTGATGCGGGCTTCCCGCGCAGTCGGGTTCGCGGGCTGGCTTGGGATGAGGGGCTCGCGCAATTGCTAGCCGTTGGAACATTTGGCATTAGCAAGTTGAGTCGGCCTGCCTAGTGAGCTGAGCGCTCAGACACTCCAGCTAACGCTGATTGACGCGAGCTTTGCCGAAATGCCGATACAGAGCGCCGAGCTCCGTATCGTGAGGAAACAAACGCACGGCGAGGGCCCAATAACCTTCGGCGGCCTCCCAATCCAGCATCTGCTGCTCGGCGAAGGTTGCTGCCCGAATGAGCCACGCAACGACCTCCTGCTTGGGCTGGGGCTCAAGCTCCAGCGCCTCACGAAACCTATGGAATGCCGCCGATGCACCGCTCAAATCACCCAACTCGGCTCGCCAGGAGGCCTCTAGAAATCGAGCTTGCGGCAGGCGGCCTGATTCGTGAGTGACCTGACGAACCCTTGAAATTGCCTGAGGCAGATCGTGAAGTTCCTCTGCCAGAAGGAGTGCCAAATCGAGGCATGCGCCGACGTCCGGTTGACCACGTTTTTCGCTAAGCGCAGTCGCCCGCAGGAGTAGCTTGATCGCCTGCTGGTGGCGACCCACCCCTGCGAGCGCGCGAGCAAGCCCAGACGTCGCTTCAATATCCTCGGGAGTGTACCGAAGCGACCGCTCGAAGAAACGTGCCGCTTCCTCCGCTCGCCCTGCTGCATGGAAATCGCGGGCCACCTTCAAGCACACAGCGCTCCTCTCGTTTGCGCCTTGCGATAGGTGTTCCAACTGTTCAGCATCGATCAGCGCTGCCGACAATTTTCCGGAAACGACTCGCGCCTCGAAACGCGCCCAGCGCACGCTCGCTAGCGACGGGCAACGTGCCACGGCTTTGTCGAAGAACGCTTGTTGAGCGCGCACATCCGGCGCAGATCGGGCCGCCGTCAACAACGCAAATGCCGCGAGCGGTGCGAAAGCCTCAGAGCGCGCAAACGCCTCGTACGCTTGGCAAGCCGCTTCGGGCTCGGACGCCAACTCAAGCAAAGCTGCCGTAACCGGCAAGAGCGGGAGATCT
Organism: Polyangiales bacterium; assembly: GCA_038251425.1. Lineage (GTDB taxonomy): Bacteria > Myxococcota_A > Polyangia > Polyangiales > Polyangiaceae > JBBRRP01. Next base: position 11,698 of record JBBSBI010000004.1, read on the forward strand.
TGGCCGAGCTCACGCAACATCCCGAGCTGAACGTTCGGAGCAACCGTCGAAAGCGAATCAATTTCCGCGATGAGCTTGACGATTTCCGGATGTCGTGGGGCTTCGTCGAGGAGCCTCATATAAAGGATACGAGCCTGCTCGAATTCACCGCGCGCTAACAGTTCGTCGGGCTCCCGGAGAAATCGCGCCCATTCAACAGCTCGCAATGCGGCTCGGCTTAATTCCGAGGGAGGAAGCGCAGCATCGAGCGAGAGAATCAGCGAATTTTCTGGGCCAAGGTTGGGAGGCCCGAACTGCCCGCTATCGCTGCCCGGCAGCCGAACGCCCTCGGGCGCTAGCCACTCCTGCAACAGCCGCTGCACGCCCCTTTCGAATCGAATCAGGCGCCCCTCGCGCTTCGCGACGTGCCCAAGTGTTGAATCCAACGCGCGCTCAACGTACGCAAGGGCGGGACCAGAAAGCCCTATCCCTCGCGCCTGCTCGACAACGAAACAGGCGTGGCCTTCCAAAGGTGCCCAGACCAAGTCAAAAGCAAGCGCCGCCGATGCGCTATTGAAACCAAACTCCAAACGCTCCGTTGTGGCGCTCACGCGCGGTGGCCGTTCGAGGGGCCCAATGAGCTCGTGCAGACGTTGCGCGAACCATACCGAAAGCGTGTGCGGCTGCAACTCGATGGCGAGGCGTTCAAGGACTCCCCGACGATGTCGGAACTGACTCACTCCACCACTCAGGTCGATCGGGTAACGGAGCCCGGGAAACGTGACGCTGAATTCGACAATCCGAAGCGGCCCAAACGCACAGGGCTCCGCCAATTCGAGACCCAACGCCCCGCGACTCACCGCCAAGCGCAACAGAACTTTCTCGCTGGCCGGTCGAGCCGCCTCATCCTTGGGTGCGGGCACCGCGGACGGTGGACTGGAGGATGGCAAGTTCGACACCGAGGATTGCCAAGAGTATCAGCCCGGAGCTCAGAACGACCACTCCAAACTGAACGCTAGGCTTCCACTAGCTTAGCTTTCATACGGCGGATGAGTTCGGCGAAGCTATTCTTCTTAATGATGCGATTAAACTGCTGCCGGTAATTCTGCACCAAGCTTGACCCCTCGGTGACGATGTCCTTCACGCGCCACGCCCCTTTAACCTTGTGGAGGAGATAATCCACCTTCACAGGTTCTTCCCGTTTAGCGGAACGATTGCGGGCAACGCTCGTTACCAAGACGGATTCCTTCGCTGACTTCTGACCGCTGAAGGTGACCTCGTAGGTCAACGTCTTCTTGAGGTTCTTCCGGTAGGAGTTACGCACGAGCTGCTTGAGCACCTGCTGAAAGTCTTCGCGCTCTACCGCAGAAAGGCCAGCCCAGTGGGCCCCAAGCGAAGCTTCGGCCAGCGCGTCATAATCCAACATATCATCGAACACACTCTCGATTTTTATCTGAGTGGTGGGCGTTTCTGGCTTCTTGAGGAGCGCCACCAGCGCGGCTTGCTTGTCCTTCACAAAGGCTTGCGCATCGACGGCGGACGCCCACGGACACAGCAGGATGACGACAGCTGCAACCAAGACCCGGAGGGCGTTGTTTCTAGTTAAGGTGTACATGGCTTCCTCTCGATCAATCTCTAGCTCGCTCCAACTCATACGCAAAGCCCCGGGCAACCTTCTCCGGCGAGCCGATTTTGAAAAAAATTTCCAACAAATACTGATAAAACTGCAATTCAGCGCCACTGGATCAGACTGGAGGCCTGGCTCCTGCCGCAGATTGCAGCGCGAGTTGAGCGGCTTCATCCACCTGCGTCTGCCCGTCTGCGCGGGGAATGACGATCCGGAATAACGCACCGCGACGTGCTCCGCTTTCGACGTGGATCTCGAACCCATGCTCATCCACGATGCGCTTGACCACGGCTAGGCCGACGCCAGTACCTTTGCTGCGCGTGGTGAAGAAAGCGTCAAACAAACGCTCCCTGGCGTGCTCATCAATGCCTAGGCCTTGATCGCTCACACTGAGCTCGACATGCCGCTCAAAGTCGCCGACCTCCACGCTCACTTCATCCCCCGCATTGCTGGCTTGCACGGCGTTGCGAACGAGGTTCCAAATCATTTGTCGGATCTGGGCTGGGTCCGCGTGGATTATCGCGCTCACAGCCCCCGAATAGCAGACGGCAACGTCCGACACTGCCCGCCCACTCTTCGCAGTGAGTGCGACAACATCCTTCGCTATTGGCACCAAATCCACGTCCACTGGACGCGGAGTTCGGGGTTTGGAAAGATCCATCATGTCGGTGACCAGATCATTCAGCCGGGCTGCCTCCCGCTCAATGATGTCACACAACTGTCGGTCCTCGGCAGACAGGACATTGGCCGTTTTCAGAAGCGAAATTGAGCCTGCAATGGAGCCAAGCGGGTTCCGGATCTCGTGAGCAAGCCCTGCGGCCAGTCTGCCCAGAGCCGCCATGCGTTCGGCCTGTTCTGCGCGTTCCTCAGCTTGAACCAGCTTGCCACCGGTGATTCTGAGGCGCTCTGCCAGGTAGCCCGCCAGGATGGTGACGACCACGAGCGCCAGCAGGTTAATGATGATGTGATACAGGAATTCAAATCGAGAGAGCTGGTAGAGGTCGACCGGTTGATCCGGCGGCGGAATGAGCCACCTCAATTGAAGTGCCCCGAGCAACCCGGCGTAACTCATGCCGCCCGCAAGCGTCGCTATTGCCGCGCCACGAAAACCCGTCAAAGCAGCCCCCGCCACACAGGTGAGCCCATAGAAGGATACGGCGCCGCTCGACGCCCCACCCGAGATGTAAACCAATGCAGTCCACGTGAGCTGATCGAAAATCAGCTGCGCACCGGCCAGCTGCTCAATGTGCCTACCCTGACGCAGAACAGCCGCGTAGATACCTGCGAGGCTGAAGGAACTCACCAGCACGAAAAGGACGACTCGAACCGAAAAGGAATCGAGCGAAACTTCCCGACCTAAATAAACCAGCCCCAAAAGGCCAAGGGCGCCCAGCAGGAACACCATGCGGGCAGCAGTGAGCCAAGCTAAACGCCTTGGAAGCGTCGCGTTGGCAATATTATCGGGGAGGCCTAGCGCTATCCGCATGCGACGAGTCCTCGCGAGGCCGTGCTCCCGTTAATCCGCCTTGATATTCCCAGCCAGTGAGAAGATCGGCATGTACATCGCCATCAGCACGACTCCCACCATTCCGCCAACGCCCACCATCATGATCGGTTCTAAAGCGCTCGTCAGCGCTGCGACGGCGACGTCCGTTTCCTCTTCGTAAAAATCAGCAATCTTCCCGAGCATCTGATCGAGCGCGCCTGTCTGTTCCCCTACGGCAATCATCTGGACCACCATGTCGGGAAACACCTTGGCCGCCATTAAAGGCTCGGCCATGTTCTTTCCCTCGCTGATGGCTTTGTTCACCTTAACAATGGCTTCTTCAATAATGACGTTGCCAGCGGTGCGCGCACAGATATCAAGCGCCTCCAAAATAGGCACACCCGACGCCAGTAAGGTGCCCAGAGTTCGCGTGAAGCGCGCGACGGCGATCTTCTTGAGGACGGGACCCATGATCGGAATGCGCAGAAAATTGCGATGAAATACGCGTTTCCCAGCGGGTGTACGATACGTGTAGGAAATCGCGGTGATGATGAGAGCCCCTCCTGCCAGGATGAACGGCAGCCCCCCGATGAACCCTCGCGACAACGCGATGACCATTTGCGTCAGCTTTGGCAGATTGTCTTTCCCACCACCAAACTCCTTAAACATGGTTTCGAACGCAGGAATCACGAAGGTGAGCAACACCGCCATCACCAGCCCGGCAATCGCCACAACAATACTGGGATAGACCATGGCTCCTCGCACCTGCCGCAGGAGCTTTTGTCGCTTCTCAATGTAGACCGAAAGCCGATTCATGATGGCATCCAAGATGCCGCCAACCTCTCCAGCCTGAACAAGATTGACGAACAGCTCGTCGAAAACCTTGGGATGGCGGCGCAACGCATCTGAAAAAGATGCGCCCTGCTCAACCGAGTTCTTCACGTCCACCAGCACTCCGGCAAAGTGCTTATTGGGCTGTTGGCTGGCCAGGATGTCCAAACACTGGAGAAGCGGGAGCCCAGCGTCGATCATGGTCGCAAAGAGACGCGTGAAGGTCACGAGATCTTTGGTGTTGACCCCCGTGCCAAACTGGATCTTGCCTAGGTTGATCCGTTTTTTGACTTTTACCGGATTCAGCTGTTGCTGGCGGAGTTTCGCGTTGACGGCCTCGGCGTTGTCCGCCTCCATCACTCCCTTGCGCAGCTCTCCTGTGCGCCCGCGAGCTTCCCATGTGAACTCAGCCATACTTCGAGTACTTTCTTAGTCGATCGCCCCAGCATACCGGTCAGCCACCGACTTGGTCAAAAGCTCAGCACTCGGCGGCCAACGCGCCCTCTGCCGGAAACTCCAACGCCCGCCAGCCACCTCTACATAAGTGTCCACGTGATCGCCCCGAAAGCCCCTAAATCTTGGCCTGAAGGTGCCATGCGTCATGCTGCACTGGACCAAATTGCTGAGGAATTTATCGTAGACACTGGCGCCGCCCCGGGGGCTTCGCTCGGCGTGGCCGTTCGAGTGGGCAAGGAATGGCGGGTCGTCACCGGTGCCGCCGGTCGACTCAGCATTCGTGATCGCACCCCGGTCGAGCCGGAAACGATTTACGACCTCGCTTCCGTTTCGAAGCCCTTTCTTGCGCTGCTCGCGGCCCAGCTGGTCGAAGGCGGTGTCATCGCTTGGTCGACCCCGCTTTCAGCTCTTTTGACAGAAGCTTCCGGCCGTTTTGCGGCAGGGGCAACCGTCGAGCATTTGTTGTCGCACCGCGCGGGCCTGCGTCCACACGCAGAACTGTTCCGCTCACTGCGTAGCAAGGGAGTGGTCAGCTTGAGCCAGCTGCTTCAGGAAGCAGCCGACGCAAAGGCAGAGAGCGGACTGAACAAGGAGGGCGGGGTTGAGCCGATGTACAGCGACCTCGGCTATATGCTGCTTGCTGCCGGGATCGCTCGACTGCTGAAGGCCCCACTCGACGAAATACTGGAGCGAACCACCACTGGCCCGCTTGGCATCGAGGTCCGCTCAGTACGCCTCTGGCTCAAGCGTGCCCAGCCCCCTGCAGCGTTTGCTCCCACCGAACAAACTTTCTGGCGCGGTGGTGAACTTACGGCGTGTACCCACGATGAGAACGCATGGGCCATTGCAGGCCATGGCTACGCTGGCCACGCCGGGCTTTTTGGAGACGTGAACGCGCTCCTCACGTTTGGTCGCCGACTGTGCGAAGCGTACCGAGAGCCAAAGCAAGTGTGGAGCGGAAGTTCTGAGATCCGCAGATTGGCAACACCGAAACCAGGGGCTTCACTGGCGATCGGTTTCGATACCAAGGCGCCTCTGGGGCCCTCTTCGACGGGACCTGCTTTTGGGAGCAACACCTTCGGTCATTTGGGATTCACGGGTACGAGCCTCTGGTGCGACCCGGATGCCGAGGTTGTTGTCAGCCTCCTCACCAATCGGGTGAACCTAGGCCGTGAACCGAATCGGCTGCGAGACGCACGACCGACCGTCCACGATCGCCTCCTCGGATTCGCTCTTGCGCTGCGCTGACCTACTGCAAAGCACTCCATCGGCTAGTTACTGAAGGCCCTTCATCTTGACGGCCGGGAGGCCCAAAGAACGCTAGAAACCTGGCTAAACGCTGATGCAGGAGGCGTCCCGCTCGGCAAAGACGCATCCGGAGAAGAACCCCCTGGTAAGCGCCGCCCTGCCGTGACAAATTTGGTTACTGATCTGTGTGTGCCGCGTGTCCCCGAGGCTTAACTGAGTCGTTGTAATGTGGAAGCTATCCATCGAGGACGATCAAGGTAACAAGACCGTCGTTCACCTGGTGCGCGACGAGTATTCCGTCGGCCGGGAGGAAGCGAGCACCGTTCGACTGACGGAACGGAACATTTCGCGCAAGCACCTACAGCTAGTGCGGGACGCTGGCGGATGGCTGGTTGTTGATCGAAAGAGTTACAACGGCGTTCATATCAACGGAACGCGTGTAGCCGATCGCAAACAGCTCGCGCACGGAGATGTTGTCCAGTTGGGCGACTACCGAATGGAGCTCGGAGACGAAAGCGCCGAGGCCAAAGACACCATCCCCCAAAATCTGCACCAAGAATCACAGGTTAACCAAGATCGACTCGTCGTGATTGCCGGCCTTGAGATGGGCACCGAGTTCGCATTAACCGGGGAACGGCTTCTGCTCGGTCGTGGCGACGAGTGCGATATCACACTGAACCACGCGTCGGTGAGTCGGGTGCACGCGGAGATCACCGCCCTCGGCGATGGCCGCTATGAGTTCATCGACAAAGAGAGCGCTAACGGCGTCCGCATCAACGGCGTTGATCTCAAACGAAGCCTGTTGGATGCGCGCGACACGATCGAACTCGGCGATGTTGCTTTGAAATTTATTCCCGCAGGGCAGCAGTACCAGCCCGCTCTCGATCGTAGTCTTTCATTCCTCTATGCTGAGCCCACACAGGCATTAGCCGCCAGCACACCTCCGCCTGCTAAGCCGATCTCAGTCGGTATGAAGCTGCTGGGCGGGGTAGCTTTGCTCGGGGCCCTCGCCACCGTGGGCTGGCTTATGTCGAAGAACGGCGATTCGGGGGCAAGCGCTGGTGGCATCCTGTCAGGAAAGCAGGATGAAGCTGCCCGCATTCTCGCTGATGCGCTGGAGCTGCGAACGGCCGGCGATGTCGAGGGTGCACACCAAAAACTCGCCGAACTCCCTCCAGGCAGCAACGCTCGCCAAGCGACTGGATTTCGGAAGATCGAAGCTGACTGGGCGAAGGCTCTATTCGTGCATGCTGAAGCAGAGGGGGACCCAACCGTAAAACGCATGCTCCTCGAACAGATCGCGCTCTCGCCAACAGTTGATACCTTGAGCCGAAAGCGGGCTCAAGAAGAAATCGCCAAACTCTCAGGGGATGCGGTCGACGTGAGTGATTTGCCAAAAGCTCCGAGCGATCGAGCTGCCATCAGAGCCCCTGCACCCAAGGCCGCCACTCCGCCGAGTAAACTGCCACGCGGGGGTATTGTTCGAGAGAATCCGTACGAGTGAAGGATTCAGGGAGCGTCGAACGCGTTGAAGTACATGGGGCGGCGGTTGAACATTCGAGCCGAGTCTTTCGCTCACGTCCCAGCATCAGCGCGGCTTGGTTTGTAGCTCTCGCTGGCTTGTTGCAGTGGCTAGCGCCCGAGCCATTTAAGCTCCTGTCCGCACGAGCACGAGATGGTGAGCCAGCCTCGCCGGAGCAGAGCTTCGCACTTCCCCCGAAGTCCACGGTCGGGGAGAGCGAGCTCAAGCGCGAAAGCCTGAACCACGATTCCCTGGCGCAACCCGAAAAGGTCGAGGCTCCACAGCTCACGCGCGGACCGCTTGCCAGCGACACCGCTGACACCGCTGACATGGGGCCCAACGCCGAAATGCCGCCGCGTCCGATTGAGCACCTGGAGGCTCTTGACGATTTTTACGCGTCACTTCGCCAGACCGAAAATCACGGGGCGCATCCGCTCACTCGGATTGTTCATTTCGGCGACTCCGTGATCACCAGCGATCTTGTCTCAGCTACCTTGCGCCGCAACTTGCAGCAACGTTTTGGCGACGGCGGCCATGGATTTTCGCTGATCGCCAACGCGTGGCCGGCGTATTTTCACAATGACGTGTTCCGCTACGCTTCGGAGGGTTGGCTAGTCAGCAGAATTGTTGGCCCGACCGTCTCCGATGGTTGGTACGGTCTCGGCGGCGTTTCTTTCCGTGCACCTCCGGGGGTTCGCGCACGCTTTGGGACCGCGACCGCCGGCACATTCGGTCGTAAGGTCTCACGCTTCGAAGTCGCTTACGTCAAGGAGCCGTATGGTGGGAAGATCAAGCTCAATCTCGATGGGAAGCCACTCGAAGAGATTGTTACGGCCGCCCCAACCAAACAAGTTGCGTACCATGAGATCCGTACAACCGACGGAGAGCACCTCTTGGAACTGGTCTCCGCGGGGCCAGGTTCGGTAAGAGCTTTTGGTGTTGTCATGGAGCGGGAGGTCCCTGGTGTCGTGCTCGATGCGATTGGGATCTTAGGCGCTCGTATCCGTTTTCTCGATAAGCAAGAGGACCTTCACTATCTGGAGCAGCTGCGCTGGCGCTCACCCAGTCTCGTTGTTTACCAGTTTGGAGCGAACGAAAGCGGCGACGGCTGGGCCTATTCGATGGAAGATTTCCATCGGACCATGAAGGACGTTCTTTTGCAGGGCAAGAGCGCATTGCCTCATGCGAGCTGCCTCATTATCGCCGCCATGGATCGGGCGCGTGTGCGGGATGGCCGTACCGAAAGCATGCGCATCATCCCGTTGATCGTGAAGGAACAGGAGCGCGTAGCCCAGGAGGTGGGCTGCGCTTTCTTCAACACATTCCTCGCCATGGGCGGCTCAGGCGCCATGCGCCGCTGGGTAACCAGGGGCTGGGGGGCGGGTGATCTCACGCACCCCACAAGCTACGGCGCGCAAGTGATCGGAGATTGGCTCTTCTCAGGAATGATGGACGGCTACGCACGCTATCAGAAGACACCTATTCACCCTTAAAACGCCAACGCAGCTTTCAGTGCGCTTCGAGTGTGTCGAGAAACTGCTCATAACCGGCAAGCAGTGCCTCCGCCGTGCGCGCCCCCAGCAGATGATAACCTGAAATGGTAAGGTGGATGCCGTCATTTTGGGCGAGCCTGGGGCTCGCCGCGAGCCAACCTAAAAATCCTCCCTCGCGTTGCATCGCCACCCGAGCGTCAAAAAATGCGCAACCCAGGCGTTTTGCTGCTTCTTCTTGAACCTTCGCGATCTCGGGCACACGCGGATGGGGCATTCCTTCGGAGGTGAGTGCCTCAGGCAGGCCAATGATCAGGCAATCCGACGCTGGCGCCGCCGCTCGCGCGCGTTCAACGAGGCGTGAATAATGCTCCGCGTAAGCCGCCGGAGCCAAGTTATCAAAAACTTCGTTCGTGCCATAGGCGAGGACCAACAGGCTGGGCTCCCGTTCGACCAGCTCCCGTTTCCAAGCGGCTTCGTCCCATGCCAACGCGGTTTCCACTCGGGCTCCGTCGACACCCAATGTATCCAAAATGAGGCCCGGAGCGCTGGCCTCCAAAGTGCCACCCAGAAACCTGGGATTGCCATTCAACACACGAATCTTCAAGCTCACACCCAGCGCGCCCGCGAGCACCTGTTCTTGAATGTCATCATGCGGCGTTCCCCGCAAGATATAGCGCTCCTCGCCAGCTTCGACCTCTACCGCATCCGTCGGTGCCAAGCGCACACGCACGCTCCATTTCGCGCTTCCGAGCACTGGGTTCGGCTCCGGGCTCACTTCGAACCTGGCACCTGCCGAATGGGCAAAAGTCCGGATCCCTCCCAAGCCAAACACACCGTCGCCTGAACGACTGCGGAGCGACGGTGGGCTCGGCTCCCGGCTCCAAGTGCCCGTCTGCTCAAAGCGCAATCCCCCGTGCCGATACGCTTTTAGCCCCACGTGAAAGAAGCCCGGACCCCCACTTCCAAACCTGGCTTGAAGCTGCGCGCGAACTTCATCAGTCCAGAAATCAGCGGCCGTGTGCGAATCGCCCAACCACGCGATGCGTACAGGCCCTGTGTGGCGCTTGGTTTCGAGTTCACGCAAGGCCCCAAAGAAATGGGGGAAAGCGACCAAAGCCAGGCCCGACGCTGAATGCTCCAGCGGAGCACTGGCAGCCCGCTGAGCGAGCTTAGAAACTGAAATGGGTTGTGGGCTATCGGGCACTGATGGATCTGGCCCCGGCGCCAGCGGGCGTTGACCTGACGCGCAAGTGAGCCCCGATGCAGCCAACAACGCAAGCAAAAGCGACACCAGCGCTGCATTCGTGCGAGCGATACCAGGAGTGCTAGGAGTGCCGTGCGTGCTCATAAAGTAGGCTGACCAGCGACGGTCTGTGTGCCCAATCCCCGAACTAGAGTATCCAGGTACGACTCGAAGGCGGGGCACAGGTCAACTTCGGCAAAAATACCCGAATGCGTTCCGCTCACCGCAAGCGAAGAATACACCATCAACGACTCCAAACAGCGAGCTGCTTGGCAAAACGCCAAGACCTCGCGCATAGAAGCCACCAGGCGCGCTCGGGCTTTACCATCAGCCACCGGACCCTCGGCAATCTCAGAAATTCCCTCACAATGGTGAACCGTGCGCACCCGATCGGTCAGCTCCCGGTACTCCGCCGCACTCAGGCCAAAATCGAGCGCTTGAACGTCGCCTTCAAAGCACCGAACCCGCTCTCGATGCCGAGAAAACAGGCTGCTCGAAAGGGTCCCGTGGCCGCCAGCTCCTGGCGGCACCAACGCATACACGATGGTTCGTGGGCGAAAGCTCAGTAGCTGCAGAGCCAACGAAACAGCGAAACGCCCAGGAAAACCGAGGACAAGCGCGGCTTCCTCCGTTCCATCAAGAGGCAACGTCCCCCCTCGCGGCTCCGTTTTCAAAAAGGGATGTCGTCATCCGAGCCGCCACCGTAGTCGGCATCGTCGTAGTTGGCGTCAGCCGCTGGGGCATCGTGACCAGCGGCTCCGTGCTCGTCGCCGCGCGCAGCAGCACCACCACCACCACCACCCGAACGTGCCCCGCCTCCGCCTCCGCCTCCGCCTCCGCCTCCGGACAAGATAATGTTGTTCGCAACGATCTCAGTGCGGTAACGCTTCTGCCCGTCCTTATCTTCGTAACTGGAAGAGCGGATCCCGCCCTCAACAAACACTCGGGAGCCTTTGCTCAAGAATTTGCTGAGTGCCTCGGCCCGTTTTCCCCAAACCACAACGCTGTGCCACTCGGTGCGCTCTTGCCACGACTTATTTCGGTCAAGATAACGCTCGGGTGTTGCCAGGCGCAGCTTCAGCACTGACTGGCCGCCGCTCGTCACCTTAAGCTCGGGATCTTGCCCAAGATTGCCCAACAGCATCACGCGGTTTAAACCTTCTGCCATAACCATGCTCCTTCGATGAAGCAGGAAGGTGTGACGTTTTGCGGATGAAAGCAACCAGTGCTCGGACTTTGTTTGTCCTCCGATCAGGACACCTCAACCGGGGGTGCTCGGCCCCTCTAGCTCTTTGAATAGCGCCTGGGCATCTGCTCGCAACGCGATCAAATTCGCTCGGATGCGACTGAGCGCAGAGCGCGTGGGATCTTCGGCGGCCTGAGGCTCATCGCCTGCGTGCCGGAGGCGTTTGCGGGCGCCGGCGATCGTGTAGCCGTGCGTGTAAAGCAGATCCTTCACCTTCAGGAGGCGTTCCACGTCCTTGCGCGAGTAGATGCGCTGGCCCTTGCGAGATTTCTGGGGCCGAATCGAGCGAAACTCAGTCTCCCAGTAGCGCAGCACGTGCGGCTCGACACCAACGATCTCGGACACTTCGCCGATCCGATAATAGAGCTTAACCAGCGGCTGCTCAGTCAATCCGTCCGACAAGCTGCCTCACTCCTCATCATCGGTGGTACCGGCTGTTGAGTACGCACCCACAGGCCCGTCTGAATTGAGCGCCTGTTTCAGGAGCTGACTGGCCTTGAAGTTCAGAACCCTTCGCGAGGTGATGGTGATGGGCTGCCCCGTCTGGGGATTGCGACCTTGCCGCTGCCGCTTGTCTCTCAACACGAAATTCCCAAATCCCGAAACCTTAATCTTCTGACCACGCGCGAGAGTCTGCTTGATGGTCTCAAACACCAAGTCCACCAAATCAGCGGACTCCTTCTTCGAGAATCCGCCCAACTTCGTGTACACAGCTTGTACGATGTCGGCCTTGGTCATGGGTTGACGGGAGCCCTTCACTCCCAACACTCCCGCCGGGCTCAAGCACCCAACGAGCAACGAGGATGGTACCCGGAACCGGCCAAAAGTCTAGGCCGTGTGAGTGCTCGAGAAGATCTATGCCGCGCGCGCCATGCTGTCCACGCCGGCTTCGTGAGCCTCATGAAGCTCAGGCTTGGCAACCTTGGCCAACGAAGCTCGTCGGCCCGCAGAAAGCTCAAGCGAGAGCTGAATGGCAACGTAGCCGTAACCCAGCGCAAACAAGAAGGCGAACGGGGTTGCAAACCAGTGACTCGTGGTGATCGAAACCACGACACTGACCATACAGTAGGCGCACAGCGCAAACTCAACCAGCGGCCACTTCACACCTTCTTTGTAGCGTGCAGCATCAGAGCCACGCTTTGGCGTCCGAACGAACTCACCCGCCATCGAGCGCACGCCGCCCAGGACCGCCCCGGTGAGATGTGGGGCGAGACCTGCACCGAGCGCGATCAGTGCAGGCAGCCGCACGAGGGCCGCCATCGCTGAGCGACCTTGGCTCGTCTCCGCCAAACAGTAAAATGCGATCAACGAGCCCGTCGCTCCGATGCAGAACGGAAGATCCACAATCAACATGGTGCGCAGATCAACCGCGGGCAGGAACACCAACGAAGGCAGCAAAAACAACGTGAGCAGCAGCATCAACGGATACGCGAAATGGGGCAGCATATGAAAGCATGCCTCGATCTTTTGCTGCGTTGACACGTGGGAGCGAAGCACTGTTCCGAGCAGCTTACGCGCTGTTTGGACGGTGCCCTTGGCCCAGCGATACTGCTGGGCGCGCAGAGCCGAAAGATCCTCGGGGAGCTCCGACGGCGTCAGCACATCCGGACGGTAAATGAACTGCCAACCTCGGAGTTGAGCTCGGTACGATAGGTCGAGATCTTCAGTGAGCGTGTCGTGCTGCCAACCTCCGGCGTCCGCGATCGCAGCCTTGCGCCAGATGCCTCCGGTGCCTGAGAAATTGAACATTAATCCAGCTGAGAAACGGGAACGATTCTCGATCAAATGGTGGCCATCCAGCATCAAAGCCTGAATGCTGGTGAGCAGGCTATGATCGCGGTTCATGTGTGCCCAGCGCGTCTGCACGACGGCAACTTTGGGATTGCGAAAGTGCGCAACAAGGGTGCGCAGGAACGTCGGCTGGGGCACAAAGTCTGCATCAAAAATGGCGATTAACTCACCCTGAGCTGTCTTCAGCCCGTAATCCAAAGCTCCGGCTTTGTACCCAACGCGGTCTGGACGGCGAACGTACTTGGCATTGACGCCACGCTGAACGAGACGCGCCACTGCGGCTTTTGCCAAAACACAGGTTTCATCCGTAGAATCGTCGAGAACCTGGATTTCAAAAAGGTGGGCGGGATAATCGATTCTGCCCGTCGCCTCAATCAAGCGCTGCACCACCGTGGCCTCGTTATAGAGAGGCAGCTGAACCGTCACCCGTGGCAAATCTGCCTCAGGCGTGGGACTGATTTGGGCGATGCGTTCAACGAACTTACGCGTCCGCCAGCACATCAGCGCCAAGTGCGCCCGGTGCAGGCCGTACGTGCAAAGAGCCAAGAGGACGACCAAATAAACGCAGACGAAAAGTATCTCCATACGATGCCTAGCCCTGTTACCAGGCCGAAAAACCGCGAATGTCACTGAAATGTAATTCTTTGCACGACCTTGTCGCACTTCCGCTCTGTCTGTATTTCTGAGCAGTAGTTGCTCTGCCGAGTGAAGCCGCTCTCCCCAGATCGCCCCATCTGCTAACAGGCGAGCCATGGCAACCAGCCTTTTCCCTGTCGGCGCCGACGATGTCCTCTACATCGTTGATCTCTCCAGCTACGTCCTCCGCGCCTACCACGCCATCAGCGAGCTGCATTCCCCGAGCGGCGAGCCCACTCATGCCGTGCACGGTATGGTCAACATGTTGGACCGGCTCCTTAGGACGCAGAGGCCACGACTCCTCGCGGTGGCCATGGACTCCGGGCGGGACACGTTCAGGCGGGATCTTTATCCCGAGTACAAAGCGCACCGGCCTCCGGCGCCGCCCGACCTGAGACAACAGCTGATGCGTTGTGAACAGATCGTTGAGGCCCGCCGGTTCCCCGTCTTCAAACAAGTGGGCGTGGAGGCTGATGACCTGATCGCAAGCATTGTGGAACGCACGCTGCCGCAGAACCTGCGGATCGTGATTGTGGCGGCCGACAAGGATCTGATGCAGCTCGTGAGTCCGCGCGTGATCCTGTGGGATACCATGCGAAATAAGGTGTTTGGCCCACCCGAGGTGGAAGAGCGCTTCGGCGTGCGCGTGGAGCAGCTCGGGGATCTTTTGGGGTTGATGGGCGATACTTCCGACAACATTCCGGGGGTGCCGCACATTGGTCCCAAAACAGCGCGTGATCTGTTGGTTCAGTTTGGAACACTGGCTGAGATCTACGCAAAGCTCGACCAGGTTAAAGCGAAAGGCGTACGCACCACGCTCACGGACCATCGCGACCAGGCGTTTTTAAGCCGGCAGCTCGTTGAGCTCAAACGCGACTGCCCAGTCAATGTAGCCCCAGAAAACTTGCAGCTTGGCCGGCCCGACGAGGCGTTGCTTGCGAAGGTTTACGAAGAGCTGGGGTTCGCACGACAGTTGAGTCTCCTCGACGCTCCCAACCCAACCTCGACAACAACAACACCCACTTCGAACGCGAGCTCCCGACTGAGCGCACCGGTAGCGGCGTTTCCTGAGCCCAAGCTCAGCACGGTGTTTGAAGAAGAGGACTTGCAGCGGCTCGTGTTAGCTGCGCAGGCCAGTCGCACGTTGGTTCTCGAAACCTTCACCACCGAGGTCAATCGCGCCTCAGAATTGGTAGGCCTGGCGTTGTTGGCGGATCCGAGCGAAGCCTTCTATGTCCCGCTTGGGCACCGTTACCTGGGTGTTCCGAAGCTGCTCGCACCCGAGCGGGCGAGGCAAATCTTGAACCCACTCTTTGCTGACCCAACGGTGCGCAAACGGGCCTACGATCTGAAACGCTGCGCCGTAGATTTGCAGGCGTTCGGTCTGAGCCTCGAAGGCTTTGACTTTGACGTGAAACTCTCCAGCTACTTGCTGGATCCCGACGGCAACCACGATGCCGCCGCCATCGTGAGCTGTGAGCTCGGTCGCGTCGTCGCAACACGTGCGACGCTTCTGCACCCCGGGCGTGGGCAACGTCGCGACGCCGCGGAGATCTCAGTGGCCGAGGCTGCTCAACAGCTTAGCTCCGAGGTGACGCACACGGCCGTCCTGGCTGAGCGCTTGGAGCCCCGGCTGCATGATGCAGGCCTCCAGAAGCTATTGGCTGAGATGGAGCTGCCGTTAGCTCATCTGTTGGCACAGCTCGAAGCGGTCGGAGTCTTGATCGACACCGCGAAACTGGCCGAACTCAGCAAACGCTGTGAACTTTTGCTGGCTGACCTCGAAAAACGCGCACACGAGATCGCAGGCCGCGAATTCAACGTGAATTCTCCACGCCAGCTCGAAACCGTACTGTTCGATGACTTTAAGCTCAAACCTGTCAAGCGCACCAAAACTTCGCGCTCCACCGACCACGAAACTCTCGAGTCCTTGGCTGACGAACATCCGCTGCCTGGCGTAATTTTAGAGCTCCGGCAATACGCCAAACTGAAAGGCACATACATCGATGCCCTTCCCCAGCTGGTTCGGCCAAAGACGGGCCGCGTGCACACGCGCTGGGAGCAAGCCGTGGCCGCCACCGGCCGACTCTCATCCATTGATCCAAATCTGCAGAACATTCCGATCCGCACTGAGCTGGGGCGCGATGTTCGCGCCGCCTTCATCGCTCCGCCCGGCTTTGCCCTGGTAAGCGCCGACTATTCGCAGATCGAATTGCGCGTTCTCGCGCACCTCTCCAACGACGCCGTGTTGGTAGACGCCTTCCGAACGGGTCAAGATATCCACACTCGAACCGCCATGGAGATCTTTGAGCTCTCCGAAGACGAAGTGACGCGCGAACATCGAACACGCTCCAAAGCGGTCAACTTCGGCGTGATCTATGGCCAAGGAGACAGCGGTTTGGCCAAATCACTCGGTATCTCGCGGGCCGAGGCTGGCAATTTCATCGCCGCGTACTTTCGCCGCTACGAAGGCGTTCGCCACTTCATGAATCAAACGTTGGAGCAAGCTCGGGCAGGCGAAACCGTCCGCAGCCTGCTCGGCCGTCGGCGCTTGGTTCCCGAAATTTCAAGCGGAAACCGGGCCAAACGCCTCGCCGCCGAGAGGATCGCGATGAACATGCCGATTCAGGGGACCGCCGCGGACCTCTTGAAACTTGCGATGCTGGCACTCCGCACTCCGCCGACTCCGGGAACTCGCATGATCCTCACGGTGCACGACGAATTGGTGTTTGAAGTTCCGGAAGCTGAGCTTGCTGAGGCGAAACTCAAGATTCAAACAACCATGGAAGCGGTCTACCCGCTGAGTGTGCCACTCGTGGTGGATGTGGGCCATGGAAGGAACTGGAAGGAGGCACATTGAGCTCCGGCGAGACGCACGCGACACCGGTCGCCATTCTGGGTGCGGGTCTCACCGGCATGAGTGCGGCGCTTGCCCTCCAGTGTGCACAAGTTCCCTTCCGCATTTTTGAGAAACACATGCAAGCAGGGGGGCACGCCGTCACGCTGGAAGAAGACGGATATCGCTTTGACCGCACGGGCCATCTGTTGCACCTTCGGCACGAAGAACTGAGGAAAGAAGTCAGCGGCTGGCTTGCCGGCGAAACCTTGAGCATCGAGCGCAAGAGCCGCGTGTTTTCGCACGGGATCTACACGCATTATCCGTTCCAGGCCAATACGTTTGGGCTCCCTAAAGCCGTTGTTTACGCCTGTTTATTGGGATTTATTCAGGCCAGCACACGAGGCGCTCAACCCAAGCCACGGAATTTCGAAGAGTTCTGCCGACAACATTTCGGCGATGGTATCAGCGAGCACTTCATGCTCCCTTACAACACCCGACTGTGGGGTGTGCCACCAGCAGAGATCACGAGCGACTGGTGCCAGCGCTTCGTCCCCATCCCTAGGCTCGAAGAGGTACTTGCAGGCGCACTTGGCCAACCGACACGTGAACTCGGTTACAATACACACTTCATTTACCCCCGACTCGGCATCGGACAGCTGAGCGTTGCCATGCAAGCTCAAATTCCGAACCTGGAGCTTGGCCGAGCACCACAGCGCATCGACCTTGCGCGGCGTTCACTCCAATTTGATACTGAAAACGTCGACTTCAATGTTCTAATCAGCTCGCTTCCGCTGCCTAAACTCATCGAACTCCTCGATGCGCCACCCAAGGCTGTGCTGGACGCGAGCCGCCGGCTTCGTTGCACGCACCTCTATTACCTAGACGTTGCGCTCTGCGCGCCCTGCCCTCAAGATCTGCACTGGGTCTACGTCCCTGAGCCGAAATATCCCTTTTATCGAGCTGGATGCTATTCCAATTTTTCGAGCGAGATGGCGCCGCCCGGCTGCGCGAATTTGTACGTTGAATTGGCGTCTCGTGAACCGCCAGTGCTTTCGGACGTCTTGCCGAAAGTCATCAAGGGGCTGTTGGAGCTCCAACTGATCGGCAGCCCGGAGGATGTCGCATTTGCCCGCGTCCGCCGCATCGATCACGCCTACGTGATCTTTGACCATGCCTACTTTGAGGCTCTTTCCGTGATCACGCCCTTCTTAGAACAAGAGCGTATTCTTTCGACGGGGCGCTACGGCGGCTGGAACTACTCCTCGATGGAAGATGCGTTGATGTTTGGGCGAGACGCCGCGAAGACTGCTGGCGAGTGGCTCGCATGAATACGCCGCCTGAAGTTTCGATTGTGATCCCGATCTTCAACGAGGAGGGTCTGCTGCACTCCTCCGTGGTGGACCTGCACGATCGTTTGCTTGCTTTCAACTTTGAGTATGAGCTGCTTCTGATGGAGAATGGCTCAACGGACAACACCGTCCAAGTCGCTCGCGAATTGTGCCAAAAATTCCCAGAAGTTCGGCTCATTCAGAGCCCCAGCGCCAACTACGGACACGCACTCCGGACGGGAATTCTAGAAGCGCGGGGACGCTACGTGATCTGTGATGAGATCGATCTCTGCGACACTGACTTCTATCGCGAGGCCATCGATATCTTGCGACGACAAGCCGCCGTGCTCGTGATCGGCTCAAAGCTGATCGGCGGGGCTCGCGACGCACGGCCATTCTTTCGACATGCCACAAGCCAGGTCTACACCGCGCTGCTAAGAATCCTGTTCGACTTTCGCGGCACTGACACTCACGGGTTAAAAGCATTCCAGCGCGAGGAACTCTTAAGTGTGGTGCAGGCCTGCGTCGTCGACCAAGACGTCTTCGCCAGTGAGCTCGTGCTCCGAACCTACCGGGCAGGCCTCACTGTGCGTGAGATCCCGGTGCAGATCGCTGAAAAACGCCCCCCATCGATCAACCTGACGCGCCGAATCCCCGCTGTGCTGAAGAATTTGGCCAAGCTCACCTGGGCTATCCGAGTGAAGGGTTGAGCGAATGGCGGAAGGTTCGAACCGAGCTGCTTCTCGCGCTGATTTGCCCATCGATCAGGTGTTGGGCGAACTCGTGGGTTTGCTGAAACAACAGAAGACGTTGGTGTTGGAAGCCCCCCCCGGCGCCGGGAAAACGACACGGGCGCCGCTCGCTTTGCTCGAGGTGGTCCCACCCGGGAGCGAGATCCTGGTCGGCGAACCGCGACGTGTCGCTGCGAGGTTAGCGGCGGAACGCGTAGCGGCGGAGCTCGGTGAACGACCCGGGCAAACGGTGGGTTACAGCGTGCGCTTCGAGGAGGCGCGCAGCGCGGCAACTCGCGTGAGGTACGTGACGTATGGCCTGTTGCTCCGCGAGCTCCTGCGTGAAGGCGCGCTCGGTAATGTGGGTGCGGTAGTTCTCGATGAATTTCATGAGCGCAGCCTGGCGAGTGATGTCTGCCTGGCCCGCCTCGTAGCGCTGCAAAGGAGCACCCGCCCGGACCTCCGGCTCCTCGTGATGAGCGCAACTCTCGAAGGCGAACGCCTAGCCAGCGAGCTCGGCAACTGTGCACGGATCCGCAGCGAGGGCCGCACGTTCCCGCTCACCGTGGAACATCTGGACAAGCCCGACGAACGTCCGCTTGATAAGCAAGTTGCGAGCGCCGTTCGCCAATCGCTCGCGCGAGAAGCCACGGGGGATATCCTGGTGTTTCTGCCTGGCGCGCGCGAGATCCGTTTCGCCAGTGTGGCGCTTGAAGCGCTCGCACGCGAAGCAGGGGCCGCGGTATTTCCGCTGCATGGCGATCTCCCCCTCAAGGACCAAGTGAACGTCCTCGGTCCTAGCTCACGCCGTAAGATCGTGCTGGCGACCAACATTGCAGAAGCTTCGGTGACGGTCCCCGGGGTGACCACCGTCATCGATTCCGGTCTCGTACGCCAAGCTGAACACGCTCCGCATACTGGAGTTTCGCAGCTCAAATTGGTCAAAGCGAGCCAAGCTTCAGCCATTCAACGCGCTGGCCGTGCAGGCCGTACGCGGCCGGGACACGTGCTGCGCCTTTACACGCGCGTTGATTTCGAAACGCGCCCAGAGCAGCAGATCCCAGAGATCCGGCGCTCCGATCTCTCGGAGATGTGGTTGCTCCTGAAATCCATGGGTATCCAGGAGCCCGAGAAGCTGGTCTGGCTCGATGCCCCGGAGCCAAAAGCTGTGGTGGCGGCGCACCAGCTGTTGCGTAGCCTGGGTGCATTGAATGAAGAGGGAGCCATCAGCGATGTAGGACGAAAGCTGCTAGCTTTCCCAGTGCATCCACGCCTGGGCAGAGTGATCTTGGAGGGTCAAGCGCGTGGCGTGGCCGAGCAAGCCTGCCTACTAGCCGCTCTACTCACGGAACGCGACGTACGCCTTGAGGCGCGGGGCGCGCGAACCGGCGGACCTGCACCGAGCGCTCACCTGGAGCCGGGGCCCTCGGATGCGTTAGAGCTCTTTGAGCGCTTTGAATTAGCGCGCCAAGCTAACTTTGAAGCCTCCGAGCTGCGTTATTTGGAGCTCGATCCCGGCGCGATTCGCACGGTTTCTTTGCTGGAAAAGCAGCTAGTGCGCGCCCTCCCCCGAGCACTCTCGGAACGTGCTTATCCCAGCCCGCCAGAGCTTGATAGCCTGTTGCGCCGCTGTTTGTTGAGTGGTTTTTCTGATCGCGTTGCACGTCGCCGTGCTCCGGGCTCCCGCGAACTCATCCTGTGCAACGGGCAAACCGCAACCCAGAGCGAAAACAGCGTCGTGACAGTAGAGCCTTTGCTGTTGGCTTTGGATGTCGAGGAACGGCGCGAAGCCCAACGTGGACCGCAAATCCAAGTTCGGCTTGCGAGTGCCATCGATCCCGATTGGTTGCTAACGGACTATTACGCGAATTTGGAGTTCGCGGATGCCATCGTGTTCGATGAGGAACGCGGTCGCGTTGAAGCCGTTAGCAAAATCAATTATGGCTCCGTGGTTCTTGAGGAAGTTCGTTCGCCTGCCACACCGAATGAGGCTTCCGCAGAAGTTCTGTTTCGGTACGCCAGCAAACGTGGAGCGCTCACCACGAAAGTGCGGGAGGCCACCGCAGTTCTCGCCGGTCGCCTGGAGGTCGTCACGCGTTTTTCCGGCGCTGCGCCGACCGACGCGACTCTCGATTGGCCCACGCGCGTGCTGAAGAATGCCTGTAGCCTCACCACGCGCCTCGCAGAGCTGGAAAAGCTTGATTTTGCCGAACTTGCGCTCACTTTTCTCACCCCCACCGAGCGCGAGGCACTTGAACGCCTCACTCCTGAACGGCTGCACCTCGGCCCAGGCCGTAGCCTGAACGTTCACTACGAAGCTGGGCTTGCGCCGTGGGTAGAGGCGCGACTCCAGGATTTTTTTGGGATGACACAGGGGCCGAGTGTTGGTGCCGGACGCGTGCCCGTGACTCTTCATTTGCTCGCGCCCAATCAACGGCCCGTTCAAGTGACCACAGATCTCGCTGGATTCTGGGAACGCCATTATCCCGCCATCCGGAGAGAACTCATGCGCCGCTACCCGAGGCACTCCTGGCCTGAAGACGGCGCAACAGCGACACCCCCGCCACCGCGCAACACGGGTCGGAGGTAAGAGCCTTCAAAGCAACAGGCTCTCAGGGAGAACGTGCGCTTCTTTGCGTTTCACGTCGCGAAGTCTGGGCCGCAAGGGCCGACAACTGCAAGTGCACCCACCGCCGAGTATCGCCCCAAGCTCGGGAAGCGTGGGTTTTGTATCCGAACCGAACGGCCCAGTACCGCCCCGGTCAACGCGCCTTCACCATTTCGGAGCACAAGACAGCGCACGATGGCGAGGACAACACTCAACTCACGCCGTGGACTCGCCTTCATCATTTCGAAACTGACAGCAGAGTTTAAATCTTTTGTTTCAAGCGCGCCAAGAGCTGCAAGGCATCAAGCGGAGTCATATTCTCAATATTCACAGCGCGGAGTGTTTCGATGGCATCCGCGTGTTGACGTGAGACGTGCGCTGAATCAAAGAGACCAAGCTGCGTGCGCGCCTCTTTCGACGCAGGGCGTTGCTTGGCTCCACCCCGCCCATCTTCGAAAGAGGCCAAGAGCGCGCGTGCCCGTGCGAGCACCGATTCGGGAAGCCCGGCTAACTTGGCAACGGCGATGCCATAGCTGCGGCTGGCAGCACCTGCGACTACGCGGTGTAGGAACACAATGTCTTCACCTTCTTCGCGAGCACTCACGCTGAAGTTGGCCATGTGGCGGGAGTCATTCGCGAGGCTCGTGAGCTCATGATAATGCGTCGCAAACAGCGCTCGGCATTGCACGGCTTCATCCAGGTATTCGGCAACCGCCCAGGCAATCGCCAGCCCATCAAAGGTACTCGTGCCGCGGCCAATCTCATCCAAAATCACCAACGAGCGACGTGACGCGCGCCGCAGAATTTCTGCGGTTTCGGTCATTTCTACCATGAACGTGCTCTGACCTTGCGCCACGTTATCGCTGGCACCCACACGCGAAAGCACGCGATCAATCAGGCCGATCCGAGCGAAACGCGCCGGCACGAAGCTGCCCATCTGCGCCAGAATCACGGTCAACGCCAACTGTCGCAAGAAGGTGCTCTTGCCCGCCATGTTGGGACCCGTGATGAGCCAGAAGCGTTGCGCCTCAAGATTGAGCTCCACGTCGTTCGGGACAAACCGCCCTGCGGCCGCCAAACGCTCGACCACCGGATGGCGGCCATCGCGAAGCTCGATCACATCCGAGGCCTCCACCACCGGCCGACAATAATCGTAACGATGCGCGACCTCAGCCAAAGCCGCCGCTACATCCCAACGAGCCACTAAGCTGGCTAGCTGGTAGAGGCGTGCCCCCGAAGCAGCTGTTTCCGACACCAATACTGCGAAGAGTTCGAGCTCACGTTCGCGGTGTTGATCTTCGGCTGTCGTAATTCGGTGAGCGAGCTCGTCCAGCTCATCCGTCGTGAAGCGTTCCCCGCCGCTCACCGTTTGCTTGCGGCGCCAGGCCTTCGGAGCTTTCGCAGTGTGGCTGCGACTCACCTCGATATACCAGCCAAATACGCGAGTAAATCGCACTTTTAAGGTGCCGATATCCGTCTCTTGGCGCAAGCGCGCTTCAAGCTCCAGCATGAGCTCGGCGCCGGTCTTACGCAACGTTGCAAACTCATCCAACTGAGCGTCATAGCCCGCCTGAAATACGCTACCCTCCTTAGGCTGTGCCGGCGGCCGCTCAACGAGAGCGCGACTGAGCAGCTCCGCAAGCTCAGCCACTGTATCGATCGAGTCTGACACATGCAGGCTCTCTCTTGCTACGAGGTCCCGCGTCTCAGAAAGCAGCTGGCTGGCTCGTTCGGCCGCGAGTAGACCATCGCGCATTTTCCCGAGGTCGCGAGGATTCACCTCGCCGAGCGCCGCGCGTACGCTCAAACGTTCAAAATCGGCCACCTCACTCAAGCAAGCGCGCAGTTCTGCACGGAGCACAGCGTTCTGCACAAAAAACTCGACAGCATCGAGCCGCCGGCGGATCCGTTTCAGCTCAACGAGCGGTGCCAAGATCTGTCTTCGCAACAACCGCGCACCGAGCGGCGTTACGGTCTCGTCGATGACGTGAAGTAACGTAGCTTCATCGTTTCCGGAGAGTGAGCGCGTGAGCTCTAGGTGCGCTTGGGTTCGACCGTCCAGGTGCAGACACTGACTCGGATCCCAATGCACCAAGCGCCGCACCGGGAGTTCGCTGCGACCGGGATGACACTCCTTCACGTACCGAAGGGCACGCGCAGCCGCGGTGCACGCGCACTCCTTGAGCGCCTGCGCATCCAGCGCCCAATCACCCAACCAACCAGCCGACGCAGACACTTCTAAAGGTTCATCCAGCCGAACCACCCCAACTGCAAGTGAAGCGCGAACGCTCTCAGCGAACTCCCCAACCAGCTCGGATTCACCGCCCAAGAGCAGCTCCTCGGGCTGTGCGTGCGCAATTTCCGCGAGGAGCACGGATAGATCCAAAAGCTCAGTCGCGCGCATTTCACCCGTCGAAAGATCGAGCAGCGCGAAACCAATACCGCTTCGCGTTGCCTCCACGCTGCAGAGCCAATTGTTGCAATTGGGACGCAGGTGCTCCTCAGCCGTCACCGTACCCGGCGTGAGCACACGCACGACCTGCCGTGGAACGATCCCCTTCACAGTGGAGGGATCTGCCATTTGTTCGCAGATGGCGACCTTCTGGCCCTTGGCTAAGAGCCGAGAAAGATAGTTATGCGCCGCGTGATACGGAACTCCCGCCATCGGGATTTCGTCGGGCTTTCCTTTGTTGCGGCTGGTCAGCGTCAGGTCAAGCAAGCGTGCGCCCAACACGGCATCGTCACCGAACATTTCATAGAAATCACCTAAGCGAAAGAAAATCAGCGCATCCGGATAGGCGCGCTTGGCCTCCGCATGCTGCTGCATCACCGGTGTGTTCGGCCCTGCCACTCCCCTTGCCTAACAAGAACACCGGCAGAAAGGTAGTGAGAACAAGCGGCTCAATAGTAAGAGACGGAACCACGCTGCGGCGTCACCAGGTCGATCAGTGAAAGCCCGAGAGTGCTGCCATCCACGATTCCGAGTTCGCCAAGGCCTGGAATGTGCTCAAGCGCCACAGGCAAGACACGGCCCGAGCTGGCTTCAAGTCCGCCAAAACTTAGGAACATCGGTGAGAAACCACCGATCGTGCGCCACGTGAACAGCATGTCACGCTCACTTGGGCTGCTGCCTCGATACACAGCGAAGCGGGCGGTCAGGCCATTGAACACGCACGGACTCTCCGCAGGAAGGGGGCCACCTATGACGCTTAAGGCGCTGACGGGGCCAACGGGATTGACGCACACCTCGCCCGGAGTGGCACTGGTCCCGAACGGTAAGACCTCAAATGCGCGGCCTTCGAAGAAAGCTTTGCCAGGATCGCTGCTCAGCACACATTCAAATCTGCCATCTTGGCTTTGCTTCCCCACAACGCGGTGACGAAAGCCTCCGCTAGACCCTTGCATCACCCACTGTTTACCGCCGCGCACGACATAGGAGACAGGCCCCGGGAAGCAGCAGGCTGCCTGGGAATTTACTAACGCCACCTCGCCCTGTCGGGGTGCCACCAAGAGCTCTCCTTCGTGAGCTTCTTCAATTCGGAAGTCACGACTGACTTCCAAAATTTGACTGTCAGGTGCACCAAAGAAATCGCGACAAGTCGCGTAACTACAGGAGTTGGCTTGTGCTGATTGCCAATAGGGATCCTGGGCGTTGGGCACGTCGGACACGAGCTGCACGTAGTCGGCATACTCAGTCGCGAAACTTGTGAGCGCCTGTCCGACGAGCGCAAATTTCTCGGCTCCGAGGACCTGCATCAACGCTTCGCTCTGCACGCCTTGCGCGCAAAACAGCCCATTTTCGTCCTTGAGCACCGTTAGAGCCCCCGCATTAGGCTTCAGAACACCCGTCGAGCTCACTCCGCCCACGGCTCCCTCAAAGGTCAACGCTACATTTTCTGCGTAGGGAAACGCACGCGGTTGATTGAGCGGCAGGGTGATGGAGCTGCGTTCAGCCGCGCCTGGATCCCGTTCGAGCAGGTTGGGTGTGCTTGGGTCGGTGCTGTAAAGCGTGGTGTTGACGAAAACTTGCGCACACGTATCACCGGTGCACGGCGCGGACCCCAAACCTGGATAGTCGACGGGCAAGAGCTTCGGATGAGTTTTGCCAGAGTCCGTCAGGTTAGTCGACAGTCGAACGCCAAACCGGGTCAACGTTGGAAACTGCGTGAGCGCCGGAGCTCGCACCCCGAAGTCTGTCCGATTGACCATAGTTTGGGCTGAGCGAACTCGATGTGGCTCCACCACGTGACAGCTGACCTCGTTCGTGACGGTGAACGCACCGGCAGGCGTGCGGTCGTTGCTGAGGAAGGGGGGCAGATCGGCAGCATCACTTTTGCAGCCCCGGAAGTTTTCGATCGAAGATTTCTGGGTCGCCCCAGGGCGGCGGCAGTCGGCGTCCGCGTCGTCCACGTCTAACACCGCGACCTGGCCGCTGGCCAGCAAAACGAAGCCAAAAGTGCCCCTCAACGGCGTCGGGCCTGCACCCGACCTGAGGTCCGAACTGGGCCGGTATTTCACCTCTGGCAAGTCGGTGTTGGTGACCGCTGGATCCGGATTGCAGCGCGTGCCAACGACGCCAATCCCCGTGGGGCCGGTGGTCGGAACATCGTGATTCGCAAAGACAACATCCGCAGCTGGCGCCGTGAAGCTAATGCGATCGGCATCCTCAAGCGGCATGCGCGCCGACCCAGGACGCACCAGCGGTGTTTGCTGGTTGGACTGCGCTCCAACGTCGAAAATCATGACGCTCGCGGCGGGCTCATCGCCATCGTCAATTGCATACAGGAAACGTTCAAGATTCGCGGTCAGCGGGCTAACAGCTACTTTGGTGGTGGTGACCACGCGCTTCGGGTGCCGAAGCGAGGTCGGCAGAAGCGGCGCCTGCTCGATCGGCAGGCAGGGGTCGGTCACATCAAGGCGATGGATCACTGGAGCACCGCTATCCGAGATGTAAAGCGTGCTATCTGCCAGCGCCACATCGGAGGGGCGAGACACAAACCCCGTACCTGACAAGTCGTAGTGCCGCGCACTCGCTGTGCCAGGAACGGACGACAAATCGAGAGGCAATGGCTGCTCTATCCCGTCCGTCGGGCGCTCCGAACGGAGTGGCAGCCAAGCTTCAATCTCGCAAGGAGCGAAAGAGCCAGAATTTCTGTCCACAATGGCTTGTGCGTCGAGCACTGCCACGGCTCCCTGATCCGGCAACAGCACCAGTAGCTTGCGACGACCGGCAAACGGAACACTCGAACGGGTGAGATCGGCTGAGCAGGCCGCGCGTGAAGCGACTGCTGGCGGTCCAACCTCGGCTTCGGCGCTGAGGCAACTCCTACGAACACTGCCGTCTGGGCGGGCAGGGTCCGTGAGCAAGAGGAGCTTCTTTGGGGCCGAAGGGAGTGCGCAGGCAGGGAGCTCCGAGATGTCCGAGGACTTTTCGATACACGAGGTGGGCAGAGCAAAGATCCCCTCACGGCCGGGCTCGGCGACGGCGACGAAGCTGGCCTGACCGTCCGGAGTCGAGACGATATCCGTGGGGCGAGCGCCGACGGCTAAAAACGAAAACCCAGGCACCGATGGGTTGACGTCAACGACGCCACCCCGAGTAACATCAATCACAGCAACTTCGCCGGTGAGCGTCTGCGTTACTAATCCCAAGATCCGATTCTGGAGCGAAAATGGGCTCGTGCGATCGGGGCATTCCCGCATGTCTTTGCCGACACCACCAGGCCCAACGCAAACGAAAGAAACCGCTCCCGCAGCTTGGAGTGAGCGTAGGGGAACTTCGCTTGAATTGTTCGTGCAACCTGACAACCAACACAGGCCGAGTGCGGCAACGAGCCTTCTACCAAAGATGCGAATAGAGGATTTCATTTTGAGGCTCTGGGCGCGCTGGGTTGGCCAACGGAAAGGACAATCTTGGCGTAATCACCCGTGTGCGAGCGATCGAGATCAATGACTCCGATGTAGGAATCTGTGAAATGAGCCACATACGCCACGTGGCGCTGTTCGTCGACAACGAGGGCGTGAGGCCCCCGGCCCGTTCGAATCTCGGTTTCCAATTGTCCGCGCACGGGGTCGTACACAAAGATCAGTCGTGAATCGAAACACAGCACAAACACTCTGAGTTCGAGCTTGCCTTGTTCGTTCAAGATCCGACCGAGCACGACCCGAGATGGGCCGAACGAAAGCGGGATAGTCTGTTTGAACGCGGGCAGCTGAAGGCCCGCCTCACCCGTTTCTGGCTGCTGAATTTCACCGATTAAAAGGCTAGCCGGAGTCCGATTGGCCATGAAAACCGCGCCCGGGATGCGGGCTGCAGCGCTCAAGCATTCAGCGTCCCCTTGGGCGCAGCTTTCTTCAGCGGCGCGGCGTTTCGAACTATCGAGTACAATGCCTCGAGAGTCACTCCCGAAGGCGTTGGCATTCACGCCCACACGCCCAACCTCCCGGGCCTGAGGAGGCAATGGAGCGGACGCTTCTGCGTCAAGAAACTTGACTAAGCGAACTTCCGGAGAAGTCCGCGCCGTTAACAAGAACGCGGGACTTTGTGATGCCTTGGCGCGAGCAGGCGGAACCAACGCAATCGCGCTAGGCCGGAACGTTCCCCCAAAGGAAGTGGGTGCAAGAATGCCAAGCGAGCGGAGGGTCAGCCCCCGAGACCAATCGTGATCGAACACAGAGATCTGCGCTCCCTCAGTCTCCTGATGAATGCCAAGCAGGGCGTGCCCGTCAAGTGTAGCTGCTAGGCCCACCGGCTCCCTCGGCAGCTCGATCGCACGCCCAAGCTGATCAACGCCGCTTTTCACGGAGAACGATGCGCCGCATTCGCGCTGCCCATCCACATCGCAGTGCAGGCTCCCATCGGCATCGGCATCAACAAACGCCACCGAAGCACTCCCACGCAATGGCAGGAACATTCTTCCAGGCGCTCCAGCCGACTCGGTTGCCGGCCGGGTTAGGTAAAGGAGGTCGGTCGCAAATGCCCCGATCTTGACGGCGTCCGTGAGCAGTGAGCCGCCGCCGCCTTGGGGTGAGCCTATCGCCACAGGCGCGCAGGGCCCCGGCACGAGGATCTGATCCGCCGCACTCGCCTCACCCAGGGCACCACACCGACCGCGACAATCCATTCCCGGCGCGCAGTACGCAGGCATGAATGACAAGATTCGAGCAGTATCTAAGGACTGAAGAGTCCCACCGTTAAATTGAAGGTCGAAATCGCTATTCGCGACGAAGAGATGCTGACCTGCCGGATCCAGTGATAGTCCGACGGGAAAGTAAACCCTGTCCGGGGGCGGCGTGATCCCATCACCCGCGCCTGAACAGCCCATCAGAATGCCGCAAGCAACGACGATTAGCTTCTTCGTGAACGGGTTCATCAACGGGGCGCGAGCCTAGTTGCACAACCCACACACCGCAATGTTAACGGGAACTCAGATCTCGAAGATCACCACGCCACGTTCCACATCATCCTTGGCAGGCTTTGGCTCTGCTTCAGGGCGATGGGGATAGACGTCGATCGGCAGCTCCAAACGAGGCTGCTCAGCCCGACGACGACGGCGATCTTCTTCTTCTCTGCGACGTATCTGTTCGATGATGAACGGGGGTAGCATTCGTGGCCTCGTTTCTGGGCAACTGTGCCGACCTATTAAGAGTAATCTAGTCGCGCGTTCCTATTGGTCAAGTTCGGTCACTTTCGGCGATCCTTTAGCCTAAACGGCCGCCACCACCGAAAGGGCGTAGGTCGCTGTGCGTGCGCTGGTCTCGACCTGGCCATTCTCCCTGGAATTCGTAGATTGAACTGGCTTCCGTGTGGGTCCAACCAGACCGCAGGCGTGCGAGGAAGGGCGCTTTGATGATACGTTCGAATCGTGACGGGCGGCCCCAGAAGATGGATGAGTTGCGCGGCGGCCGCCCTTGGCTTGTGGTGGTCGGCCAGGGCCCACGCCGCCTTCGCCTTCAACGACTCCAGCTGGGAAGGCACCAGCGAATTTCTGGCTGCCGCTCGGGAGACGCTCGGGACCCAGCGGGTTCAAATCCTTTCTGCATTGGATTTTGGAACGCTAAAACCGGCCGATGGGCTCCTCATCCTGCATCCCGAATCGGATCTCAGCTACGAGCAACTGAGCCGATTCATGAGCGTTGGCGGACGCGTCGCCATACTCGACGACTACGGAAGCGGTGCGCGCCTACTCAAACGTTTCCAGATCACCCGCGTGAATGCTCCGCTCGACCCGGTCGAGACCCTGCGAAACAACGCTGAGCTGGCGATAGCCGTTCCAGCATTTCAGAGTTCTAAGAATCACGTGGGGCGGCATCCGACTGCGCTGAACGTGACTCACCTCGTGACCAACCATCCGACGGTCTTTGTGCATGAACACCTCACCCCCATTCTCTCGATTCGCACGCGAGGAGGTGGGGAAGCTGCATTGGCCGTCACCGGTGTCATTGGGGACCGTGGCCGGCTGCTCGCGATGGGTGACCCATCCGCGTTTATTAACCTCATGCTGCGATACCCAGGAAACCGGCAGTTTGCGAAAGGACTCGTGCAGTATCTCGTCGGCCCCGACACTTGGGGCGCGCGCGGCGGAACTCTGTACTTGCTCGCCAATGCGTTTCCACAGGTGGGCACCTTCGGGCAACCGGCGTCGGTGCTCGAACGCGTGCGCGAAGGCGTTGATAGTATGGTGGACGGACTTTCGCGCACTCGCGAACAGGGGCTGCCCGATGTCATCGCTTACATGCTCGCGGCGGCGTGCTCACTCGGTGCCCTCGCCTGGGCCCTCCTTCGCGCCACCAAGCCCTATCGCAGACTGACGCCACGCTACGCGCTGGCCGCTCCGCTGGCAGCCCAAGGCGGAACAGCGGGGCGCGCTGCTGTACTGGCAGCTCCGACCACCCACGGGGCGCTCACGCTCGTTGAACTGAAGGGAGCCATCACCGAGCGCTTTGCGGCGCGCCTGCAACTTGAGCCCCACCCCTCTGCGGCTCAGATACTTCATGAAGCCGAGCACCAAGCCGTCCTTGATAAGCACGCCTTGGCGGAGCTGAAGGCGCTGATTTCCGAGCTTGAATCCGCCGAAAACAACCTAGTTGGGCCAAGGCCGAGGCAGATCCGTGGCGGCGAGGTCGATCGCCTACGGAAGCGGGCCCTCAAACTCTTGAAAGCATTGTAAGCTCGAAAGCTTGGAGTGGTGCATTGAGTCAAGCCCTACAGATCAATGAAATCGAAGCGGCGCGCGAGCGCTTGAACCGCGTGCGAACCCAAGTGGCGCGTGTCTATGTCGGGAACCCCGCAGCCGTCGACATGCTGCTGGTTGGCCTCCTAGCGCGCGGGCACGTGCTGTTGGAGGGTGTCCCCGGTGTCGCAAAAACAACGCTGGTGAAGACCTTCGCCGCGACGCTTGGGATGACGGTGCGTCGCGTACAATTCACACCCGACCTATTGCCCGCGGACATCACCGGCACCTACGTGCTGAACCCCAAGGATGGCACCTTCGCGCTGCGGGGAGGCCCGATCTTTACGAACATTCTCTTGGCGGATGAGATCAACCGCGCGCCCGCGAAAACTCAATCGGCTTTGCTCGAAGCCATGCAGGAACACCAGGTTACCATCGAAGGGGACCGCTTCGTCTTGCCGGATCCTTTCTTCGTCCTGGCAACCCAAAATCCAATTGATCTGGAGGGTACGTATGCCCTACCCGAGGCTCAAATTGATCGCTTCCTCCTGCGCGTACGGATGGGCTATCCAAGCGTTCGCGAAGAAGTGAGCATGCTCCGCACGCACGGAGTGGCGGCACCCGAGGTCGAGCCTGTGCTCTCAGCAGAAGACGCCACGCGACTCCAGTCGATTGCCGCTCGGGTGCACGTTGAGGACGATTTGTACGAGTATGCAGTGCTTCTAACGAGCTTTACCCGCAGCCACCCCAAGGTCGTGCTGGGAGCGTCGCCGCGCGCTTCGCTCAGCCTGTTGCGCGCTGCAAAAGGCAGCGCGGTGCTAAAAGGACGCCCGTTCCTCACCCCCGATGACATCCAGGACGTGGCGTCCGCCGCACTCGCGCATCGCTTGATTCTAGTGCCCGAGCTTGAGGGTGATGTCCGCGCACGCACTGGCATCATCGAAGAAGCCCTCGGCAAGGTGAGCTATCGCAGGAACGTGCGGCCGCTCTGAGGCCACGCTGAATCAACTGAAGCTCGAAACCAGCCGCCCTCCTCCCGCGGGAGCGCCCATAATCGTAAGCCAATTCGCCATTTCGTGGCGAAATATTCACCACTCCATGGCGAATTTGCACGCTCAATTTTAGTAAATGCCGACCATTTTGAGCTAAACATGTCTCCAAGTCGTCCAAGCTAGAGCCAGACTAGAGCGCTAGCTGAGCCAGGAGCCGGAAGCCCGTAAAAACCGGCCAAGGTGTCGTTCATATACGATTTGTGGGATTCCAAAAGCGAGCCCATGTCGCCCGCGCCATCGAAAGTCAACACTTTGGATCAAGGTCGTCTTTTCTGATCATCATCGAGGAATGTCTGCGCGTTTAACCCGCCTTTCTGGGATGACCAGGCCCCAATCTGCTACTCTGGCGGCTCAGCCGGAACCACGAAGATGCTAGCGCTCACATCGTCTTATGGAGTTTGGATCCACCTTGCCGACACGGACCGCCGTCCGTCGTGGGTGATCGCACAACGCGTGCTGGCTCACTACCTCTTGGTGGTCAGCTTCGATGGCGCTGAGCAGATCGTGGTCGCGGGGGAACACTGCGCGATCCCAGAAGGGGCTGCGTACCTCATCCAACCAGGGGTGCTCGCGGAAAGAATTGGTTCAAAGGATGGCAATCGTCCAGCCTACTTTCACTTCGACCTCATCTTCAACCCACGGCGAAACGAACACCGAAACACCTACTCCGACGAATCCGATCTCAAGGGCCGAGAGCACCTGTTGCAACCGCCGATAGCGGACGTTTACGGAGTGGCTCTACCCCTCTGCGTGCCAAAGAAACTCCAGCAGAAATTCGCTGCCAGCATTGAACCCATCCTTCGCCTCTGGAAGACCGGTCATCCTTACGACATTCTTTCCGCCAATCGCGAGCTTGAGGGTCTCTTGCTGGCTTGGGTGGCGTATGAAGCCCCCCGCACTGAGGCTGGAGCACCGCGCCTCGATCCCGAGACGCGAGTTCGTCGAGCGGAGGCAACGGCTCAAATGAATCTCCATCAAGGTTTCGCCGTAGAGGACTTTGCGCGTGCCGCGGGTCTCGGGCGCGCTCAGTTCGCTCGCCTGTATGGTGATCTGCGAGGTGAAAGTCCCGGCAAGGCCTTGCGGGACGTGCGACTGAATGAGGCCGAACGCTTATTGCGTCACACCAGTCTGTCAGTGCAAGAGATCGGCAAACAGGTGGGATACGCCAATGCCTCGGTGCTCGCTCGGAGTTTTCAGGAACGCTACGGGGCCACACCAAGTGTATGGCGGGAGGGGAAGGAATAGGTGGCCAAGCTGCATTCACAGCCTTCTCATAGGCTGTCACGCTCCTTGCCTCGAAGCGCCCGATCGATGCAGCGATCACAATTGAAGCGAAACTTATAACCGCCATCGTCACTCAGGTTGTCGACGTTTCGAACGAACTTAGTTAGCGCCCTACCCGGAGAAGTTGGTAGACGACGTCGACGAGCAAGGCAAGCTTAGGATCTGCCCTTTCCGCGCACCCGCTCAAGGGCTCGGCAATCGTCTAAGTCTTGGGGGCGCCCTGAGGCACGTTTGTTTGCAATCAGATCATCGAGGGCGATAACGCGAAGCGGAACGCCGTCGAGGGTTGTGTGGACCGCTCGGCTGTAGACCTCTTCGAACTTGATTCCGCTGGCGGAAGCCAAGAGGTCAACACGAAGGGGACTAATCCCGAAGTACACTATTTCGCTTTCTTTGAGGGACCGAGCCGCCTCCACCACTGAGACCGGCGCCCCAAACACCTGCAACGCACGCGCAAGCCGTTCGCGATTTGGGCCAGAACTCCCGACCAACAGATCTAGATCCTTGGTGGCTCTCGGCCGGCCGTGAAAGGCGACGGCATAGCCGCCGATCAAGACGCACTCAACGTTCGAGTCTGCGAACGCCGCCAGCAGATCCTTGAAGTCGGGGAAAAGGTCCATCGTTTCTCAGCAACCGTGCCTCTTCGTGAATGAGACAAGCCGCCGCGACTCGCTCTTGGGGGGAAACACTGAGCCAAAACTCTAAGTCGCGCTCGTCCAGCTCGTCATGGGAAGCCGCTACGCCGCCCCAAAATCCCCGACGTCGGCGAGCTTCAGCGCGAACCAAAAATCCAGAATCCACCGGTAAAGGTTAGCATCGAGTTCGCTCCGACGTCCATTCTGTTCCGTAAGGCTAGAAAGACGGTACGAAACGCGCCGAGTCAACTCTATTTCGATAGCAGATCGAGGTTCTGCATCAGTATTGCAGCCGCCGTGAAAGAGTTTGGTGCCGCGTCGCGGGCGCCGGGTTCACAAAGAAGTCCCCGCCGATAAGCTCATATTGCCTTCCGTCCTCCGGCAAGAGGCAATACTCCCTGTACGTGAAGGGTCGAGGTGCCGCTCTTGCCATTTCGCTGCACAGCATAGCCTATCACGGGGCCAACGAGTCCAGAATTTGCTCGAACGTTGGCGGCCGCCCGCTCTGAGCTTCCACGTTCACGCAGCCTGTACGGCGTCGAATCTTCCGGGCTCGCGGAATGAGCGGCGGTAAGCGCCGGGGGTGCTGCCCACCGCGCGTTTGAAAGCCTTGCTGAAGGCTGCCTCACTTTCGTAGCCAACTCGTTCGGCAACTTGGGCGAGCGACGCGTGTCCGTCACGTAGAATGCCGGAGGCTTTTTGCATGCGCCAACGGGTGACGTATTGCAGCGGCGGCTCACCCACGAGTTGTACGAAGCGTGCGGCAAAGGCCGAGCGGGACATCGCGACCTTGGCCGCCAAACTCGCAACCGTCCAGCTTGCTTGCGGATCGGCATGAACGAGCGCTAGGGCTGCGCCAATTTGCACATCATTCAGCGCTGCCAACCAGCCTGTTTGGCTGGGCGAAAGCTCGGCCAAATGGCCACGCACAATTTGGATGAAGAGCACATCCGCTAGTCGGCTCACCACCGTGGCCGAACCTGGCCTTTGAGATGCAGCTTCACACCCCATGAACTGCAGCGTCGTTTCAAGCCAAGCTACGGTGCGCCCATTTCCGCCTCTCAACGTGACCACAGATGGCAGCGCTAAGAGCAGAGGATTATGCCGCCGCTCTTCAAACTTGATGCACCCTGAAAGCAGTGTGCTCCGTGCCTCACCTTCACTCGATCGATACGTTTGACCAGAGCACGGACAATCTGCCATGAGGGCACTGAAAGGGCGCGGCTCGGTCCCTGCGCTATCGCGCACGATATGTTCGTGCCCGTGGGGCAATGTTACTAGATCTCCACGTTCAAGAGTTAACTCTTCGCCCGTTGCGACAACCGTTAAATGGCAGCTGCCTTCGAGGACAACGTGGAACTGCGCGCCATCTGACTCCGGCAGGTGTACGCCCCAAGGTGCGCCAAGCTCAAACCGGCCATGGCAGGCCGCCTTCACGCGAACTGTTTCGAGAACGTCTGTGAGTACATCGGCCATTTTCGCGCGCTTTCACCTGAAGTTGCGACCACTGGGATACGAACGAGCGCTAAACTAGACTTAAATGGTACTGACCGTCCAGCTTAGAACCACCGGGGAGCGCCACCGCTGCTCTTTGATGTCCGAGTTATTCTCATCATGGGGTGCATACCCCTCAAAAAAAACCACCCACCAGGCTCGGCGAACTGAGCCCTGGAACTGAGAACGCTTGGCCAAACGAGACAAACAGCGCACCCGGCAGCGCAGGGTATCGGCGGTCACCGAGTGGGAAGGCCCAATCAAACCTCAGGACCAAACGATCAAGCTGCGGGAACAGCGCACGCACCCCTGCCCCCACAGCTTGTCCGTGCTGCACGCCGGCTAGACCACCGAATACTGCACCGACGTCGTAGTACGCGGCCGCACCGACCTGTGCAGAAAGGATATCCACCGAGCGTGTCCGAAATTCCAGATTGCTGGTGGCTGCCTGGGTGCCGACAAATGCGCCCGAAGGAAAACCGCGCAATCGATTGTCGCCGCCAATCGCGATACTACGATTCGAATAATTGAGCGGGCGCAGTGTCAGGAGCCCTGCATGGTGCAGTCGACCCCACAACACATGCGGGCTCGCTACGTGGGTGGTGACTTCGTAGGCAGTGTCGTTTCGAGAACGCGAAGCGAGTTCAAGGCGTGTGCTTGCAACGGCGCGAGCGAGTCCATCGCCAAGCTTTTCGGTATAGGAAACGCCTGCAAACAAACCCAGCAGGTCACGACTCGAACCCAAGGCCTCTGCCGCCGGAAAGACTCTCACCAACGCTTCTGGGCCCAGGCGGTAATCT
Organism: Polyangiales bacterium; assembly: GCA_038251425.1. Taxonomy (GTDB): domain Bacteria; phylum Myxococcota_A; class Polyangia; order Polyangiales; family Polyangiaceae; genus JBBRRP01. Next base: position 47,200 of record JBBSBI010000004.1, read on the forward strand.
TCCTGCAACCCGAGCGAATCGATCTCCAGCAACGGAGCGAACCGGTTAGCGTAACTTCGCACCTGAAATACTGGGCTGATGCGCGACGCGCCATGCGGAATCGCCTGTTCTACAAACTCTTTGGCGGCTTCAGGTGCCACGCCCGCGAGATCGAACGAACGATACGAGGACGTGTTCGCCTCAGCGCCGAAAGAAAGATCAAGCTTCAGGTTTCGGCCATAAGATCTCAGCACTTCCGCACCAGAAGCCAGCGTGAAAGTCCGGTAACGCCACGGCACTTGCTCAACGGCCTCAGTGCTCGGAAGATCCACGAGCGCGGGATGGCCACCTTTATACGCGCGAAAAATGTCTTTGCGCCACTGGAAGCCCGCCGCCCAGGCCCAGCGCGTGTCGGCGGAATACAGGGGTTGTCCGACAAACACGCTCCCGAAGGAGCCCTCTCGCTGATCAGTTTGACGATTGAAAACCAGGTTGGCGTTGACTGAACCGGCCACATGCGAGCCAGCGATCCGCGGGTACCCAAACACCATGCCCGTAGAATAGTTGGCTTGTGTGAGTACAAACAAACCACCCACGTTGGTGTGGGTTCCCAATAGATTCTCTTCACTCGGGTTGAGCAAAAGATAACGGAGGCGTGTTCCCTCGAACTCAAACACACCGATATAGGGGTTGGGGGGAAGCGGGAGCAGCAGCTCGCTGAGCCATGCTTTCCACCCGCCGTGATACACCACCCGGGTTCCTTCGATCTGAAAATCTGAATTGAGTCGGAGGCTCCAGATATCTCGGACGATAACCAAGATATCGACTTCATCTTTGGAAGGAGCCTGAATCGGAACGATCAGCACCAGGGAAAGCTGGCGGAGGGCCCGCAGATTTCGCGCGGACTCATCGAGCTTGCTGGGGTCAAAAACATCTTTCTCAGCGAACAAGAGATCACGGGTGATGACGGTCTCTTTGGAAATCGTATGAAAAACATTGACGAAATCTGGCACGGGGTCGAATTCGTCAAACACCTCTTGGACCACCACACGCACGCGACCAATCCGCTTGCCGCTGGGTGCAGGCTCCAAGCTTACTTTCATGGTGCGAAGCACTGTCTGCAGCGTACGTTTCTCTAAGTCAGAATATTCGATAGCCACCGGCTCGCTGGCGCGCGCAGCGTTGACCCAAAAAGGCGCCACCAGGAACCCGAGTGCTGGGAGGAACCCAAGCTTTCTTCTCATGGCGCAAGAAATCTGAAGGGCATCAATCAGCCCACTCTAGCCAAATGTTCGGCTTCACGTCAGACAAACGGCTTGAGCTGCGGGCTAGCTCGGCGTTCAATGGGGCTGTGCAAGTTCACCCGACCCGAGCGAGTGTGGATCTTGCGGTGGCTGCAATCGCCACGATTCTCGTGGGCTTACTCCTGCAGCTCGGTCCCGTGGTCGCATTCGGTGGGTCATTGCTGGCCGGCCTGGCGATCGCCCGGGCCGTGACGCGCGTGGGAGTCTCACGGATCCGAGCGGCGGGGTTTGAAATGCTGTGGCGCGGTGAAGAGCGTGCCGTCACGGTGGGGCGCGGTGAGCTTGTCGAGCTAGAAGCTGAGATTCGGAATCGTGACACACGCGCCGCACGCTACGTGGAGTTACGAGCGATTGCTTCGCCGAATCTCGTCGTGAGCCTTGAACCTGCCTCAGGCGAAGTTCCAGCGCTGGGTCGCTTGAACGTGACGGTGCGCATCGAGACACCTCGCGTCGGCCGCCATGGCATTCACGGGTTATCTTTAGAAGTTCAGGGCAGCCCGGGACTCTTCGAGGTTCCGCTAACGTTCGCCAATCCTTTTGGCATCGAGGTCATGCCGAAAGCGTTTGGTGTGTCGCAGCGCTCGGCCAGGGGCGGGAGAAGCCGTCGCGTGGCGCGTGATGGGATGGCAGGTCCTTTTTCTGGGGATGGCACTGATTTGCGGGAAATTCGAGAGCTTCGGCCAGGAGATCCATTTAAGCGCATTGCCTGGAAAGCCACAGCGCACCGCGGAAAGTTGATGGTGCGCGATTTCGAGCGCGAGGAGCGTGATGTCGTTTGGTTGTTGTTGGATGCTTCCGTCGAGCTCTGGGCGGGCGCTCCGGGCATGGCTCCACTCGATCGAGCCATCGATGAGATTGCTCAGGTGGCCAGGTATTACACACGGCTCGGAGATCAAGTGGGTCTCGGCATCCTGGCTGCTCGCTCGCTTGCGTGGCTTCCCCCAATGCGCGGTGCCGCGCAACTCAACAAAATCCAAAGCGCCTTAGCGTTGCAGACAGCCACCATCGACGCCGATCGCAGTGACTGGGATGAGGCAGACGCCGCAGCACGCGCCTTGGAGCACATGCGGCCACTCGATCCCGATGGCACTGGCTTACTCCGCTCACGCGATATCGATAAGATTGCCCGACGCGCCGACAGGTTGAGAGCCCGAGCGCCCTTTAAGCGTGCAGATCCTTTTTCGCGCAACGCCCGCGATAAGAGCCTGCGCCGCTATCTCAGCCTCTACGGCATCGGTTCTCCGGCACGCCTGGAGCCAGAACGAAAGCACACCGATCTTCAGCTTCTCGAAGCGCTTCGCCGAGTGCGTACGGAGGCGCCGCGTGCGAGCCTTACCTTCGTTTGGTCTGAGCCTCCAGACCCACTGACCAGGCCAGAGATGAGCTTAGCGCTGGCGCGGCAAAGAGGACGTGGCACCCAGGTGCGGTGGGTCTCCATGCGAACCGCCGAGAGCGTTGGCGAAAGTTCAAGTTTGACCGGCGGAGCCGCAAACGATGCCGTTAAGTTGCGTGCAGCATTAGCCCAAGAGCGCGGTGAACGAGAACTTCGACGCCTGGGGATCCGGGTCGAAAGGTTCTTCACGCGGCCTAGCGCTGATTCGCTCGACGGAGCTTCACCCACGATTCTTTGAACCGCGTGGCTTCTGTGAGGGATCGTAAACCTCGATCGCGCGATCGAGCACCAAACGACGATCGACTAGCACCCTGAAATTCCAAGTGCCCGTGGGTGCCCCGGGTTCAAACGAAAAGATCTTGCTGAACGTGTGTTCGCCCGTTCGGAGTTCCTCCTCGCCCACTTCTGCTTGCGCTGGCACCCATTTCCCCGCCAAAAAGCGGGCGGGCCGAGCTATTTCCCAGTTCACGTGTGTCGCCTGGCCGCTGAGCGCCACCTGAAACCCGTAGCGCTCTTTCCCCGGTTCTGCCGAGAGCGCAACGCGCCTGAGCTCCTGGATCTGCCCTCCGTAGAACACTCCTAAAGCCGCACGGGGTGGAGCTACCGTCTGATTGCAGGCTGAAAGCGCCAACATCCCCACGATCCATAGGCTGCATCTCATCGTCTGATTTCCTGGGCCATTCGAGCAAACTGACTGACGGAGAGCACTTCGCCTCGGAGGTTCAGATCGATCTCTGCGCGCTCCGCGGCTTGGGCCAACGCTTCGCTCGAAGGTACCAACTCCCGCCAGGCAGTGCGCAATTTCTTGCGACGTTGTTGGAAGGCGGCTTGAACAACTCGCTGAAAACCAGGCGTTTCTTCGGTAACCGGGGTCGGGAGCGGCAGCAGCACCACCACGGCCGAATCGACCTTCGGGCTCGGGAAGAAAGCACCCTTCCGAATAATGAACGCACGCTGCACGCCAAACTGCGCCTGCACGAACACGCTGAGTGCGCCATACGCTTCGCTTCCCGGTGGGGCAGCCAGGCGATCCGCCACCTCCAGTTGCACCATGATGGCGGCGCGATCGATCGTGCGCCCGAGGGCACACAAAGCACGGAGGATGGGGCCGGTGATCAGATAGGGCAAATTGCCCGCCACAACGCGCGGACCGACAGCACCCGCCAGCTTGAGTTTCAGGTCCACGTCGCGCACATCTGCTTCTTCTAACGTTAGCCTGCCCTCTTCGATCTCAGAGGCGAAGGCCTGCGCCAACAGCGGGATGAGCTCGCGATCTTTCTCGAGGGCAATCACCCGTTCAGATAACTCTAACAGGGGGCGAGTGAGCGCGCCGAGGCCTGCACCAATTTCAAGCACGGTGCCCGCCTTCTCCGGGCCCGTTGCCGCCAACGCGATGCGACGGCAAATTTCCGGATCGCTTAAGAAATTCTGACCGAACTGGCGCTTAGCTTGCAGCCCGTGGGATTCGAGCAAAGCTCGCGGGCTACCCGGACGCGGCAAAGTCGGCGCAGGCTTCCCTTCAGGCAAATGTCCTCGGTTCAAACTTCGGGAGCGTCGGGAGTCCCCGCAGGATTGCGGTAATTCTCTGTACTCGCGACGAACTCGTGCTCCATCGAGCGAATCGTGGGGGGCGGTGGATCCCCGTAAAGCTCCAACTGAGTCGCCGCCCAAAGCTCCCGGCGAACCAACTCGGAATATGCTGCTTCTTTGGGGTCGCCGCGGTAGTTGTCCAGAGCCTGATCCGCTTCTTTCAGCTCCAACCGCGCGCGCACAGGATCGACCTCTTCTTTGGTCATGAAGTTGTCGGTGAGCAAGCGTGCAACATCAGAGGCCACCTCGACAAATCCGGCGCCAACCGCAACGCGCCGCTCGACGCCGCCTACGAAATAACTCACGATACCCGTGCGAAGGGCCGCCAAAAGCGGGCGATGCCCGGGCAACACGCCGAACTCCCCATCCACACTGGGTGCGGTGAGCTCGCTCACGTCGGCAGTCAGTTTGACGCCTTCGGGAGTGACGATTTGAAGCTTGATGCTATCGGCCATGCTGAGCCCTTCGGACTTTCTTAGGCAGCCTGCTGCTTTAGTTTAGCGGCTTTGGCCTTGGCATCTTCGATGTTGCCGACCAGGTAAAATGCCTGTTCAGGCAGATCATCGAGCTCACCGGAAAGGATCGCCTTGAACCCGATGATGGTTTCTTTGAGGGGCACGTACCGCCCTTCAAGGCCTGTAAACTGCGAGGCCACGAAGAAGGGTTGCGACAAGAAACGCTGGATCTTCCGAGCGCGCGAAACGATCAGGCGATCGTCCTCGCTCAATTCGTCCATGCCCAAGATCGCGATGATGTCCTGCAGATCTTTGTAGCGCTGCAAAATCTGCTGAACTTGGCGGGCTACAGCGTAGTGTTCGTCGCCCACAATCTGGGGCGATAGCATGGTGCTGGTGGAGTCCAACGGGTCCACGGCAGGGTAGATGCCAAGCTCGGAGATCGCTCGTGAGAGCACCGTCGTCGCATCCAAGTGAGCAAAGGTCGTCGCGGGGGCCGGATCGGTGAGATCGTCGGCGGGCACGTAAATCGCCTGCACGCTCGTGATGCTGCCCTTGGTGGTGGAGGTGATGCGCTCTTGGAGTGCGCCCATTTCCGTAGCCAAAGTTGGCTGATAACCCACGGCGCTCGGCATGCGCCCGAGCAGGGCTGACACTTCGCTGCCTGCTTGGGTGAAGCGAAACATATTATCCACGAACAGAAGGACGTCTTGGCCTTGCTCATCTCGGAAATACTCCGCAACCGTGAGTGCACTCAAAGCTACTCGAGCACGTGCCCCCGGGGGCTCATTCATCTGCCCGTAAACAAGCGCAGTCTTGCTCAAAACGGAACCGCCGCTCTCAAGTTTCGACTCTGCCATTTCGTAGTAGAGGTCGTTACCTTCGCGAGTGCGCTCGCCAACACCGGCAAAGCAGCTCACCCCACCGTGCGCCTTGGCGACATTGTTGATGAGCTCCATGATCAGCACCGTTTTGCCCACGCCCGCGCCGCCAAACAGCCCAATCTTTCCGCCTTTGCGGTACGGGGCCAGCAGGTCAACGACCTTAATGCCGGTCTCGAAGATTTCTACATTGGTACTCTGATCGACGAACGCCGGAGCAGGCCGGTGAATCGGCCACGATGTCGTCGCATTGACGGGACCGCGCTCATCCACGGGCTTACCGATCACATTGAGAATGCGACCTAGTGTTTCCTTGCCCACAGGCATCTGGATGGGTGCGCCAGTGTCCCGGACTTCGGTCCCACGAACGAGACCTTCGGTGGCGTCCATCGCAATGGTGCGCACCATCGATTCGCCGAGATGTGCGGCGACCTCAAGCACCAGGTTGTCCTTCTCCTTCGAAATATTGGGATTCGTCAGGATCAGCGCATTCAGGATCTTGGGCAACTGGCCAGGGGGAAATGCCACGTCCACGACGGGGCCGATAACCTGACTGATTTTGCCTGTGGAGAGTCCGGAGCTTCCGTTGTTAGCCATATTCTATCGTATCTACGCAATGATTGAAAACTCATCGCCAAAGCGAAGTTCGCGGCGGGCCTTACCATGCGCAACCCGGCATGCCAACGCTTGCGAGACCGAAGATTCGGGCATTGCGTGGGGGAGCGTTGCCCCAACAGGAGGTTCCTCGGCCGTTTTTTGGGATTCGGCCATTGGCGGAGGTGGCGCCCGCGGGGTATCAGTCTGGTCGCGGTGATAGGCCAAGAGACCATTGACCGCGTTCGAGCCCAGACCTCCATCGCCAAGCTGATCGGTGAATCGGTAAAGCTCGAACGCCGGGGAAGAAGCCACACAGGACTGTGCCCTTTCCATAAGGAGAAGAGCCCGAGCTTCCACGTCTCCGAGGAACGTGGCTTCTATCATTGTTTTGGCTGCGCACAGTCGGGTGATGTTTTTAAGTTCTGCCAGGAAGCGATGGGGCTCTCCTTCGTGGAGTCCATCCGGTACTTGGCCGAGCGCGCTGGGATAGAGATCGTTGAAACGGAGCGCGAGGCACCCGAGGAACGCGAACGCAAACGAAAGCGTCAGGAGTTGCTGGAGGTCAGCGCCGAAGCCGCGAAATATTTTGAGAATGAACTGCGCATCCACCCTCTGGCCCGCTACGCGCGGGAAGAGCTGGCACGCCGGCAACTGGATCTAGACGGGCCCGAAGCCACGCAGAAGGCGCTGCAATCATTTCGGATTGGCTACGCACCGTACGGCTGGGAAGGCCTCGCGCTACATCTTCGGAACGCCGGCTTCAACCTGCACAGCGCCGAGAGCGTGGGCCTCGTGCAAGAGCGGCGGCAGGGCCCCGGCTACTATGACCGCTTTCGCCATCGATTGATGTTTGCCGTCCTTGATCTGCAGGGTGCCGTTGTTGGTTTCAGTGGGCGCGCGCTCGCCGATCCTTCCGCGGACGAGCTGTCCCGTCTAGGCCTCCCCCCGCTGCCGGTGGCCAAACCTGGGGATAATGTGGCCAAATACATCAATTCCCCAGAATCGCTGATCTACCGCAAACGCGACGTGGTGTTTGGCCTTTACCAGGCCCGCCAGGGCATTCGCCGCACAGAAAACTGCGTGTTGGTCGAAGGAAATTTTGACGTGATGAGCCTGCACGCACGCGGGCACGATAACGCAGTAGCTCCTCTCGGTACGGCATTCACTGCCGAGCAGGCCCGTCAGATCCGGCGCTTCACCCCCCGAGTTACCCTGCTCTTTGATGGCGATAGCGCCGGCAAGCGAGCGGCGCAGGCTTCGCGCGAAACCTGCAATGAAGTGGAGCTTGAAGCTCGGGTTGCCGAGCTCCCAGCCGGCACGGACCCAGATGATTTCAGCCGCGAGCGGGGCGCCGAAGCACTCACGCGTTTGATCGGATCGGCACGTGGGATGATCGAGTACCTCATCGACTGCGCACTCGACACCGGGTTTGCACTGAACGATGCACGCGCACGCGCCGAAAAAGTTCGGCAAGTGGTGGAGCTTTTGAGTTCGGAAAAGGACCCCACACTGCGCAGTATGGCGGAGCAACACGCCGACCGAATTGCAGCGCGGCTCGGTATCCACGACGTTCGCACCTTTCGGTCGCTTGCTGCAGCGGTGCGCCAAGGCCTCAGGCAGCCTAACGGGCGGCCCGAGCCGGCGCCGTCCTCGCAGGTTGCCCCGCCTTCCACGGCGCGCAGCCGTGACAGACGCCAACAAGTGGAGTGGGAAATTCTTGGCGCATTGCTCGATTATCCCGAGCTTTTCGCGGGAGCCGAACTCAAGGCGGGAGTCCATCTGCTGATCGGCGATGTCGCCATTGCCATCGCCGCATTGCACCATTCGGGTCTGGATATGGACCGCAGCTCCGCCGAACAGGTTCTTGCCAACTTGCCCCCATCGATCCATCCGTTCGCCCTCGCTCGGCTCGCATCACCCAGGCATTGCCGCTTGGAAGACGCGCGCACGGAACTCGTTGGCAACATGGACAAGCTCAAGCGAATTGAGATGGCGCGGCAGACGACAGAAACGGTTGAGGAAATCGAACGTGCCGCCAAATCGGGAGATTTTGACCAGGAGCTGCTGCTCTTGGGCGAGCAAATGCGACGCGCCAAGGCGCGTCATGGCTTGATTGAGAGGTAGCCGTGGCAATAGAGAAGTCGCCCGAAAGCACAGCACCCAAGTCACCCCACCAAGATGCGCTAGAGCAGGCCAAAGCGGACCTAATCAGCCTTGGAAAAGTGCGGGGGTTTCTCACTTACGACGATGTCCAAAGCTCGCTGCCAGCCGAAGACCTCGGCCCCGATCAGATGGACGACCTGCTCTCGAGCCTCGGCGATGCTGCCATTGAGGTAGTGGAGGCAAACGCTAAGCTCACGCCAATTCCCGCACCTCAAGTCGCGGCGCCCACCTCTCGCCTCGCAAAGGCGAGCAAGAAGCCGATCGCACCCAGCCGTTCCGCGACCAAAACCAGCAAGCTTTCCGATGAGGATCTTTTTAAGAGCAACGACCCCGTTCGCATGTACCTCCGCAAAATGGGTAGCGTCGCGCTGCTCACTCGCGACGGGGAAGTGGCCATCGCGAAGCGGATCGAGGCTGGCGAAAACGCTGTCTTGAGCTCGATCCTATCTAGCCCAATTGCGGTTCAGGAAATCATCGATCTCGGCGAGCGACTGAAGAACAATAAAATCCGCGCGCGAGACATCGTCAAGGACGGTGACGATGAAGAGCGCGAATTCAACGAAGAAGCAGCCGAGAAACGCCTCTTCAAGTTGCTCGACAAAGTGAAACGCTTTGAAAAGCGCGCTTCGGAGCTAGAAGAAGCGCGAAAGAATACCAAGGATGTTCGCCGTCGAGAGATCGACAATGATCTGAATGACAACCAAGCTGAGCTTGTCACTACCTTGCAGGAGATGCGCCTCAACAAGAAAACGATCGACAAGATCGTTGGCAAGCTGAAGAGCATTATCGACAAAGTTCACACCACCGAAAAGGGTGTGAAACGGGTCGAAACGGAGTTCCCAATCAACGTCCCCGAGCTGCTCGCCACGTACAACGCGATCCGAGCCGGAGAGCGCCGGGCAGGCCTGGCCAAGTCCGAACTCATCGAAGCCAATCTGAGGCTCGTGGTGTCGATCGCTAAGAAGTACACCAACCGCGGCCTCCAATTTCTGGATCTGATCCAGGAAGGGAACCTTGGTTTGATGAAAGCGGTCGAAAAGTTTGAGTACCAACGCGGTTACAAATTCAGCACCTATGCCACGTGGTGGATCCGTCAAGCCATCACGCGTGCGATCGCCGATCAAGCGAGGACGATTCGGGTTCCTGTGCACATGATCGAAACGATCAACAAACTGATTCGCACCTCCCGCTATCTGGTTCAAGAATTTGGACGCGAGCCAACGCCCGAAGAAATCGCCGACAAAATGGCGCTTTCGCTCGACAAAGTGCGCAAGATCATGAGAATCACCAAGGAGCCTATCAGCCTTGAGACTCCGATCAGCGAAGAGGAAGATAGCCACTTGGGGGATTTCATCGAAGACAAAAACGCCATTTCGCCCGCGGAGGCCGTGATGAACATGAGCCTCAGCGATCAGACGCGACGCGTGTTGAAGAGCCTCACGCCGCGCGAAGAAAAAGTGCTGAGGATGCGTTTCGGCATTGGCGAAAAGAGCGATCACACGCTTGAAGAAGTTGGGGAGGATTTCGAGGTGACCCGGGAGCGCATTCGTCAGATTGAGGCCAAGGCCCTACGAAAGCTCCGCCATCCTAGGCGTTCGAAGCAACTCAAGAGCTTTCTCGATGGCTGAATCCCTGGTTTGATTGGCCGAATGGCCGAATGTCGCCCCGTTACCCATTCGGGGTAAACGGCCGGGGTTGACCAGCACCCCTCCGGCAGGGCTAGTATCCCGAGCTTGAGGGATTTGTTTAATCTGTTTAGGGAGAAATCCATGCAGGCATTTAGCTTAAGAAGAAGCCGTGTTCCGGTACTTGGTGGCATCATTGCATTTGCTGCGACGGTCAGCATGACCGCTTGCGGAGGCGCCACCGTTTTTCAAGACCAATCCGCAATTGCTATTGCTGGCACGCCACCTCCGGCGCCACCACCGCCCAAGGTCGAGGCCCCGCCCGCGCCGCCCGCGCGTGTCGAGGTGCGAGCCGACAAGATCGAGATCAACGAGAAGATCCAATTCGATCACAATGCCTCTACCATCAAGCCGGTGTCCTTCAGCCTGCTGGATGAGATTGCCGATGTGATCCGGAAGAACCCCCAGATCAAGAAGCTCGCGATCGAAGGGCATGCGAGCAGCGAAGGGGATGCCAACAATAACAAGAAGCTTTCGGACTCACGCGCCAAGGCCGTCATGGCTTATCTCACCGGCAAGGGCATCCAGGCAGGCAGACTCACGGCGAAGGGCTACGGTTCCGAAAAGCCCATCGCAACCAACGATACGGATGAAGGCAAGGAAAAGAATCGCCGCGTTGAGTTCACCATCGTTGAGCAGGATGTCACCACCAAGAAAGTGGAAGTCGGCGCCGATGGCAAAGAGAAGGTCGTCGAAGTCAGCAAATCCACCGAAAAAGTGGAACCACCCAACCCGAAGCTAATGAAATAGCCGGAGTTTCTCACCCCTCATTTTGGAGTTTTTGTGATGACGAAAGCAGTAGTTAAATTAGGCTTTTTCGCCTTGGCCACGAGCGCCCTCGGGTGTTCGTTCATGATGCGAAGCCCAGAGGACTACCGGCGTGATACCCGGACGGTGCTCGAGCAGCGTCAGGCAGCGCTGGTAACCTGTTACGACGCCGCTCGGAAAGGTGATCCGTCGGCCAAGGGTACTGTCGCGGTGAAGTTCAAGATCGAAAAAGACACCGGCAAAATCATGAACGCAGCGGTCGCGGCTGATCAGACGACGGCGCCTGCCGCATTGGGTGAGTGCGTGGTGGGTTCTTTGAACGGCCTGGTGTTAACCCCGCCCGATCACAAAGATGGAGAGGCCACCTTCGTCTGGGATTTCCAACCCGGAGCTGCACCCGCTCCAGCTGCACCAGCTGGCTGAAAAAGAACTTCTTACAGCAACAACGCCAAGCTCTAAGCACGGAGTTTGGCGTTTTTTATTGGCTCTCTTGCCAGGGGTGACCCAAGCGCCCCAGAGCTTGGATAGCCTCACGTCGGTAAGGTGAATCAGTCGGGCTGAGGCGCAGAAACTGCTCCCAATGCTCAACAGCTTGGGGAACGGCGCCGAGCGCTTGAGCCAGCATGTGGTGCGCTTCCCACAGCCAGCGGGGACGTGGATCTTGCTTCTCCCCCAAAGCCACCGCCCGCTCGAGGTGCGATTGTGCTGGGGCCTCTTGCCGATTGGCCACTAACAGCCTCCCGTAGCGAAACTGCCAAAGAGGTTCGTCTGGGCGCCCTTCCAGTGCGATTTGCCAATGTGCTAGCGCTTCAGACTCCATCCCAAGATCGTAGTAGGAATCAGCAAGCGCAGCGTGCACGTCGTACGCGCTTGGCCGAAGGCGGAGGGCCTCAGTGAAATCAGCGACGGCATCTTTCGCTGCGCCCTGTCGGGCGGAAAGAATTCCGCGGCGCCAGTACGCATCTGCGAACCCTTTGTCCAGCTCAAGCGCTTTGTTAAACGATGCTCGAGCTTTGTCCATCTGGCCAATGTCCGCGGCGACCCAGCCAACATAGAGATGATATTGAGCCCGATTAGGATCGAGCTCCACAGCGCGCTGTAGCATTCGCTGGGCGTCGCTCAGATTATTCCCTTCGACCAGGAGTGCACGCCCCAAACAATGGCTCGTCTCCGCGGAATTCGGCCGAACCTCCAAGACTTTCCGCAACAGGACGCTGGCCTCTTTGCCACGTCCGGCGGCAGCTTTCCCACACCCCACTCGAAGCATCACATCTAGATCGGTTGGCGCCTTGGCCAGCGCCTGTTCGTAAGCGTGTAGTGCCTGCTCCCGGTTGCCAGATTCCTCGAACAAAAGTCCTCGTTCGAGAGCGAGCCCCGGGTGATCCGTATCTGCGGCCGCCACTTCATCGAATACCTGAAGCGCGTCAGCAAAGCGCCGCATGCGCCTAAGAGCGACCCCCAATTCAAACTTCACGCCGACATCTTTGGGATCTAACGCGAGCGCCGCACGGTATTCCGTCAGCGCAGCATCATAGTTGCCCTGGCTGGATGCCAGGTCGCCAAAGGCGCGATGAATGGCCGGGGCATTGGGGAGGCTCTTCTGCGCCTCAGCCAAGATATTCTTGGCCTCGACATCTCGACCCAGCTGATTGAGAAGCGTGACGAGGCCAACGTAGGCACTCACCGTTCGAAGCTTGCCTCCGCCCAGAGAAATAGCCTGCCGGTAACTTTTTTCCGCAGCTTCACGCCGACCCAGCGCGTCTTGGGCGCGGCCTAGCCAATAGGCGACTTCAAATTCTTTGGGGTGAGCTTCGTGTAACTTCTTGAGGTCAGCCTCCGCGTCATCCAAACGCTCCAAGCTGAGCTTGGATTGTGCAATCCCGATTTGCGCCTTCAGGTTATCCGCATCGCTTTGATTACTCGCCTCGAATCGGGCCAGAGCTTCGGAATGGCGCCCAGCTTGCTGGAGCGTCTTGCCGAGGCCGATGAGCGCAAAGGCGTCCTGCGGATTCACTTTGAGGGCTTGCTCGTAGGCCTTCTCGGCTTGGCTGATCCGGGAGCGAGAGGCATGAATATCGCCGAAAAGGGTGTGTGCGCGCACCACCTCTTCTGAGCTTGCTCCCGACTTCGGGTCAACCACAGCTGACAGCCAGACGCTCGCTGGCCCCTCCTGCTCATCCGTTTCCCACGAGAGCTCCGCTAGCAGCACCTTGGAGGCACAGTGCTCAGGGTTAGCCAATAGCGCTGCCTGAGCGGCTTCTTTGGCGCCCACCGCGTCACCGGCTTGGTGCTTTGCTCGCGCCAATCCGAACCACGTTCGCGCGCTTTTCTCGACGGCCCGAGCGCGCTCCCAAGCGGAAATAGCTAGCGCTGGATCCTTGTGAGCGCGAAGAGCCATCTCCGCGTACATGGTGAGGACATCAACATTCTTAGGCTCTCGCCGTTCGAGATCGCGAAGCTGATTGAGGGGGCGGGCTAGGTTTTCTCTGGAACCTGCAGCGGCGCGCGCCAATTCGAGGTATGGGATATCGCTCTGCTCGGTGAGCTCCGTGAGCAAGACCTCGGCGCTCGCCTGGATCTCGGGAGCTTTTTCGAAACGCAACTTCTGCATGAAGCCCACAAACACAGCGTAGGCCACGAAGCTTTTCTCGCGAGGCGCCTTTGAGTGTGCGGCCTTCACGAGTTCGAACGCACGTTTGCCGTCATTGAAAGTATCTTTGGCCATGGCAGCCCGAGCCTCCGCCACCGTTGCATCCAAGAGCGCTTGGTGCGCCTCTCGATTCAGTTGATCTCCAATGAAATAATAACCGAATGGCCCTATATTGGGCACGAATGTGAGCGCGCCGCCACCGAGGAAGAGGGGGGTGAATACGAGCGCAGCAATCTTCAACGCGCGACGCGCTGGCACGATGTCTGATTCGTTACTCTTCAGCGCTACGCGCTTGATCGCCGCCGAAGAGGCCGCAGGCGCTGTGCTCGAAAACACGGACGTGTTCGCGGGCGGGCGGTTGGAGGTGCCTGCGGTGTCGAGCTCAATCAGACCCAGTTGAGGCCGCCCTGCAGTCTGGCCGGGTGCGGGCTCCGCGCCTGAATTCGGTGGCTGGCTGTCGGCGCCGGGCAACGAAATCTCTCCAAAACTATCTGGGCCGGAACGCAACGATTCGCGCGGAGGGCTGTTCAAAGGTGCAAAACCTCCGGGCCCGCCAAACGGCGGATTGCTGAGGCTGGCTCGCGGTGGCTGACTGTCGAAAGAAAACTCCCCGTCCATCCCAAACGCCGGCGCTGCCCCGTTGGGCGATTGACTCCCGAAGGGTCCGAGGTCGGACTGACTCGCGCGACCAGCAGCAACCCCGAGCGGCGGAGGCCGATTGGAGAGCGAAGGCATTTTTCCAAAATCAGGCAGTGCTTCGAGAGCGTCCGGCAGCAGAGCGTGCTGTTGACCCAACGCATCGGGCGGTGCAGGCAATGACTGCGCGGGCGAAGGCAAAGAGTGAGACGGTGACGGCAAACCTTCCGTTCGCTGAACGAAGGGCAAACTGACTGCGCCAGCCGGGAGGTGTGCCGGAAGACCTGGAGCCTGCGATTGCCCAGAAAGCGACGGAAGGGCTGCCTCGGCAAGGCCTCGCGACTCACTTGGCAATCGCGCGGAATGAGTTGGAAGGTCCGCTTCACCATCACGCGCCCTGGTTGGCGACCGAGCAACCTCTGGCAACGGTGCATCGTCGAGCTCGAACTCACCAAACGTCGGCGCCGAAAGACCACCGGAAACTGCGGCTTCTGCGCTCGGTATTTCGGGCAAATCTAGCTCAAAATCGTCGATCTTCCCAAACGTGGGTCGTAGGCTTGCGAGCCGCTCGGGGGCTTTGACTTTGGCGGCCACCACCGTGGGCAACCCCAAGGCCTCATTCGTGGCGCCAGGCCGAAGGGCGATGCTTGGCGGCACGCTCCGCACACGCGGTTCGGGCAGTGCCGCCTCCCCGAACTCGGGAAGCAAAAGGTCATCCTCAATTGCTTGCGGCTTCAGGCTTCCGCGAGGTGAACCTGGCTCTGGCGGGACCGGAGATGGTAAATCCATTTCGGCGGTCCCTGTGCTGGCCGTGGAACTCTGGACCGGAGCGGTAGGCGCCTGCGGCGCAACTGCGCGAGCTGGAGGTCCGAGTGGGGCTCGTGGCGCTGGTCGTGCGGGCGCACCGAAGGGTCGCGGCGGGGCGGGCAGTGGTGGATCGATAATCGCCTCAGGCAGATCGTCGTCCGCCTCCGGCATCAGCGACGTGACCTCATAAATCTCCTCAACAGCGGCTGGTTCGGAGGCGCTCGGCGGGGGTCGACGCGGCGGAGGCACACCAAGGCCTGGCGCTACGCCCATCATCGTAGGCTTCGGAACCCGCTTGGGCGAAGGGTTGGTGGGCTCCGGGGACGTCGCCGCGGCGACCTGGGCGACCTGGGCGACCTGGGATGGAGAATCCACCTGAAATGAAGTCCCACACTTTGGGCAGCGCATCTTCAGCCCGGTCGTTGGGACTCTTCTCTCTTCAACCTGGTAGGGCGCCTCACAGCCGGGACAGTTAACTTTGAACATATCTCCCGTAACTCTTCATCAATACCAAACCGCACGCGATTTGTCGCGCTCCGCTCCAACCACGCTTCCAGCCGAACACTAGGTCATGATACGCGAAAGCTCTCCAAGCGATGCACCCGTGGACACTGAGAATAATCGGCCTGTTGTTCGGAACCGGCGTCGTCGCCCTGGCGGTTGTGAGACCACAAAGCCTCGGCTTCGAGCATAAGGCCGCGGCGCCGCCAGAAAAGGCCGCGGTTCTTCACCCAAACACACCAACGCCGCCAGCGTTGACGTCAGACGCCTCCGTGCGCGCAGTGCCACGCAAGGACCGCTTCACTATGCAAGAAGACGGAAGCCCCGTACCGAACCTACCGGGCGAGGCACCCCGAAATATTCGATTTGGCGTCATTCTTTTCCCTTATGCCGGCTCCGAAGGCGCCGAAGCCGATGCGCCCAGCCGAAGCGTTGCCCTGACAACCGCCACGGGTGTGATCCCTGAGGCCCTGACAGACTTCGCGGCAGCAGTGAAAAAGGGTGACCGGAGTTCGCTCGAGAACGCCGGCCGAATCGAACAGGGGGTGCTGGAGCCGAGCGTCGAGTATGTCGTCTTCCGCCTGAAAAGGGGGGAAGTGAGCGACATGCCCATCGACACACCTCGGGGATTCTGGGTCGTGAAGCGCCACGATTAGGGAGGGACTGTCGGCGCCGTGAGGTGGGTGAGCGTTGAAAGTCGGTGCCCAAGGTTTGTGACTCAGAGCTAACAAAATCGAGATAGAGTCCCGCCAAGAATTTCATCCGCATGTCGTTTTCCGTTTCAAAAGGCCCCGATTCGCACGACGCAACGCGGGCGCCAGTGGTTGCTGCAGTGACGCATGGGCTCTTGGAGCAGCTTCAGCGAGAGCGTGAAGCCAGCGACAGCGCCGAGCGACGCGCGATGCTCTTACACGAGGAAGCCGTCGTTAAAGGTCTCTTGGGAGACCTGCATTCGGCAATCGCGGCGCACGTCGAAGCCTCTGAGCTCATTGGGAATTTTGTCGAACCGCTCATGGTAGCGCTCGGCATCTGCGAAGAACGGGCCCCCGACCGCATCAGTGAACTGTTGCCTCATTTTGATGAGCTCCGGTTACCGACTGAAACACGAACGCACCTATTGCAGTACGCCGCCCTGATAGCACTTTCTAAGGGTGACCATCGCGTGAGCGAGGACACTCTCAACCGAGCGATCGCCGACAACGCTACCGAACCGACCAGTTGGCTCCTTCTTGAGTTGCTCGCCGCCAGAAGTGGGGATGAGCACCTGCGCGAACGCGCGCTCTCGATGCAGGCTGAACAGGCAGGTGATGCTACGTGGAAGGGCATGCTGCAGCTTGACGCGGCGCTGGCTTCCGAGAGAGTCGGCGCTCTCGAACCCGCGCTTGCCTCGCTCCAGGCAGCAGCCAATTCTCACTCCGAAGCTGTTTGGCCCGCGCTTTTAGCACTTGAGCGCTTTGGTACCGAGCACGGGCTCCCAACCGCTAAAAACGAGGCACTGCAGCGGCAAGCAACGGCACTTCTTGCTTCACTGCCAACGAACGAAGAAGAGCTGGCGTCGGAAGCCCACACCCAAGAAAGAAATTCCTGTGTCTATTTGCTGCTGAAAGCAGCGCTCTCTGAGCGAGTTTCGGGTGACCCCAACACTGCTCAACAACTGTTCGAGCGCGCTCTTCAGCTGGCACCCCACCACCGAGGCGTTCGAGCCCTCGCACTCGCCGAGGCTGGGCGACTCGCCGACCATCAGGCCACCCAGCGCCACGCGCACGCACTGCTTGAAGCGAGCACCAGCGCCCCCGAGCGGGCTGCCCTCTGGCTCAACATCGCCGCGGCTCTATTCGGAGAACAAGACCTCGATGCAGCGCTATCCGCGACGGAAAACGCCATCGAATGCGATCCTGGATGTTCACTTGCGACGGCCCTGCAGCTGGAGATTCGCAGCCGAAAGCAAGACTCCTTAGCCTTGGCCGATTTCTACACACGGAATGCCGAACGTGCAACGACCCCTGCGGAGAGAGGCCGCTCGTTGTACACGGCGGCGGAACTCCGCGCTCGAGATGGCAACGTACAGGAAGCCACTGCCCTTGTCGAAGCAGCGGGCGGGGACGCGTCCCTCACGACTCGCATCCAGCGTTTCCTTGCGGCCACAGTCGACAACACTCCGTGGTTCTGGAGTGCGACGAAAAAGCTCAATGCAAGCTTGCTTTCTGAGGACCGGAGCGGCATCGGCTTTGAGGTATTGCGACGCGACGCTCTCGCTTTGCCGATCTCACTGAGCGGAGATGAGCCTGGAGACTCGGACTCGGACACGGACACGGTCATGGTCACGGACCGAGCCTTGAAAGCTTGGCTCGCGGCTTACGGACCCATGGCTCGGGAAAACGCCATTGAACAGCAAGCCCGGGCGTTGACCGTCATAGCAGGACTCGAAACAGATCCGGATCGTCGCCATAGCTTCATGTTGGCCGCAGCTCTCCGCGCCAACCTGGCCGGCAACCCGAAGCTCGCGATTCTAGCGCTCACACAGGCTGAAGACTCAGGGTACAGAGAACCTGTAGCTGCGTTAATGCTCACTCAGCTGAACCAGAAGAATGGTGCCTGGCGGGATGCTGCCAGCTCACTCCATCAGCTCGCACTTGGGTCTCACGATCTCAATCAAGCCGCGGCACTCTTGCTTCAATCGGGGTTGTGCTCCTGGCAAGGTGGCGATCGACGTTTGGCGATGGGGGCGTTTGAGAGCGCTCACGAAATCGCACCAGATCCAAGCCTCCCGTTGCTTCGCTTCGCGCGCAGGCTGATTGAACCGGACGAGATCCAAGCCCGCCAAGCGGCACTTGAGACGCCCGCTCTGGGCGAAGCACACGCGCTCGCGCTCCTGGAACGTTTCACGTTTGAGGCGTTGCGTCCCGAAGGTCGAGCGCAGGCGACGTCAACCTTAGAACAGCTCGAAGCGGTCGCGCCGCAGGAGCTCCATTCAACAACCGCGCTCACGCGCGCCCTTTGGTCGAATGCCACCGAGGCTTCACTTGGCAAGAAGCTCGAAGCCTTCGAACGCCTGGAGGATTGGGGCGAACAAGCCACTTCAATTGCGCGCGCCGCTGCTTATTACGCGCGCGAGGTCCGGGACCCGATGAGCGCCACCGATGCCATGGAGGCGGCCGAAGCTTGGGTCCAAAGTGATCCGAGCGTACTTCCTGCCCTCGAGTGGCTGTTGGCAGCACGCCAAGCCGAGGACTTCCAGACCGAAGCCCTTGCCCAACACACGCTCGGAGCACGCCTGCATGGCACAGCACGGTCCGCCTTTGAGACGAGCGCTGCGCTGATGAATTTGCTGCTCGGCCAAACGGCTCGCCCCCAGCTCAACGGAAACGATGCAGCTTCACGCTTTGCCGCTCTTGAATTGGCACCACCTGGGAGCGATCCGAGGCGGCGAGCGAGTGCGCTTGGGCACGCAGCCGAACTCTTCGGGGAAGAGAACCAGAGCCTGGTTACCGCGCTGGCTGGATACAATCTGTTGGCGCTCGGGGAACTCACCTCGGCGGAGCAAGCGTTCAAAGTCGCTGCGACTCAAAGTCCCGAGGATGTCTTCGTGTGGGAGGGGCTGCGGAGCGTCGCGGAGGCAAGCAAGAATCGCGGGCTCTTGGCCGAAGCCTACGCTGGCCTAGGTGATTCTGTGGCGGACGCGGCTCAGGGCGCGCTCTATTGGGAAAAAACGTCGCTGATTTTGCTCGACGAGCTGGGCGAGCTTGAGCTCGGTGAACATGCACTCACTCGCGCCATCACACGCGACATCAGCCGCACTCGGTGCTTCGACAGACTGTTTAGAATTGTCCGCGAAAGAAAGGACCATCCAAGGCTGCTCGCGCTCATTGAGGCTCGCCTGGACGCCACTGACGACGTGGATGAGTTATCCAAATTGTTCTGGGAACGGGCGCGTGCCTTTCGGACCCTGAAGCAGCTGCCGCTTGCGCTCACAGCACTCGAAAGCGTGCAAATGCTCGAACCTGATCATGTGGGCGCGCTCGCCCTCGCGGGGGAAATCTTCATGAGCGAGGGGGATTTCGGCAAAGCCGCGGAAAACCTCGCCAAGCTTTCTGCCTTACGCAACGCGCCGGCACCACAGAGATTGATGAGCGGCGTTGCTGCCGTCGATATCTACGAAAACAAACTGCACGACCCCCTCCAAGCGCTCGCCGTTCTCGCTCAACTCTATCGCTCCGGGCAGAGCACACTCCCGGTTCGGGAACGCCTCGCGCGCGCCGCCACCAGTGCTGGCGCTTGGGTTGAGGCCTTGGATGTGTTGGAGGATTTGAGCAAAGAACGGGAAACATCCCAGCAACGAGCTGAGGCTGCGCGCCTTTGCATGGTGATTTCCCGCGACAAGCTCGGCGCCACCGAACGCACTGAACAGGCAGCACTCCGCCTGCTTGCAGAAGAGCCGGCGGATCCCGAAGCGCTCGATTTAGTGATCAGCCGCAGGCACCCGGATCGCGAGCAAACTAAAGCGTTAGTCAGTCGCTCACTTGGGCCCGTGATCGACTGGGTGCAGAGTGACCCCTTAGATGCCGAACGGCTCAAGCTGCTGTTTCGCCTCGCGAACGTGCTAGAAAATACGCCGCTCAGTCAGGCCACGGTGGGAGCGCTCGCGGCACTCGGCGAAAGCAGCCCTGATTTGGACGCTGCGCTTTTGGAACTGAGTGCTGAAAGGATCCTCAGTCCGCGACTCGCCATGGATGCTGATTCCGTTCCTGACCTTTTGGATCCCAATGACAACGGCGCCCTCGCTGAGTTGATGCGTGAGGCCATGCCATCTTTCGCTGAGATCTTGGGTCCAACCCTCCAAAGCTTTGGGATCCACAAGAAGCAGCGCGTTGAACCGCGGCTGGGGCTGCCCATTCGCAACGAGATTGCGGCGTGGGCGGGAGCACTCGGGCTTGGCGAGTTCGACCTCTACATCGGTGGCGAGGAGCCGGACGCGGTTCGAGGCTTGGTCGGCGATACGCCCGCGTTACTGGTCGGAACAGCCGTCGTATCCCCGCTTTCGCCCGCGCATCGACAAGCCGTAGCGCGTGAGCTCTTCGCGCTTAAGCAAGGGACGAGCATCCTGCGCTCGCGTGAGCCGGCGGATATTGCCGCGCTCATCGAGGCCACGGGTCAAGTCTTCGGTGTGAGTCTGGAGGGGCCAAGCTACGCCATGACGGCAGAGTTTGTACGACTTCTCAGCCGCGGGCTTGGGCGTAAAGCAAAGAAGACGCTTCCCCCATTGGTCGAGCGTGTGCGGGCCGAATCCCAAGATCCGCTGGTCTGGATAGCCGGCGCACTCTCCAGCATGGACCGCGTCGCGGCCCTCGCCTCCGGCGACGTTTCGTGGGTCATCGCCAAGGAGCCTTCAGCCCGAAGAAAGCGTCTCACAAGCCCCGAGGATCGCGCGCGCCTTGGCCGCCTCCTATCCTTCGTGCTCGGGCCACGTTACCTGGAGCTTCGCAAAGAGCTTGGCTTGGAGGCCCGATGAGCGAACGCGAACCAAACGCAACACCAGGTTCTCAAGATCAGGTTGAAGGCGAAGCGGCCCCGAGTTCCATTCGATCCCAAGAGCTGCTCGATGCCCTTCTCGCCGAAGACAGCGGAGAAGATGGGCCAAGGCGGCCCTCACTCCATCAACCCTACGTAACCGTCGCACCGCGGCCGCCCTCGTTTGTTAACCCCGAACAAAACGGACCTGTTTCCATCGGCAGGCCTCCGAATCTCGTGAGGCCCGCGCCCAGCACTGACGACGAGATTGATGCCTTGCTGGAAGCGGCCTTGCCGATGGTTGAGCCGTCCACCCCTTCAGAAAGAGCTGAGCTTGAAGCTGACCGGGAATTCGAACTGCCTTCACTCGAGCCGTCAACCCAAGAGATCAGCGCACTTTCTTCCAGCCAAGCTGAGCTTGTGAACGCAGCTGAGCTGGAGGCGCCTCAAGCTTCAGAGCCTCCTGTGTATGCTTCATGGGCGCCCGATTCGTTCGTGGAAGAAGCGCTGACTCTGCGACGCACCTCCAAACCCCCGCCGCTTCCTCGGAGCGCCCCCCGGCCGCTCGACGCTGAGCGTCCCGCGAGCACGCATATCGAGGAAGCCGGCACAGTCGAATCGTGGGCCGAACGGGCCGCCTGGCTCGAACAGCAGGCGGAGCTCACTACGGATCCCAAAGCACGCGCACGCCTGTTGGTTGTGGCAAGTGAAGTGTGGGCCATGGTTGGGGATCCCGCGCGGGGGCAGAAGCTTGCAGGCCTTGGGCACGCTGCAAGCCCCGCGTCCCCCATCGCATCACGCCAGCAGCGCTGGTTCTCCGCGGCGAGGCACGATTGGAAGAACGTAACGGCCGCTCTGGATGTTGAAATGCGAGCCAGCGTGGACCCGGAGGCACGCGCCCACGCGGCCTATTATTCAGCCGAAATTCAGCGCCTTCTGCTTTCGGACAACAGCCTTTCACAGAAGAAGCTTGAGTTCTTTGCCAAGCTCACGCCAACCGATCCGCGTGGCCTCATCACAAATTTTCTGGATAGTCTTCGTACTAAGAAAACCCCACCCACCAATTGGCCTAAAGATGGTGGCTTGAGTGACCTAGCGAACGCCACAGAGCACATGCTTCATGCGCGCGCCGACAACGACGCGGACATTGCGCACCACGTGCCGATGAGCGTTGCGTTCCAGAAGGCAAGTCGAGCACTGAATGCCGGTCGCCCCGAACAGGTGGCAAAGAATCTGGAGCCCATTGCTCAATCGAAGGGCTTGAAGGGCGCCACTTTGTGGTTGCGTGCAACGCTCCTGTCACACAGGGCCGACACCCGCGAAAAGGCGATCGACTATCTGAATGCACTCGCTGAACGTAAGCAAACGGCGTTAGTGGTTCGTTCGCTTGTTCACCGCGCGCTTGAAGCTTCCGACTTTGACCGAGTCAGACAAATCATTTCTGAACCCACCCAGGCGGAGTCATTCAGTGTCGCGGAACGGGCAGCACTCTTCGCTCTGGCTCCGCTCGGTCACGAAAGTGACAAAGGCCTGCTGAGCCAAGCGCTCGCCACTCCGGAGCTTTTGCCCTTGGTGGCTGCCATCGGCGCTGTTCGGCCCGATCTCGACGCCAAGGCGAGGGTTTTCGCAGGCGATGATGCCGCTGTGTGGCAGGCGAATATTGCGCACGTATTGGCTGACGCTAGCGGGAACGGTGCGACGGAAAGGCTCCAAACGCTGCGTGAGGCGCTGCTGTTCCCGGGTGCTCCTTCCAACACGACGCAACTCATTCACGCCCTCCGGTTGGAACTCTTTTTCTCAGAAAATAACCTACAGTTGCTGGCCGACCAAATTCGATCTTGCGTCAAGGACCCACCGCAGGCAACGACGCTCCTTTTGGTGGCCGCAATTCTTTACGAAGCTGGCGGTCTGCCCAATGAAGCGCAGGTTTGCTACGCCGAGAGCCTACGAAACGACGACGCGAACGAGGGCCTAGCGCGTGCCCTGCTGGACACCTCCGATCCTTCTAGCGGGACGCAGTATCTGATGGGCGTTGCCGACGCCACCTCGGACGGCGCACACCGCGCGCTGCTCCTAACCGAGGCCGCTTTGAGGCTCGGCTCGGAGCACCGCGACTATCGCAAGACGCTCAAGGAAGCATTCGAAGCTGATCCGGAGCTTCCGTTCGCTCAAGTACTCCGGCAGCGAGATGCCCGAGCACGGGGCGACGACGAAGGCTTGCGCGAACTTCTGAGCGAAACGCGCGACCATCGCTCAGGCCCCCATGAGCACGCCAGCCTGCTGCTTGCTGAAGCTTGGATGCGCTCGAGCCAGGAGCCGCGAACATCGGCAAGGCTATTGGGAGAAGCTTCCGAGCTTGTTGGCAAAGATCTCGCAACCGCGCTGTTTTTAGGGCGCTGGGGAGATCCAGCGCTCAACGCACTAGCACTCCAAAGTGAGCACCTCGCGAGTGAGCTACCTGCTGAGCAAACGCAAGGTCTCAAGTTCAGTGCGGCGCTCCTTCATGCCACCATCGGCAATACCGAGACATGTGTTGCCTGCCTGGAGCACGTTTTTCCCAGCGATCCACTTACCCTATCGATCAAGGAGCAGAACGACCGAGCGGGACGTGGTCTGGATAGGTACCTGGAGGCCTCAAAGGGGGTGCTTGAGAGTGGCAGCGCCAGCCTGCGGCAGAGCACACGCTCCCTACGCGCCAGCCTGCTTCAGAACAGCGGTCGCAGCGAAGATGCCGTGCTCGAATACCGTGCTTTGCTGGAAGAGCAGCCAGCGCACTTGCCGACGCTGTACCACCTCCGCCAAAGCGCCTCTGCGCGCGGAAACTTGGGGGAGCTTGCGCGATTATCCGGGGAAATTGCCAGCCTTTTGGCGGGCGATTCGGCGCTTTCGAACGCCTGGCTCGCAACGCACCTGAACGTATTGGAAGGGCACCCTGAGCTGTCCCGAGCTAGCGCCGAAAGAGCACTCCAGGATGAAGCGCAACCGCTCTGGTCGCAGCGTCGCCTCTACACGCACGCCCTTCCGCGCGATGCAGTTCAATGCCTACGTTTCGCGCAATCACTAGCAGAACGAGCTGAGAACCCGCTCGACCGCGCAACGCTCTCGCTACGTGCTGCAGAAGCCGCGGTGGTGCTCGAGCTTTACCCGCAGGCGCTCAATCTGATCGATGCTGGCCTTTTGGCTGTGAGCGATCACTTCGTACTTTTGATCCGCAAAGCGGATCTTTTGGAGCGCCTCGGCGAGTACTCACAGGCTGCTGAGGTTTGGGAAAGGCTGGGCGGAAGCTGCGGCTCCCCGGAACAGGAACATCGTGCGTGGCGCCGAGCGGCCATGGTGTGGCAAGATCACGTCGGCAACAAACCAAGAGCCATTCTGGCGCTCAAGAATGCGCTCGACCTCGACGCCCACGACGACGATACCTTTGCGCGCCTTCTGGCCTTATACCGAGAAACTAGCCAATTGGAGCCAATTGTTGAGCTCCTAGAACAACGCCTCGCCTTCACTCACGATATTGAGGCGCGCATTGCATTGGATGTCGAGCGTTGCCGGACGCTTGTTGAGCTCGGTCTCCACGCGCGCGCACGCGCCGGACTTTCGCTCGTGTTGGAGCTGGCTCCGAATCAGCCTGATGCCCTCAGCGCCTATGCTGAGCTGAGCGTGGCAGCTTCGGATTATACTGCCGCTGAGCAAGCCTGGTTGCGAGTCGTGCGGCAACTCGCGGATCCACTGGCACAGGCCGCGGTCTATCTCAAGCTGGGTGGCCTGTATGAGCTTGAGCTTCCAAACCCTGAACGGGCGGAGGTTGCCTTCAACGAAGTGCTCAGGCGCATTCCCGAGGACGCTCACGCGACTTCTGCGCTTGCTCGAGCCTACGGCAAGCTTGGCCAAACCGAGCGCGCTCTCAAGTTAGCGACTCAGGTCCTGGAACAGGCATCGAGCGAAAACGACAAACAGCGCGGCACGCTCTCTCTTGCGGAACTTCAAGAGCACTCAGCTCAGGATCCCAGAAAAGCTCAGGCAACTCTCGAACGTGCGCGCCGCCAGTGGCCTCAAGATTCGGATATACTAGCGGCCTTAGTGAACTTTTATCGGCGAGCCTCGCAAAGTGAGAACGCCGAGAAGACGCTCAAATCCGTCATGCTGGAGGCTCGCCGCGCGGTGAGCAGCGGGCGTTTCGATCGAGGATTTTTCCTCTTATTAGCCCAAGCGGCAGAGCTGAAGAAAGACCCAGCCTTGCGCGAGGCGACGGAAGCCGCCCTTGCCGCGATGGAGGGCCGTCCGGGAAGTCTGCGTGGGGTCGGGCTCGGGGCGCTCGATTCGGCCTTTGATGATCTCCTCGCCCCCGAAATCTTCACGGCTGATTTCCGCGCGTTCCTGCTGCAAACCCACCAACTCCTCGAACTCGCCTTTCCTGTGGATCCGAACACGCTGCGTGCTGAGCCCTTCGCAGCGGCTGATTCAGCCCTCGAAGAAGAAATCTTTGAGCTCTCAGCTGAACTCGGTCTACCCACACCCAAACTGCTCGTGTCGCCAATTCTCGGTGCGATCTGCGTGCCAACTCTGTCGCCTGGGCCTGAGCTGATTTTTGGAAAAGCTGTGGCGAACGCGAGTCCGAGTGCGCGCACGTTTCTGATCGCACGCAGCCTGAAGCTTTTAATGTCCCACACGGCTGCACTCTCTAGAATTGCGGCGATTGAGCTTCCGCCAATCCTTCTGGGTCTGCTCGCCACCTTCGACGACCAAATTCAATTTGCCGGCGTAGAGCCGAGCAAGGTCGCCGCAGTACGCGCGCGAATCCAACCCCACGTCACTGCCCTATCGCCTGATCTGCCTCGGCTTGCCGCAAGCGTCGCCGAGACCCTGAGGGATCGGGCCAACCAGCTCAGCACACTCACGTATCAATGGGCTAATCGCTCAGCATTGCTCGCGTACGGAGATCTCAACGCCGCCCTGCAGGCGATCGCGCTCAGCTCAGGCCAGCACGCATTCGGGGATCTGGATCGCGAAGCGCGTGTGCGATTCCTCATGCGCCACAACGAAGCCCGCGATCTCGTCGTCTTTAGCCTCTCGGATGATTACACGCTGGCGCGCGCCCGACTGTAGCGTTTTCAACACGGCTAAAGTTCAACGTGGCTCCACCCGCGCGCCGTGAAAGCTCGCCCCAAAGTCGTCAGATATCAGCAGCGGATAAGCCGCACTTGCCTGGCGAAAACCTGAATACAAGAGCACCTTCGAGCCCAGTGCCAACAGATGATTGGGCACTTCGGGGTACGTCGGAGCACCCCATTCTCCGGCATCAAACGCTACCGAGAAGGGCGTCCAGGTGAGCCCGTTGTCACGCGTTGAAGCCACACGCACGACCGTTCCCATCGTAGCGGCAACCACCGTCGTGCCATCGAGGCGCGCCATATCGAGCGGATATTGACCTGTTTTCAATTCAGCACCGAGCGAGGGAAGATTCATCTCGCGACATCGCTGTTGGTAGGGACACAGCCCCATGCGGCTCTCGCCAGCAACACGCAGGAGCAGCACCAGCCCACGGTCGTCACAACTCGTGGCAATCAGCTCGCCTGTGGCAGGCACGGCCTCTGTCTCGTACACGAGCAGCTGACCACGGAACGTCCTAACCGAGATCGCTCGCGACGTTGGGTCAATGCCAACCTGCGCAGAGAATGGACCGGTTGGCCCCGCGCAACGTTCAACATGTGCTGCACGCGAGCGAGGTACCTCGCGCCATGCGTAACCATCACTCGACGCATAGGTTGTGAATCGGGTGCCGGTTGCCAGTGTGACCTGAGCTTGCTGGCCCTCCACGAGTGTCGCGCGTTGCCAACTCGTTCGATCCGGCAGCCCGCGACCCCAGGCGGGCTTCACGGGATCGCGCGGATGAACAGCCGTCGGAGGAGTGAGCGAAGGTTTGATTAGCCTCCCCGGTTCACCCCGCAGAAGTGGCCAAGCTCGCCGGTAAACGCCTGTGGCGACCTCTACGCTGAGGTCGAGATCTTCGAGGGAGAAGGCAGCTGCAGTTCCGCCTTCCCACTCGCGAAAGGCCGAAGCAGGGGCGGAAAGTGCACTCAGCAGGCGCGGGGACCCGCCGAGGAGCACGGCAAGCTTGGCACAACGAGCAAAAGGAAGAGCCGCAGCTCCGGAAGACACCAACCTGCGGCGAAGCAGACGACGAAAATCCCCGTCTGAGCTCAAAAATAGCTCAGCTCCAGTGGGCCCTGCCATGCAAAGTGCATAGTCAGCAGCCGCAGGACCTACTGAGTACATTCGCCAGGCTGCTGTCGCGCGCGGCACCAGCAGCAGCGCGCATACCCCAGTCAAAATCAAGAATAGCACCCAGCGCAGGCGAAATGGGGCGTTGCCTGCAATGGGCACCTGCCGGGCGAGAGTTGTCACCTCACCAGGTTAGCTTTGTGGCCCAAGCTCGGCCAAATACGCGGCAGCGCGTATTACATTCGCTCGTCGGGACGAACGCGCTTCCTACGGCGACGAGCGGCTTCGCTCATCTTCTTACGCTTCTTCACCGAAGGCTTCATGTAGTGCCGGCGGCGCTTCAGCTCGCGCAGAATGCCCTCAGCCGCCATGCGACGCTTGAGGTGCTTGATGGCACGTTCGATGCCCTTGTCGCCGACGGCGACTTCAAGGGGCTTGCACTGGACGGTCTCGTTCGGGTTCGCCAAGGGGCGGCTGATATGACATTCTGGCCCCCCCATTGCAACCCCCAAAACGGGCTAGTTAACGGGCCACGCGGAAAGATATTGCCCATGAGCGAACAGCTGAGCCTGACCCCCACCGGCGTCAAAGCCCCCCACGGCGCACGGGAACTCGAAATTTCCTGGGCCGATGGCCACAAGAATCTCTATCCACACGCTATTTTGCGGGGATTTTGCCCATGCGCCGCCTGCCAAGGGCACTCGGGGGAGATCACGTATCAAACGGGAGGGGATCTGGAACTCCGCTCCCTCGAAGCGGTCGGCAACTACGCCCTCGGCCTCACTTGGGGGGACACCCACAGCTCGGGGATCTACAGTTTTCGCTACCTACGCAAGCTTGGGACGCTCCTTGAGGAGCATGGAGCCGAAGGATTGGTGGCGATGGGCCGGCTCGGGCGCGTGTAGCGCCCATGGCACGAATCGCTGTCGTTACCTCCTCGTTTCCTGAGGGCCCAGGTGACGCTTCGGGGCATTTCGTGCTGTCGGAAGTGAACCTGCTATGCGAAGCGGGCCATGATGTGGTGGTGCTCGCGCCGGGGGCCTCCCCAAAACACTTACCAGCTAACGCTTTTAAAACACACTGGCTCGGACCTCTTGAAGCCTTTGGCTGGCCAGGGCTTCCCACACGCCTGCGAGAGAATCCTAGCCGTGCTGTCAGTGTCGCCCAATTCGCGTGGCGGGTTAGAAAGGCGCTCCAAGCTCTGGGCCCATGGGATCGGATCATTGCCCACTGGCTATTTCCCTCCGGCGCGCTACTGCTTTTCGCTCCACGGACCGAATCGGAGATTGTCGCGCATGGTTCCGACATTGAGCTGCTGCTGCGACTACCGCGCTGGCTTTCGCAACCCTTTCTGAACACGCTGAAAACACGAGGCTGCAGGTTACGCTTCGTGAGTGAATCCCAACACACAAAAACAGCGGCTCGCTTTGGTAAAACGCTTCCCGAGAGCTACGTGCGCCCCTGCACGCTCGACGTCTCGGCCCTCCCTCGGACGGCTACGGAACAGGCGCTAGAACTCGGCCAAAATCGGCCAATCATTGCCATCGTTTCTCGGCTGGTGCCAGAGAAGCGAGTGGCCACCGCGCTCCGTGCAGCCACGCTGATTCCGAACGCACAGGTGGTGGTGGCCGGAGATGGGCCACTTCGAAAAAGCCTGGAGGCTGCCTTCCCTGAAGCGCATTTCGTTGGGCTGCTCACTCGCCCACTGGCGTTAGGTTTGATCGCCGCAGCAGATGTCCTGGTTCATGCATCGGAGCTTGAAGGGGCGTCGTCGGTGGTACGGGAAGCCCGCGCTTTGGGCACGCCGGTTGTCGCAGCCAATTCAGGAGATCTTTTAGCGATGAGCCAACACGACAAGGGTTTGTTCGTGCTTTCCAATCGGGAACCACGCGGCGCTTAGCCGTCGCGATGAAAACACGGCGAAAACGGCGCTATTCGTGCCGAACTCGTGGCAAGAGTTCCGCGAAGTTACACGGGCGACTGCGGCTATCCAGCTGAGGCAATAGTATCTTCTCGAGCGCCAGACGCACCGCACCGGTGGAACCCGGAAGCGCAAAGAGCAGTGTTGTTCCGCACAGACCACCAAACGCACGGGATTGCAACGTAGCTGGCCCGATATCTGCGTAGCTGAGAAAGCGAAACAGCTCACCGAAACCTTCGATGGTTTTTGTCACCAACGGGGAGAGCGCCTCGGGCGTTACGTCGCGCGCGGTAATGCCCGTCCCCCCGGTCGTGATGATGACTTCAACGCTGGCGTCCGCAATCCAAGCTTTTACTTGGTGCTGCAGGAGTGCCACGTCGTCTTTGACGATGGCTCGGCCGCGGATTTCATGTCCGGCTCTGAGCAGCATTTCTACGAGTGTCGCGCCGCTCTTATCCGTTTCGAGTGTTCTCGTGTCGCTCACGGTCAGTATGGCAATTCCTAGAGGGTGAAAGGCTGCTTCAGGCATGCCCCTACTGTAACCGGATCGCTCAGGCTAGAGTGAGCCGCTTGCACACTTGGCTTCAGCTTTGCCCAAAACTTCTGCGGCGCCTGAGCACGCGTTCGACGTTCGTGCTGGTCGCGGCAACGCTGCGCTGCAATCTTCACGAGCCACCCCTGCACTCGCGGGCCGATCAACGCCAAAGTTTACGGCTCATCCATTCGCCCTCCCCGACGCGGTCCGTCCCTTCGGCACCGTCTGTGGCTTCAGTGCCGGTCATCGACGCGCCTCATCTCACTGGGGGCACCGGTTCGGTTCGCGGTGAGCTTGGATTAGTCACCTCCGTCGAAGAAACTGCCACGCGGGCGGGCGTCGCCATCTTGGAAGCAGGCGGCAACGCCATCGATGCAGCTATCGCCACCGCCTTCGTACTGGCTGTCACGCACCCAAGTGCTGGCAATCTCGGGGGCGGCGGATTTCTGCTCGTACGCCCCGCACACGGCTCCACACTGGCCATCGATTTTCGCGAAACCGCACCGCAGGCGCTGACCCAACAGAAGTTTGATCAAATGATCGCGCAGGGAGCGGAAGGTGCCGCCGCCGTAGGTATCCCAGGAACCGTGGCCGGGCTTTGGCTCGCCCATCAGAAGCTTGGTAAAACTCCCTGGCGCGAACTACTCGCTCCGGCAATTGAGCTCGCAGAAGTGGGCCATCGCGTGGGAGCGCGTGAAGCGTTAACTATTCAGTGGAACTGGCCAAAGCTTCGAAAAACCCGCGAAGCTCGCGAGGCTTTTGGCACCCCCACAGCCCTTCCTTCCCCTAAGGGCAGCTTCGTGAAACACCCTAATTTAGCGCGTTCCCTGCGCTTGATCGCGGAGCGAGGCCGCGCTGGCTTCTACGCGGGACCGATTGCAGAAGCCCTCACCCACCTCGGACCTGACGGGCTGATCACGCAAGGTGACCTCGATCACTACGAAGCCAAACTGCGCGCTCCCCTCATACTCAACTATCGAGGCTGGCAGATTGAAACCATGCCGCCGCCCTCGGCCGGAGGAGTTAGCCTGGTGCTATTGCTGCGATTTTTGGCTCAGCAAAAGAGCGAACAGTTCGCGCGAAATTCCGTTGAAGGCCTGCATCTGTTTGCGGAAGCATCGCAACGAGCTCAAGCTGAACGCAGGTTTTCCGTCACAGATCCGGATCGTTTGCCGCTCTCAGAAACGGAAGCCACCCGTCAGCGTTGGCTCACAGGTCCCCTACCCTTCGCCGACCATCCGATCTTGGCTAACTCCACAACTCCGTCCCCAACGCTGCATCCGTTGTATGCGCAGGCGCTGAAGGAGCTGGAGCACACCACTCACCTTTCAGTCTCGGATACGGAAGGCATGGTCGTGAGCCTGACAACGACTCTTTCAGCCGGATTTGGGGCAAAAATCTGCGCACCCGGGACTGGAATCGTGCTCAACAATTCGGTGGCGGCCTTCGGCACCGGAGGGGTCAACACCCTCGCACCTGGTTTTCGCAGCGTGAGCTCAATGGCCCCGACACTCGCCACGCATCCGAGCGGTACCACACTCGTCCTTGGCTCACCGGGTGGCGACACCATTCCCAGTACGATCGCTCAGATCCTCACCGATCTGGTCGATCATCAAAGTACACTGGTGGACGCCGTTCGCACAACCCGCGTCCACCACGGCTTCGTGCCAGACACGCTCCAATACGAACGCGATCGTCCGCTTCCTGCCAACGTGATTTCGGGCCTCAAGCAGAAAGGCCACCGCGTCAAAGCGCGCAGCAGCTTTGGTGACGCCAACAATCTGCTCATTGTTCAAGGTGTCGGGTACGCGATCGCCGATGAACGCGAAGGTGGGCTCGCTCTCGCCGCAACCCAATGAGCTAATTGAGCATGAGTCGGTAACGCACCTGTTCCAGCGCTGGGCCACCCGCCATGGCTTCAGAGCGCGTCGCTCCGTCGATTGCAAATCCAATCGCCTCATAAAAAGCACGGGCGCCATGATTCGAACGCAGAACCCAAAGGCTGACCACAGCGGCCAAGCGCGCACTCCCCACACGCAGTGCTTCCTGCATCAGCTTGAGGCCGTAGCCGTGATTCCACCACGAAGGATCGACGTAAATAGCCGTCACTTCCAGCTCTGTTTCGCTGGCATCCGAATCGCGAGACGGTCGCATATGACAGAATCCAACGAGCACAGCGTCTCGTTCAGCCACCAGCGTGTCGCCCTCGCTTGAGCCCAAGATGCGCCTCCAAATCTCGACGCGCTCCGCGTGGTCGAGTGCATCCAAGAACTCGTCCGAGACTTGACCCCGATACGCAGCTTGCCAACTAGCGATCTGAACTCGGGCAATTGAAGCCGCGTCGATCACTCCGGCGCTGCGAACGTTCAAAGGCATCAGGGGCTTGCAACCAACCTGCGATCATTCCTTGGCGGCAGGAGCCGGCACCGGTTTGGCTGACTCTTTGACACCAGGCGCTGTGCCCGAAGCAGAAGGACTCGGGAGCAACGCCAACATTAACTTGGGGTCGCTCCCATCGACGCGGATCTTCCGTCGTCGAAAACCGTCTTTGACCAACATCACAGACAGCGAAGCACCTGCCGGCACGTCCAGCGTTGCCGGCGTGAACCCCCGATCGAACCATTTGGTCCCCTCAATCAAATAGACCCTGGCGGAACTGGGAACGGACTCAATGAGAACGGGCTTTTGGCCTACTCCAGCAGTGTTTTCTGGAGCCTGAACCGGAACCGAGGCAGCGGCAGAAGGCGCAGCTTCCGGGACTCCGCTCGCGACGGATGGCGCAGTCTCAGGAGCGCTGCTCGCGACACTCGGATTCAAATGCTCGGAAGCGATGGCAGTGGGCGCGGGCAAGGAACTCGGCGCCGCGGGCGTCGTTGGCTTCGGTGCGCTCACTTGTTCGGTCCGTCGCGGGATCGGAGGCGTCGGAGGCGTCGGCCTCAGAAAGACGAACGCCAAGACAGTCACTAACGCTAGCGACACGAGCGGGATGATCATGCGCGAAGCGGGTGCTGGCTTCGGTGCAACGGGCTCACGAGCGGGCAGTGGAACCGAACTCGCCGTCACAGGCTCCTCGGCGACGGGCACAGGCTTCTCGGCGACGGGCACAGGCTTCTCGGCGACGGGCACAGGCTTCTCGGCGACGGGCACAGGCTCAGCTTGTTTGTTGGCCGCCGGGGCTGCGACTGCGGGCTCTCTGGCTTCCTGCGGTAGCAAGGGCGCTTTGGGCACATTCGGTAACGAGCCGGCCTGCGGTGCCGCACTCACGCCTGGAGCGTCTGGCGGCACCGATGCCGCCTGGGGGGCGGCGGCTTCTTCTGGCCATTCGGAGTCAATCGCGTCCGTGTCGAGAGCTTGATTTCGCTCCGGGATCCAGGATGGCGTGGGAGCTTTAGGCTCCATACCATTGGAGTGGCTGGTGGCGGAGGACGCGGAAGGGCGTTGTGAGTCGGACATGGGTTGGTTGGGGTCCCTTAAACAGCGCCCATTGGGGCCAGGCGGAGACTACCCAGGTGGCCGACAATGTCGAGGGCGGCTCATTTCGCGCCACAGCAGCTTGCCAACTGCTGCACACCCAGCAGGCAAGCCTTCCGTTCGCAGCACCACTTTCCGACATCGACACCTGATTCATAGGCATTTCGAGCGGTTTTTTGCGACGGCTTGTTTGCTAGGTGCGAGAGCGCTACCCAGTGCCGGCCCATGGACGAACTTTCGCGCGTCATCTCGCGTCGCCGCACCTTCGCAATCATTGCGCACCCCGACGCCGGAAAAACGACGCTCACGGAAAAGCTCCTCTTGTTCGGAGGCGCGATCCAGCTGGCAGGCGCTGTCCGCGCACGCGGTGAACAACGACGCACCCATTCGGACTGGATGAAGGTGGAGCGTGAACGCGGCATCTCGGTCACGGCCTCGGCCATGACGTTCGAATACGACGAGCGCACCTTCAATCTGCTCGACACCCCCGGCCACCAAGACTTCAGCGAAGACACCTATCGCACGCT
This sequence comes from Polyangiales bacterium, assembly GCA_038251425.1. Taxonomy (GTDB): domain Bacteria; phylum Myxococcota_A; class Polyangia; order Polyangiales; family Polyangiaceae; genus JBBRRP01. The sequence continues at coordinate 80,790 of JBBSBI010000004.1, forward strand.
CACCGCCGTCGACTCAGCTGTGATGGTGTTGGATGTGGCTAAAGGCATTGAGGGGCAAACTCGCAAGCTGTTCGAAGTGTGTCGCATGCGCGATGTGCCCGTCATCACCTTCGTGAATAAACTCGACCGTGAGGGCATGGAGCCGTTTGAGCTACTGGACGAAGTGGAGCAATCGCTGGCGCTCGACGCCACACCTGCAAGTTGGCCGATCGGGATGGGGCACCGCTTCCTTGGTTGTTATGACCTCGTGCGTGACGAATTGGTCCCGATGCCCAAGGGTGGCATGACACGCCTACCGGTGGGCATTCCCTGCAAAGGGCTGAGCGATCCAAAGCTTGAGCAGCTACTGCCCCCTGAAGCGTTGCAGAAGCTGCGCGAAGAGGTCGAAATGGCGCGCGCTCTGTGTAAACCCTTTGATCGGCAAGCCTATCTTGAGGGTCACTTAACGCCCGTCTACTTCGGCAGCGCCTTGAACAACTTCGGTGTGCGGGAACTCCTAAGTGGCCTGTGCGAGCATGCGCCGCCACCGACCACGCGCCCCGCCGTAGAAAGAGTCGTGAATGCCACGGAATCTGCGGTAACCGGCGTAGTTTTTAAGATCCAAGCCAACATGGATCCGAAACACCGTGACCGCATCGCCTTCGTCCGGCTCTGCTCCGGCCACTTCACGCGCGGCATGAAGCTGAACCACGTGCAAAGCAACACCGTGCTCAAAGTGCACAATGCGGTTCTCTTCTTGGCGCAAGAGCGCGGGTTGGCCGAGGAAGCCTACGCCGGCGACATCATCGGCATCCCGAACCACGGGAAATTGCGCGTTGGCGATACACTGACGGAGGGCGAGAAGCTGCACTTCACTGGGATCCCCAGCTTTGCACCCGAGCTCCTGCAAACGGTCCGCCCCGCCGATCCTATGCGCGCTAAGCACCTTCAGCGTGCGCTTGAGCAACTCGCTGAAGAGGGTGCTGCGAGTGTGTTCAAGACTCGCATCGGCTCGAACTGGATTGTCGGCGTCGTCGGCTCACTGCAATTCGATGTTTTGGCAGATAGAATTCGCACCGAATACGACATCGCCGTGCATTTCGAAAGCACCTCGCTCTTCACCGCCCGCTGGGTAGAAGGCGACGAAGCCTTGGTTTTGCGCAAATTTGCCGAAGACAATCAGGGTGCTGTCGCCGACGACCACACGGGCGCACTCGTGTTCTTAGCGCGCAACAACTGGCACCTCGAGACCGCCATCAAAGAAAATCCCAAGCTGCGGTTTGTGAAGACCAAGGAGCAGACCCACTAGTCAGACTCAGACTCATCCGGCTCTTGGCGGAAATATCGACGCGAGGTCGATCTCAACGTCGTCGAACGGGTGTAGCGCAGCGCTCCCGGTATCCCCGACTACTTGTTCGACGACGTAACCTTCGCGGACGAGCCGCAGCACCGTGAGCGTCCGATTCAAGGGATCAACCAACCAGTACCAAGGGATCCCAGTTCGTTGGTAGAGGGCTCGCTTCTCCCCCTGATCGTGAAGAGCCGTCCGTGGAGACAGGCCTTCGCAGACCCAATCCGGTAGATGACGCACAGGACGCTCCGCAGGAAACTCCGGAATGCGCTCCTTTCGCCATCCAGAAATGTCGGGACGACAAATGTCGTGCGGTCCGAATTCGACGTCTACGTCCTGGATCAACCACCAGCCACCTGGTCCACCCCGACCACGCTGGAACGGTCCCCTCAGTTCCGCGTAGATTTCGCCCAGCGTGCTTTGGTGCGCAGGCGTGGGCGACGGCTGGAGCGAGATCTCTCCCCCGATGATCTCCGCGCGATCTGCGTCGGGCAAAGCAAGCAAGTCGGCATAGGTTGCCAGTCGTCTCGCGGGTTCGGGCACGCCCCATTGTGTCACGACGGGGACTCTTCGCCAAAGCACCTTGTAAACACAGCTCAAACGCGGAAGGTTGCTGCGGAACTCGCACGTGCGAAGGCGCGGCCCTCCCACCGTCGCCGACCTTCATCATGGCTGGGCTCACCGCGCGGTCGACATCGTGGAGCGTGGGCGGGAGGACAGCGTCCATCTGATCAGGCAGCCAACGGTGGCTCACCTCTGACTCGTGAGCGCATACACCATGTCGCCCACGAAGCGTTTGAATGAATCATTCTCCACGAACTGCTTGTAAACCTGAGTGTCGTCTTTCAGCAGAGTTGCATGACTTTTCCCAGGGCTTCGTCGTGGGCCATACGCGCGGTATGGGGCGTGTTCTCTTTCGCGTTTTGGTAGGCGGGGTCGGAGGCGACCTTTGGCGCGATGTCATCACGAATTCGCTTCGCCACGCGATCTGTATCGCCGAACAGTGTGCCGAACTGTTCATTGAACGTCTTGAGTATGTTGCTCAGGCGGTCGAGTTCGCGATCAGGCTTATGGCCGCTGGCACTGGTCGGAACGGGCTCGATTTCCGCATCCGCGTGGCCCCATCGGTGTGGCCCTTGTCGAATGGCAAAAACCACGAGTTCTTGCCCGCGAGCCGGGTGCACATTTGCACCGCGCTTTCGTCCACCGCGAAGTGCACCACGCACCGGCCGAACTCGAACAGCCGCTCGCGTGGGTCACGGTCGCGTTTGTACTGCTCAACCGCGTCCAGCACTGTCTGATTAGTGAGGCTGTTCTTGAGTTCGAAAGTGGCGATAGGCAGACCATTGATGAACAGCCCGAGATCGAGCGCACGACGGGTCTCGTCCATGCTGCAGGCGAGTTGGCGAGTGACGGAAAAGCGATTTTGTGCGTGTAGGACAGCGGCCTTGGCGTTGCCCGGCGACGGCGTGCCGTAGAACAGATCGAAGTGCAATCTCCCCCGAAACCCGCGCCAGGAACTTGAGGCGGCCCATGTCCTTGGCCTCATCAGCATCCGCGCTCGCCAGCTTTTCGAAAGCGTCGGGCTGCGTGGCACGCAGGAAGGCGAAGAGCTGCCGCACATCCAGCGCATAGGCGCGCTCGTAGTCCTTGGCGCTGCCCGCGCTGTAACCGGTCCCACCGTAGGTCGTAACAGGCTCGGCCAAGCGGTCCGCTTGCGGGAGGACAGCGAAACCATCCGTGCCCGTCATGTGCCGCATGATCAGCGTCTCAAGGCCTTTTTCGGTGGTGTCGGTGGTCATGAAGGCCGTCGTCCTAGCTGGGGAAGATGGGAACCGATCAAGCAACCATAAAGCAATCCTTGCACGTTCGCGGCCTTATGAATCGACCACTGCCCTGACTGGAGCTGATCGGATTTGTTGGACACCTAACAAAGAGAGTAATCTCTGGGAGTCCCAATGGCAAAGAAGAAAGAACAACGTACTAAAGAGTTCAAGCTTGAGGCGATACGGCTGGTCGAAGCCCGCGGTGATCGCAGCGTCAACGAGGTGGCCGATGACCTCGGTGTGCGGTCGAATCAGCTCTATGTATGGCGCAAGCAACTAAAGCACGAGCTTACAGCCAGGCGCAACGATAGAGGCGAGAGTGTAGAGCAGGAGAACCGACGCCTTCGCAAGGAAAACGAGCAGTTGAAGATTGAGCGAACGATCTTAAAAAAAGCCGCGGCCTTCTTCGCGAAGGAAATCGAGTAGAAGTCTACCGATTCATCAACGCGGAGAAGGCCGAATTCAAAGTGTCTACCTTGTGCCGTGTTCTGGCAGTGAAGCCCAGCGGATATTACGCGTGGGCCCATCAACAGCAGTCGGCTCGAGAGCGCTCCGACCTCGAATTGGCCGAAACCATCAAGGAGATTTTCAAGGCTACCAATGAGCGCTACGGAGCACCGCGCATTCACTTGGAACTCACCGCCCGGGACGTAAATGTGAGTCGCAAACGCATCGCGCGACTCATGAAACAAGCCGGATTAGCGGCAAAATCTCGCAAAAAGTTCAAACACACCACGGACTCCGCTCACGACAAGCCCATCTCTCCCAACCTGCTTGAGCAGCAATTCGAAATGTCAGAAATGGATGAAGCGTGGGTGGGTGATATCACCTATCTGTGGACACAGGAGGGCTGGCTGTACCTCGCCGTCGTCATCGACTTATACTCGCGACGGGTCGTGGGCTGGGCCCTCAGTGAGCGAATGACTGCCTCGCTTGTGTGCAGCGCCTTTGACATGGCGATACGGCTCCGGCGTCCGCCACCGGGGCTTATATTTCATTCGGATCGTGGTAGCCAATACGCCAGCGCAGCGTTTCGACGTTTGCTGCAACGACACCAGGTGGATCAGAGCATGAGTCGCAAGGGCAACTGCTGGGACAATGCGGTGGCAGAGAGCTTCTTTGCTTCACTCAAGAAGGAGCTGGTGCGCAACGTGGCCTTCTTCACGCGCGCCTCCGCGAGAGCGGACGTGTTCGAGTACATTGAGGTGTTCTATAATCGAAAACGCATTCACACATTTCTTGGAAATCTTAGCCCATCAGCTTTTGAATCTTGCACCCGCCAAAAGCTGGCGGCATAGTCCTATGAATTCCGTCCAGCAAATCGGATCAGCTCCA
>JBBSBI010000005.1:0-81311 GCA_038251425.1 Polyangiales bacterium
CGGCTCGCCTGCGCCAGCTCCCAAAATACCTTCACCACTTCTCGTTGCAGGCTGCGGCTGCGCGCGCACAGCGAGACATCGTAGCCTAAAGGGGGCTTGAGCTCCGAGAGCACCGTCACCGACAGTGGGCTGCTATCGAGCACCAACCGTGGCACCAACGCCAGGCCTCCACCCAAGCTAACCATCGCGATAATACCTTCATTGCCGCGGACCTCAGCAACGATGCGTGCTTGAGCTTTCTTGGAGCGAAACCACGCGTCCAGCCGCTCGCGCTCCAGACCGGCTGGCGGCGCAATCCAGGGAGCATTCGCCCATCCACCGTCTGCAATCAATCCCGCCAGGAGTTGGCGGTCGGCGGGACCAATGAATGCAAGCTCCGTGCTACCAAGCACGCAACGCTCCAATTCGCTGCGACGCTTAGGATCGGTGGGGATCACGGCTAGGTCCACTTCTCCAGCTTCAAGCTGGAGCAACGAACGCGATGCATCTTGAGTCACGAGGCGCAACGTGATGCGCGGATAACGCTCCCGACAGCGTGCTAAAAGTCTTGGCAAGAGCGAGTGGCACGCGGTGACAGTGCAAGCAATGCGCAGCTCTCCCGAAGGAGAATCCACCTCTTGCAGCAACTCGTTCTTCAGCTGCTCCCACTGCTCAAGCTCTTGGCGCGCATAGCGACCAAAGCGTTCGCCTGCTCGCGTGAGGCCCACTTGACGCTGGTCCCGATTGAGCAACTCCACCCCCAACTCCGCCTCCATTGCTTGAACCCGGCGCGTGAGCGCGGACGGACTCATCCCGAGGGCCCGGGCAGCCCGCCCAAAATGCAGACTCTGGCAAATCTGCTGAAAGGCTGCGAAATCAAGTTGTTCCATGGGCTTTCCGCAGTGTACGGAATTCTGCATTCGTTGCAATATACGCAACACTCCAGTCGGAATATAGCAATTGCAGCAACGTGGGGCAAGCCGTAAGCTCATCCCCTGCGCGACGGCTGGCTTAGCCCAGCGCCCTTTACCCAGGAGTTACCCGATGGCCCGCAACAACTATTTCAATACCCTTACCATGGCCCACAAGCTCGACCAGATCGGTCGCTGTCGCTTCATGGCGCGCTCCGAGTTTTCAAAGGGCGTCGAGAAGCTGCGTGGCAAGAAAATCGTCATCATTGGCTGTGGCGCACAGGGCTTGAACCAAGGCCTCAACATGCGTGATTCTGGTTTGGACATCAGCTACGCGCTCCGCGACAGCGCGATCACCGAAAAGCGTGCCAGCTGGAAAGGCGCTACCGACAATGGCTTCCGTGTGGGCAGCTACCAAGAATTGATCCCGACGGCTGATCTGGTGCTGAACCTCACGCCCGACAAACAACACAGCCCCGTCGTTGCACAGGTGATGCCGCTGATGAAGAAAGGCGCCACGCTGGCCTACAGCCACGGCTTCAACATCGTCGAAGAAGGCATGCGGATCCGTGAAGATTTGACGGTGATCATGGTCGCCCCCAAATGCCCGGGGACCGAAGTGCGCGAGGAGTACAAACGCGGATTTGGCGTTCCTACCCTGATCGCCGTGCACCCTGAAAACGATCCTCAAGGCGAGGGCCTCGAGATTGCCAAGGCCTACGCCGCTGCCACGGGTGGTGATCGTGCGGGCGTTCTCGAAAGCTCATTTGTTGCCGAAGTGAAGAGCGATCTGATGGGCGAGCAGACAATCCTCTGCGGCATGCTGCAAACAGGCTCTCTGCTGTGCTTCGACAAAATGGTCGAAAAGGGCGTTAAGCCGGAATATGCAGCTCGGCTGGTCCAGTTTGGTTGGGAAACAGTCACCGAAGCCCTGAAGCACGGCGGCATCACCACCATGCTGGATCGCCTTGATAATCCCTCAAAATTGAAAGCCTTCGAGCTTGCCCGAGAGCTGAAGGATCTCATGCGCCCCCTCTACAACAAGCACCAGGATGACATCATCACTGGCGAATTCTCGCGCTCAATGATGGAAGATTGGGATGCCGGCGACAAGAATCTTCTCAGCTGGCGCGCAGCGACGGCCGACACCGCGTTCGAACGCACCGAGATCCAAGCGGCTCCGATCCCCGAGCAAGAGTTCTTCGACCACGGCGTGCTCATGATCGCCATGGTCAAGGCGGGCGTGGAATTGGCATTTGAGTCCATGATAGCGGTTGGGATGAAGGCCGAGAGCGCGTACTACGAGTCGCTCCACGAGGTGCCCTTGATCGCCAACTTGATCAGCCGAAAGAAGCTGTATGAGATGAACAAAGTGATCTCGGACACCGCAGAATACGGCTGCTATCTCTTCAGCCACGCTTGTGTGCCGCTGCTGCGAAGCTTCATGAGCAAACAAGATTCGAACGTGATTGGTAAGAAGTTCGGCACTGGGAGCAACGGCGTGGACAATCTCACGCTCATCCAGGTCAATGCTGAGATCCAGTCGCACCCAGTTGAAACGATTGGGCGCACGTTGCGTGGTTACATGACTGCGATGAAGTCGATCAGCGTGAGCGGCTAACGCACGTATTTTGCCCAGCCGAGGGGCAGGACGGGAGCTTCTTAAAGCTCCTTAGCCTCAATCCTTCGGTTCTCTTGGCGCCCAGCATCCGTCTCGTTGGGCGCTATCGGGCGCTCATCGCCATAGCCAACGAACTCGATGCGGCTGCCTTCGATACCCTTGGAAATCAGGTGATCGCGACAAGCCTGAGCCCGCCGTACCGAGAGAGCCTTGTTGGCCTTCGCGTCGCCGACATTGTCCGTATGGCCCGAGATCTCAATGCGAGCGCTCTTCTTGTGCGTCATGTATTCGACCACACTGTCGAGCCGCGAGAATGACTCAGCTCGGATCGTGGCCTTAGCCGTATCGAAGCTCACACCCTGCAGCACAAAGCGTGGCTCTGTGGCTGAAGCTGCTCCGCGTTTGGCCAAAAGCGCCGGTGCCGGCGTGAAGCGCTTATAGCGAAGTGTTAGCCTGATGTTCTGATTGGGCTCATCGCTCACCGGGACCGTCGCGTTGATTTCTTTGCGGCCCAGGCTCAAGTAGACCACTTCGTATTTTTGGCCTGCTCGAACGAGCACCTCGGCGTAGCCCTCCGGGTCCGTCTCCTCGGTGTAGTATTTGGTGCCATCGGGGGCGGTGAGAGAAATGACGATGCCAGTAATGGGACCTTTTTCCTTGTCCACAACCGTGAACTTCATCGCGGCTTCGGTTTTCGTGGGCGTGATCTTGGAAGCCTTGGCGCCGTGTGCGCCTTTCGCGGTGTCCGAAGCATTGAGCTTGAACTCTTTACCCGTGTTCGCGTCGGCGCTCGCTTCGGCGGGTGGGCTCGCATCTATAGGCTGGCTTTCTGGCTCAGCTGTCGGCAGCGCGGGGGTTTCTTCAGCTTCCGTGCCGGCCTCGGGAGACTGAACCGGTGGCGCACCTCCACAGGCAACCAAAGCGAGCGTAAGAATCGTGACGGGGGCAAAATGACGCATAGGGCTTTCATTCAACCTGATGCCACGCCTCAGCGAAAGCACCAAAGTCGACAGACTTCTGGTTCACGACCCAGAGGCAGGTTTTGTCGAGAACAAGAAAGTAAGCATGCTTACTATCTTGCAGCGCCGAATCGCGGCTCAGACCCCTGCCGCTGTTTCGCGGAGCTTGAGCAAATTTCACCTTCAATGTCGCTTCCTCAAGCCAAACATCGAACCATCAAGCTGCATACCGAGCAGACTCAAGCGAAGGGAGTAGCCGCGTGGGGCTGGCCACGATACGCTGCTGAGAATGCGCGGCGCTTCCACTGGCGGAATATCTGGAACCGGCGGCCAAGCCAAGCAGGACCTTGCTGAGCTTCAGCGCAAGCGCCTTCGCTCAACGATCGCGTGGGCCCGGGAGATCCGAACAACGCTGGGCCAGCTGATGGAAGCGCACGGCGAACGGGTCCATTTTCGCCCGTCGGCAGGCGGAATCACGATGGTGGGGCTTCTGCCAGAACGGCCACAACGCGGAGTGCGCATTTCGAACGCTGCAGAATTGGCAGAGCGGTTTGAAGCCGAGTTCGGGCTGCATTGTCGTGATATCGCGGAAGGGCGGATCACGGGAGAGAATGCGCTCAGAAGCTACTTGATTCGAACGGCCCATCAACACGAGCAGCGCCTAACGCCACTCAACGCAGCAACGCAGATCACCAACGCTCCAGCCGAGCTCACGTTCATCACGGATGGGCTTTCCCTGCCTTTCTCGGGGGGGAAGACGGAAGGCGACCTTTTGGCACTGCGGCGCGATGCTGGGCGCTGCACGCCCGTGCTCCTGCAATTGAAGGACAATCGGCACCTTAACCGTTTGCTCCCACAGGTTGAGAACTTTGCGCCTCTCATCGATCAGCACGCTGAGCTCTTCGCTGAACTCTTCGGAGCGGTGCTAGAAGAGGATATCGCCTTCGATGCTCCAGCCGAGAAGTGGATTGTGTGGCCAGCCGTTGCGTTTCAGCCGGATCGGCAAACGGAGAAGCTGCGCGAGCGTGGGATTCGAACCGTTTGCTACACGGAAACAAATGGCAGCTTCGAATTCGTATGCTCGGATTCAGCGCCAGGGAACGCCTAATCACTGGGCAATAGGATCGATAAAGGAACATCAAAATCGCGCAGTGAAGCCAGGTCGACGGTCGCCCTGTACATGGCTGCCTGAATCTAGCATCGCCTCCGGCTCAAGTAACCTAGGGGGAGAGAGGGAAACGCAGCTGGAAACGAACAAATCCCGCAACTCAACTCTCAAGCTGCCGAATGGGCATCTACGCAGAATCTAGATCTAGGGGGGACATAATCGTGGCGTGAACGTATGCTCGCTGCCACTTTGAAGCCGGGAGATCGCCAATGAATCCAGCCAAGATCCGAATCCACTACGCCAACGGAGCCACCGAGGAACGCGCGTTCCCACCAGGCCAATACAGGATCGGGCGCGAAACGGGCGAATTAGTGCTCCGGGATCCGAATGTTTCAACCAATCACGCCATCTTGACCATCGATCCGGGCTCGGTCGTCATCACAGATATCGGTTCGACCAACGGAACATTCGACGCCAATGGTCAACGGCTCTCCGCCCCGCTCGCTCTCGGGGTAGGCCAATGGGTGAAGCTCGGAGCTTCCAGCCTGGTGATCCTCGAGAATGCCAGCGCGCCTGCAGGAACGCAGATCATGGCGCAGGTGCCGGCGCAGGGAGCTGCACCCTACGCCCCGCCTGCAGCGGCTCCCGCATACCAACAGCAGCCCTACGCCCCGCCCGCAGCCGTATACCAACAGCCGTATGTCGCTCCGCCTCACCAGCAGCCAGCCGCAACTCCTCCTGGATATGCTGCCGCAGCGAGTGCTCTGGTTTACGCTCCACAGCCTCAGGTTTCACAGCAAGTGTTTCAGAACACAAGTGGCGCTGGTTCCGCGTTCAGCCACCCTGAGCAACTGATTCGCCACAGTTATCCACTGCAGGCGAGTGGATTTGGGATCAGTGACGCGGTCGGTTTGCTCATCAAGACGGCCCCGTACCTCGGTGCCAGGCTTGTCATCCTGTTTGGGGTGAGCATGACGGGCCTCATTTATTGGATCGTCAATATTGCGATAGCTGTGTTTTTTGGTAACCGCTCGCCGTTGATCGGCTGGATTTGGATTGTGATGACCCTTGGCGCCGCGGGTTGGTTTTGGCGCACCGTCGTGCGCTATTTCTTGTACCTGCTGAAGGCTGGCCACATTGCCGTGCTCACCGAGCTGATTACGAAGGGCCAAATCGGCAACGGCTCCGAAGGCATGTTCTCCTACGGCAAGCGCATCGTGAAGGCTCGCTTTGGCGAAATCTCCGTGCTTTTTGCGGTGGATATGGTCGTAGATGGCGTGGTCAATGCTTTCAACCGCACGCTCGATTGGGTAGGCAGCTTGATCCCCGTACCGGGGCTCGACTCGGTAGTGGGTTTCGTCAAAGCTGTGATGCGCGCGAGCACTACCTATATCGATGAAACCATCTTTTCATACAACTTGGCGCGCGGCGATGAGAACGTGTACCGGAGCTCCAAAGATGGGCTCATCTATTATGCTCAGAACGCCAAGGAGATCCTCAAGACGGGCGTTTGGGTAGTGATCCTGGAGAAGGTGCTGTCGTTTATCACCTTCATGGTTATTTTTGTGCCAGCGCTAGTGTTCGCATCACTGCTCCCAACCAGCGGTTGGGGTTTCCTGGTGCAACTCACTGCTGTCATTGCGGCACTGATGTTCACCTACGACGTTCAGCAGGCCGTGCTCCGTCCGCTCTTTCTGACGATGGTCATGCTCAAGTATCACGCGGTGGTTCAAAATCAGCCGATCAACGCTGAGTGGGACCAACGCTTGGACAACGTCAGCGACAAGTTCAAAGAGCTGAAGGGCAAGGCTTCTGAATGGGTCAGCGGTACCCCGATGACGGCTGCTCCGCGGCATGGCCTCCCCGCGTAACCAGGTAAGGAAGATATCATCCATGAGTGCCTGGAACCCTTCAGTTCCAGGCGCCGAACTCCGCTCTTGAATCCCTCCTTGAACCTATGCCGGCTCTGCGGAAAAGCAGGGCCTGTCTCGTTTTTGGGAGGCGGATGCGCAGAATCATGCTCCACTTTCCGGATGCAAACTGTACTTGCCAGCGCTCAACGCGCGGTCCGTCGCCTCGGAGCTCTAGGCCTACTGCTCGCATCGTCAGAAGCTGAGGCGCGCCCAACCGGCGAACCACAAGCGTGTACAAACTGCCACGAGAAGAAGGTGGGCCCCACTATCAACGTAACGCTCAGCAACGAACACCCCGCCCCTTCGGAAAAGATCTCGTTGCGCGTCGCACTCACAGCCAACGCCACTGATGCACTTCGGACAGGATTTTATGTGACCACGAACGATGTGGGCGCGTTCACCCTGGTTGAGCCTACTGCTACCCGGCTTGAATCGCCCAGCCAAGTTGTCCACTCGCAACCCAAGGTTCTCGTCGACAAGAAAGCTGAATTTCAGGTCGAATGGACCGCGCCTGCGACGCCGGGCGTAGCCCAATTCACGATATGGTCGGTGACCGGCAATATGAACGGTACCCCCGCAGATGATAACTACGCGACGGTTGCGCCTCAGATCGCCTTCGGTTGCGACGGCATCTATTACTATCCGGATAGAGATATGGACGGCTTCGGGGACCTGAAGCGGGGCAAGCTTTCCTGCACACCGCTGGCCGATATGCTCACCCAGGGTGGCGACTGCGACGACACGAAAATGGAGTTCTCGCCAGCGGCGACGGAGATCTGCAACGTCCTCGACGATAACTGCAACGGTGATCGGGACGAAGGGCTCGGTTGCGGCTTGGTCTATCCCGATGCCGACGGTGATAGTTTCGGCAGCCCTAACGGCGCCAGCGTCTACGGCGTGCCGGGGATGGGCTTCGCAGCGAAAAACACGGACTGCAATGACACGCAGGCAGCTATCTTTCCCGGAGCTCCGGAAATAGCGAACGGCATCGATGATAACTGTAACGGCCAGGTTGACGAAGCAGCAGTAGTAGCACCTGTGCCGAGTTCAGGAGCTGCTGGGAACCCTTCGCAGGGCGGGTCGCCGCCTCAGAGTTCAAACAGATCAAACAGAGAGCAGGCCGCGTGTAGCGTGATTCCCGGGAATCCTAGCTCGCCACAGCTCGCTGGGTTAGCACTCGGCGCCGCACTCTGCGCGGCCGCACGACGACGCCGCTAGACGGATTCTCCAACGAAGGTGCCACTTCTCCGACGAGGTGCCGCCAGGGCACCCGAGGAGTGATGACTACGCGAGCAGATCCGCGATCACGCCCTTGGTGAACGCCGGCTCAAGGGGTTCGAGCCCGAAGCCGTCCATTGAAGCGCCGAACGCCGTTCCGATCGTGGTCCACATATCCAGAAGTGAACGCGAGTTGTCCGGATGGCGAATGAAACGATTATCCGCCGCCTTGAACTTCCCACCCGCATTGCCAATGATCACCATCGGGAAGCGGCTGTGTACGGAGTGATGGGTTCCACCGTTGTCACTCGTGAACAGCGACAGGCTGTTGTCATACAGCGTAGCTCCTTTTAGGCTCTCAATCGTCGTGGCCATCAGCTTGCCGATGAACTGGTGGGTGGCCTTGAGCACCTCGCCACCTACCGCGTAAGGGTCGTGGCCAATACCGCTGAACCCGGATTCACCCTGCGCCAGGAGCCCCTTGAGCCTCGGTGCATCTGCCCCAAAGTAGGTCCCGTCAGCGAAGATAGAATCGAGCGCCGGCATGTCCTCGTGGGCATCGCCGCAGCCAACGTCCATGAACATCACGTTGGACATTCCGCACACGAGCGCGACGGAGGCAATGGCGTGCAAGGAAACGAGTGCTTGCGCATCGTCGGTGGTAGCACCGGGAGCCGTTCCTCCGGAACAATTGAGGTTCGCGGTGGCCTGAATCGACTTCTCGTGATCTTCAATCACCTTGAGATAATTATCGAGCTTCGCTTTTTCCGACCCCGCAAAGGACGTCTGTAGACGGGTGATATCGTGCTTCAACGCATCAAACAGCACGCGGCCTTTGGCGGGATTACTGCTCGGCATCATCCCGCTTGCCTGCGCCATGCCTGTACCGAAAAGATCCGTGAAGAAGGCGCTCGGATTCTGAAACGCAGGAATCGAAGTGCCTCTCGATGACGCGAACATCTTGTTCTTGAAGTCGCCAGCTTTTGCTCCTCGGCCGATCAAGAGAGCTGTGCGCGGCGCCCCAGCACTGAGTGTTTTCCCAAGCACCTGGTCAAAGGAAATCCCACCAGGAATGAAATGGTTGACGTCGGTTCCTGGCACCTGGGTGTACAACAAGAAGCCGAGGCCGTGGCCTCCGTCCTCACCCTTGTGCGGGTGGCTGAGGAGCCCGTCCATGATCAACATGCGATCTTGATACGGCTTGAAAGGCAGAAAGGAATCGGGAACGGTGAAATTGCGCCCCATACTCACAGCCTGCGAGGGCCCGCCCGGCTCCACATTACCCTTATCGGCATTACTCTCCATGAATTCTGGAGGAGTCACCGTCCAATAAGGATTCATGCCGTTCGCAACGGTGGTGAACACCGCGATCTTTCGATCAGTGGCTTGGCCCTGAGCCTCGCTGATGAAATTCTTAGCAAGCGGCGCCAGCAAGGCAGCGCCCATTCCGAGACCGAGCTTTTCGACGAACGACCTGCGGCTGAACATGACTGACCGACGGATGGTGGTGCTCATGGTGTCTCCTCAATAGCTCCGGTTCATGAAAGAGTCTGATGTTAAGAGCGCTGCAATGAACTCCACATAATTGCCGCCGCTCGCCTTATAGGCAGTTTGAGCGTTAGCCAGCGCACAACTGTCGTAGCCAAATTCCTGGCGACCCATGAAGTAGCGGAAACCATTCCGCATCACACATTGCTCCACCGTGGAAGAGGTTGAAAACCGTGTAGTGAGCTCGATGGCATTCTGGAAAGGACCATCTGCGTCACCAACATTTGAGAGCGTGCCGTGGGCATCGATGGGCTTGGCCATATCTGGCGTGACCTGATCCATCGTCCGGTACGCGCCGAGCGTGTCGTAGTTCTCGAATGCCAGGCCTGCATCATCCAAGATTGAGTGGCAGCCAGCACACGAAGCAGCACCCGCACCGGTGTGGGCGACAAACCTTTCACGCTGGGTGAGCCCGGTGGAATCCAGCATCGGTATGGCCGCCAAATCCACGTCCGGAACCCCACGGCACAATACCTCCGTGTTGATGAACTTGCCGCGCCGAATTGCCATCGTTTTATCGCGTGAGGCGAGAGCACCCATCAGCGCTGGGCTCGTCAAGAGGCCTGCTCTTTGCCCGGCGGGGGACGTGCCTTTGGCCGGAGCCTGATCCGCCATCGGACCACCGGTTAAACCCAGCACGGCCTCAGTCGAACAACTGTAGAACTGGGTTGGCGTGGTGAACAACGTCGCAAAGAACCCCGTGCTGCTGCTGTTCGTCACAACGTCGTTAACCAGTGCCTCAGCTTGCTGAACAGCTTGGGTGCGCTGATATTGGCAGCCCGTTGAGCCGATGTCCGCGGACTTCGGCACACCCAGAAGGCGACGGAGTTCAAAGTACTCCGTGACAAAGCCGCGTGTTCCCGAGGCCACTGGGCCCGCTGTCAAACGCGTGACTTGGGCTTTGATCTGGTCGGGCTGCGTGAGCAGACCATTAGCAGCGGCGTCCCAGAGCTCTGCATCGGGTGGGCTCGCGGTCAATGCGTAGGATAACGAGCTTGCCACCTCGTACGGTGTGAGCCGGCTGACGCCAGGCGTGACGTCTGCCCCGATTTCAGGCTGAAAAAGCGAGTGCGGGGCCAGAATCATGGCTTGGAAGGCGAGCGAAAGCGCTCCGTCCGCGCCGACCATCGCGCCATTGGCCGTTTGGTCATTCTTGACGATATCGGCGTAGTAGGCGATCTCGTCAGCTGCCAAGGGACGACGGAAAAGGATTGTGCCCTTGTCTTGAATCAAGGTCGTCAGGCACGCATCCAGGCCTGGGCCGGAGCTGTTGTTTGCCCAGCAGCCGGCCTTCGCACTCAGTACCAATTGGTCAGCGTGCGTCTGGGCAAAGATCAAGAGCTTGCTGAACTCGGGTGCAGCGACGGTGACGTTATCCGATGTTGTTGTGTATCGGGAATTGGAATCGACCGGAAGAAGAGGTGAGTCTCCGGCGGGCACTGCGGGGAGCGGTGACGCTCCGCTTCGTCGAGTAGAACTCAGAACCGCCGCTTGGGTATTCATAAATTGCGCCGGGGTCAGCCGCCACAAACGGCGCGCGGGCGGCGTAGCGGTGACGGTTGCTGGGCAGAGGAACTCAGCAGGAGTCAAGGGCATGCCGCCCATGGCGTTAGTGCCGGTGCCGCCGGAACCTGTGGCGACTTGGCCTGATCCGCCGGCACTCGAATTCCCGGAACCCCCGAGGCCCGCTCCCGTGGCGCCGCTACCCATCCCGTTGGGATTTACGGCCATGGAGCCATTTCCGCCCGGCTTGCGGTCGGAATTGACCGTGGACGTGCAGGCCCCGGTTGTAAGCGCGATGCAGCATGTGAATAAAAAGATGCGCATTGGGTAGTCTCCAAAGTCGGGGCGAGCCATGCGGCACGCTTACGAGTGACGCTAGAATGCTATGAACACCAACACTAAAGCGTCAACGTCAAATCAACCTTTTGTCGCATCTCATATCGACATTCTCCATGTCCGTCCCTTTCTCCATTGGCAATTACTGGAAAAGTGGAGCTGAGGCTGAAAAGTATCAGTACGAAAAGGGTGATACATTCGCGAACCACGGGTGAGCGAAGATCAACACACTGCGATTCTGTAACTCGCCCGACTTAGGGTGCGCAGCTAAATGGGCCTGGGGCGTCCGACACAATCCAAGCAGGCTTGTCGGTGCTCATCATACTCGCCACGTGTCCCCTCCCCGTGGCGTCAGCGATGGTTATCCCGGTGCCCTCGTCAAACTTGTAATAGGCCATCAGCCCGGGTTCATTCCGCAGCGGACAAGCCACGCAGTAGCTAAACGGCTCGCTTTGCCAACCACAGAAAGTGTCGAAAGCCCCGGTTCCCATGGGCTGCGGGGCGCTCCACTCGAACTTTGAAACCTGCGCGTTCAAGGCGCGTTGTGAATCTGGGTTCGTCGGCGGCGGACCATACCGCGAGCACGCCGCCGGGACGAAGCGCACGCGCTGCACGAGCTAGGCCCCCTGAATCGTAGAGGCTCCTATTCGACGGTACCGTGAGAGCGGCGGGGCCGTTGTCGGTATCGAGCAGGATGGCGTCGTACGTTCCTTTGCTCTCAGCGAGAATTGCTGCCACATCGCGTTCGATCACGTGCACCCGCCGATCATCGAGTGGCCTGCCTGCAAACGGAGCTAAGATTTCGCGATTCCAGCGCACGACGGCGGGCACCAGCTCGGCGACATCGACGCGTGCGCGCGGCCCCGTGCGATCGAGTGTGGCACGGATGGTATACCCGATTCCGAGACCGCCAATGAGCACCCGAGCATTGGGCGGTGTCGATTCGGTGAGCGCGGCTTCCGCGAGCCTTTCCTCGGAATTGTGGCGGCGCGTTCCCATGAGCTCGGCGCCGTCAATGCGAATCGTGAACTCGCCGTCGTGCTGATGTAGGGAGAGCGTGCCTCCTCCGGGCACAGCCACCCGCTCCAGCTCAATCCACGGTTTCATGTGCGGAGCCTAGCTGCGTTCCCGAACAGGGTCGAGCGCCCACAATATCGGAATATTCGTGCTTTGTCGCGGGACCGAGCTCCGCTAGAAGCCTCCACTGGATGTCTGATTCCGAGGCTCACCCCCGCCTGACTGGCCCCTTCGCGCTCGCTCCCATTGGCTGGGTTCGATCCCCCTATTTGAGGCGTTTCGGTACGCCACAACAGGCTTCTGCCGTTGATTCGGATCTCGAAGCGGTGCTTGAGCTCGACCCAACACGCATTCCGTTGGTGGCGCTCGGCGATCTAGCGGGAATTGAACGGATCTGGATTTTGAGCTGGCTTGATCGTGGAGATGGCTGGGCACCTGAGGTCCGCCCGCCGCGCGGGGATCGCACACGTCGCGGCGTGTTTGCTACGCGTTCTCCTGATCGACCCAATCCCATCGGACTCTCTGCTGTTACCCTGGTTCGAGTGGAAGGGAACCATTTGCACGTGCGCGGCATTGATCTGTTGGATGGCACACCCATTTTAGACATCAAGCCGTATATCCCCTACGCAGATGCGTTCCCGCATTCCAAGGCCGGCTGGATCGATGCCATCCCGAGCGACGAGCTGCAGTTTGCGCGTCGTCCCCCACCCGTTCGCTGAGTGCCGTTGTCGGCGCACTACACATTCGTGTCGCGCAGCCGGACTCGGTGACCACGGATCACATCTCACCAGCTGGCAAAATCGCCAAACGATCACCCGCCGCGGAATATCTAATCCAACACGGGGTCCAACAGCTGGCCCGCACACGACTCTACAAGTTCGACTTCGCTGAATCGCAGTTGACCCAGCACGTTCGACTTGAGATCCGAAGCTCAACGGGCGGAAACACCGGCGCGCGCGAAGTGCAGCTCTATTCCCGCCCGTGAGACAGCTGCAAGCGCCATCAACGCGGCCTGACAGGAACCACTGCCGCGCCCAACGAATGTGTAACGGCTCGCCGGGAACGGAGAACTCTCCTCATCCCACTTTTTGTCGCGACGCTCGGCGCGCTGGCCTGCGAGGAGAAGAAGTCTGAGAACTCCGCGACCTGACGAAATCGACAGGGCTGGTGAAGGTCGATCTCAAAATCTCGTCATATATACCCGAAGAAACGAAGATGCTCAACCGCTTCGCTGAATTCCGGATAGCGCGCCTTGAGGCGTCTTCTCAGACAGATATCCGAACGATGACAGGCAACGAACTCAAGGTAACGGCCATCGCGGTCGGCGATTTCCGCCTTCATGGTCGGAAGAGCGAGAAGCGAGCCAAGATTGAAATCGTGTTTCAATTCGCTGGCGACAAGCCAACGTCTATCCGTATTCGCACGGTCGAACCGCTTGCGATTGGGCTCGAGGATTTCGATGTGCGCCCGCGCGAAGCGTTTGGCAAGCTCGCGCAGAAAACGCTGAGCGCTCTTGGCAGTAAGGTCGCCCAGACGGCGCCACTCCAGATCGAATTCACGGCCAGCGCCAAGTAAGTCCACGGTGCTTCGGCCCCTGAATGACTTGGGCCAGAGCCGCGCTGGTTCGTTGGGGTTCAGCAGCACGAGGCCGTGCTGTCGCCGGATGCCGGGCAACCGCGAGTGTTGGCCCGCACGGATAGGCGCCGAAATGGTTCGTGCGAGAGCCCAGCACCTCGAACCACTGCGCGAAGCGCGTGCTCGACAGCATGGCGGTGGTGTTCGCGCACACGCGCTCGGGACGCCCTTTTTCGTGACTGCGTAGTGTCAGGCGAGCGACCATGCCCCCGGACGACCGCTTCACTTGCGCTCCGGTGGCGCCATGCTGCTGAACCGCTTCAGAAGTTGGGCCTTGATGTCGGCGGGCATCTGCTCTTGGGGAAGGCAGCCCAGTGTCCGGACCGTTGTCTTCATCTGGTGGAGGTAGGCGCGGCAATGTTTGCACATGCCGAGATGCATCTGAACCTGCGCCCGCCGCCACAAGGACATGCGTCCTTCCAGGTATTCGGTAACGAGCTCCGTGAGCTGTTGGCAGGTGAGCATAATAGCTTACTTCCGTTCCACATACTCTTCGAGCGCGGCCCGAAGCTTCGAGCGTGCCCGGTGGAGGAGCACGCGCTGATTGGTCTCGGAGATCTCGAGGACGTTACAAACCTCGTCGGACTCGAGCCCATCGATATCCCGCAGCGTTACGACGGCACGCTGGTTCGGCGGCAGCTCGGCGACGGCGACCTCGAGGTGCTGCATTGCCTGCTGAGTCATGAGGAGCTTCTCGGGCGTGTCCTCTTCCCACCGGCGCGGCGGAACACCCCACATGCCGCTCGCCTGAAAACGCGCAGCCTCGACCGCTGGTTCGTGATCACCGTCTTGGTCGGCGAATGCCGAGAACGGAATCGTGCGGTTTTCGCGGATGCCGCGCGTCTTGGCACGGTTGGTGAGAATGCGGAAGATCCATGTCTTGAGCGTCGAGCGCCCCTCGAACCGGTCGAGGCCATCGAGGACTCCGACCCAGGTCTCTTGCACCACCTCTTCGGCCACAGCGCGACTCGGGACAAAAACGAGAGCCAGCCGCACCAAAGGTCCGTGATACCGGTCGATGAGGTCGGAGAACGCCTTCGGGCTGCGGGCACGAAGCTGCGCCACCAGCGCAAGGTCGGTCGCGGACGCAGGAACGCCCCGCACCGTGGCACTAATCATCAGCACGATTGTCTTCGAGGAAAGGCTCCGCGCGGCATCCTAGCTCTCGTAGGGGATCCGGGGCGATAAGTCCCCCGAAAAAACTCCCCGCATGTGCATGTAACGGTTGTCGGAGCTCCGAGACCTTGCAGCATCGCATGTCCACCACAAACTCAGCTGCCAGGCTCCTGCCGCTGTTCAACGAACACCCGTCCTTCGACCGGGCGCTTGAGGAACATGGCGCATCGGCCCTCTTCCGCGGACGCGTGCGAACGCTTCAGGTCAACGTGGGCAAGCTCTGCAACATGGCGTGTCACCACTGTCATGTGGAGGCCGGCCCCAAGCGGACGGAAATCATGAAGCAAGCCGTGGCCGATCGGCTCATCGAGCTGCTCGCAAAGAGCCCGGAGGTGGAGGTCGTGGACTTTACCGGCGGGGCGCCCGAGCTCAATCCGCATTTTCGGTGGCTCGTCGAGCAGGCAAGGCAGCTTGGCAGACGGGTCATCGATCGCTGCAACTTAACCGTCTTGTTCGAGCCTGGCCTCTCAAACTTGCCAGAGTTCCTCGCGGCCCACGAGGTTGAAATCGTCGCCAGTCTTCCCTGCTACACGGCGGAGAACCTTGAGAAGCAGCGCGGGCTGGGCGCTTTCGATAAGAGCATCCAGGCGCTCCAGCTGCTCAACAGATTGGGCTACGGGCGTCCCGATTCACCTCTCAGATTGAGTCTCGTCTACAACCCCGTGGGTGCGTCGCTCCCGCCCGCGCAGGCCAAGCTTGAGGCCAAGTACAAGGAAGAGCTGTCGCAGCATTTCGGGATCGATTTTCACGATCTGCTGACGATCACCAACATGCCCATCAAACGGTTCGCGCACGCCCTTGAGCGCGAAAACAACCTCGAAGGGTACATGAGCCTGCTGGTGAACCACTTCAACGTGGGCACCGTGTCCGAGCTCATGTGCCGTTCGCTGGTGAGCGTGAGCTGGGACGGGCAGCTCTACGACTGCGACTTCAACCAGATGCTCGAAATCCCGCTCGGCGCCGGCCCGCGAACGATCTGGGACGTCGAGTCTTTGGACGAGTTGGAAGACGGGCGGGTAGCGACGGCGAGTCACTGCTTCGGCTGCACGGCGGGGGCTGGGTCGAGTTGCTCCGGAGCGATCCGATGACCGCCCTGGTGCCCCCCGACGAGCGCATCTCCGTGTTGACCGCTAGACTCGCTCCAGAGCCAGCGCTCGGAGTCATCGGAGGCAGTGGATTCTACGAGCTGCCGGGGCTCACCGATGTGCAGCAGCTGGAGGTGACCACTCCTTTCGGCGATCCATCCGGGCCACTCGTTGAGGGACGCCTTGCCGGACGACGCGTCGTGTTTCTGGCAAGGCACGGCGAGGGGCATCGTCTCCTTCCGGGTGAGGTGAATACGCGGGCAAACATCTATGCGATCAAGCAGGCCGGCGTTGCTCGTCTGGTGTCTGTGTCCGCGGTCGGGTCGCTGCGCGAGGAGATCGCACCCGGCGACGTGGTGCTTCCGAATCAGTTCATCGATCGCACCATGGGCCGACCGTCGACCTTCTTCGGGCAAGGCGTGGTGGCTCACGTGAGCCTGGCAGACCCAGTCTGCGGCCAGCTGGCATCTTCACTCGCGGCGGCAGCGCGCGAACAAGGTGCGCCTGTCCATCCGCAGGGGACCTATATCTGCATCGAGGGACCGCAGTTCTCGACCCGGGCCGAATCAACGCTCTTTCGGAGTTGGGGAGCGGACGTCGTCGGGATGACAAATCTTCCTGAGGCTCGGCTCGCCCGCGAAGCGGAGCTCTGCTACGCGACACTCGCGCTTCCCACCGACTACGACTGCTGGCGAGCGCGTACCGAAGAGGTTCGCGTCACCGAGATCATCGCGGTTCTCAAGGCGAACATCGAGAAGGCGCGCCAGATTCTCGCTCGAGCACTTGAGGTGTTGGATCCCACAGCGCCCTGCTCGTGCCATCACGTCCTGGATACGGCCCTGCTGACGGCGCCCGGTGCGATCCACACAGAGGCGCGCTTGCGGCTCAACGCCATCCTCGCCCGTAGGCTCTCGGCTTCGGATGTGCAGTTATGACGCTGCTTCTGGTTCTTTCGGCCTCATGACTGCGCCTGCAATTCCCACCGCCAAATCCGGATCTCGCTGGAAATGGATGCTCTACGGCGGCGTGACCGTCGCGCTCATCGCCGGCGCCATTGTCGCCTTCAAATATTTCGATGGTCAGGCATTGCTCAAGCAGGCGATCGATTGGGTGGGGCAACTTGGGCCGTGGGGTCCGATCATCTTCATCGCACTCTACAGCTTGGCGACTGTGCTGTTCATCCCCGGCTCGGTGTTGACCCTCGGCGCAGGTGCGGTGTTCGGCGTGGCGTGGGGGTCGATCTACGTTTCGATCGCCTCGACATTGGGCGCGATCTCCGCGTTCCTCGTCGGGCGCTATCTGGCCCGCGACGCCATCGCCCGCAAGATCGAAGGCAACCAACGTTTCGCCTCGATCGACCAAGCTGTCGCGAAGGAGGGTTGGAAGATCGTCGGGCTGGCGCGGCTCTCGCCGGTGTTTCCCTTTACGCTGCTGAACTACGCCTTCGGCCTCACGCACGTGAAGCTGCGCGATTACGTCCTCGCCTCGTGGATCGGCATGATGCCGGGCACCGTCATGTATGTGTACATCGGCTCGCTGGCAAAGGCCGCCACCGGCGAGCGCACGCGCACCACCGGCGAATGGGTGCTCTATGGCGTCGGCCTTCTGGCCACGGTCGTCCTCACGGTCTTCGTCACCCGCGTCGCCAAGAAGGCGCTCGACAAAAAGACCCAGCAATAAAATCATCCGAGATCATTCATGAGCGAACCATCCCAGCCGGCTGTCCTTCCGTGGGACACGCACAATCAAAAACTCGTCTCCAATGTCCACCCGGCAGATTGGAAAAACCCGACCCCCGCGCCACACTACAATCTCGTCGTCATCGGCGGCGGCACAGCAGGTTTGGTATCCGCCATCGGCGCGGCAGGGCTTGGCGCAAAGGTCGCGCTCATCGAGAAACACTTTCTCGGCGGCGATTGCCTGAACGTCGGTTGTGTGCCGTCCAAGGCCATCATCCGCGCCGCCCGCGCAGCGGCGGCGGTGCGCGATGCGGGGGATTTCGGCGTCAACGTTCCCGCCGGCGTGAGGGTGGATTTTGGCAAGGCCATGGAACGGATGCGCCGCCTGCGCGCAGACATCAGCCCGCATGATTCGGCGAAACGCTTCACCGAACTCGGCGTGGATGTTTTTCTGGGCGGCGGAAAATTCACCGGTCCGGACAGCGTGGAAGTTTCAGGGCAGACGCTGCGCTTTTCCAAGGCCGTCATCGCCACCGGCGCGCGCGCCGCCGCCCCGCCGATTCCGGGACTGAACGATGTTCCTTATCTCACGAACGAAACGCTTTTTTCGCTGACCGAACTGCCCAAGCGCCTCGGCGTCATTGGCGCAGGCCCGATCGGTTGTGAAATGGCGCAAGCCTTTGCCCGGTTGGGCGCGGAAGTTTTTCTCGTCCGCGCCGAAGCAGGAATTCTTCCGCGAGAAGATCGTGACGCGTCGGCTATTTTGGAAGCGGCGATGCTTCGCGACGGCGTGAAATTTCTGGATCACGGCAAGCAACTCCAACTTGCCAAAGACCCAAATGGAGTTCGTCTGCAGGTCAGCTCGCGCGGCAAGGAATACGATGTGCTCGTGGATCAACTACTCGTCGCCGTTGGCCGCGCACCGAATGTTGAAGGACTCGGTCTGCAAACCGTCGGGGTCGAGTTCCACAAGAAGGGCGTGGAGGTCAACGACCGCCTGCAAACGTCCAACTCACGCATCTACGCGTGCGGCGACATCTGCTCGCCTTATCAATTCACCCACGTGGCGGATTTCATGGCCCGCATTGTCATTCAGAACGCACTGTTCAAAGGCCGTGCCAAGGCGAGTTCGCTCATCATCCCGTGGGTGACGTACACATCGCCGGAAATTGCACACGTCGGTCTTTACGAGAAGGAGGCCGGGGAGAAGGGCATCGAAGTGGACACGTTCACGCAGGAGTTGAGCAAAGTGGACCGCGCGATTCTCGATGGCGAGACCGAGGGCTTCGTGCGTGTCCACGTTCGCAAAGGCACGGATGAAATTGTCGGGGCAACCGTCGTCGCCGCGCACGCGGGCGACATGATCGGCGAGCTGACGCTTGCGATGAAGGGCAAGCTCGGGCTCAAGACCATCGGCGGGACGATCCATCCGTATCCCACTCAAGCTGAAGCCATCCGCAAGACCGGCGATCTCTACAACCGCACGCGCCTCACGCGGTTCGTCAAGTATCTGATGAACCGCTGGCTTGCCTGGACCCGATAACCATGAGTCCGTCCAGTAGCCACACCACACGCCACAAATTCAAGGACCGCAGTGGCCCTTCCAAAAAGGCGCTCATCTGCGTGTTCGCGAAACCGCCCGTGCCTGGCAAGGTCAAGACTCGCCTCGGCGCTGAGATCGGTGACGCTTACGCGGCTGCGCTTGCCCGAGCGTTCCTCAAGGACACCTGGGCGCTCGTCTCAAGCTTGAAGTGGGCGCGAGCAATCCTCGCGACAACTGAGGACACCGCGAACGCCTTCGGGCTTTCGGGGGAGGTGAATCTGTGGCTGCAGGGTGACGGTGACCTTGGAAGACGCCTCGAGCACATCATCCAGCGCGGGCTCGCCGAGGCCGACTGCGTCATCGCTGTCGGCGCCGATAGTCCAGGGCTTCCCGAAAGGCTGCTCGTCGAGGCCCATGAGCGACTCGCCAAAACAGACGCCGTCCTTGGCCCCTCCGACGACGGCGGCTTTTATCTCATCGCGCTAAAGCGCTGTCCGTCTGGGCTTTTCAGCGATTTGCCCTGGAGCACTTCCACCACGTTCGCGGCGACCCGCGAGCGACTCAAGGAGCGCGGCATGAGCGTTTGTGTGCTCGATGCCTGGTTCGATGTGGATCGGACGGAAGACCTTGAGCGTCTCCGATCGATGATTGGGCGTGGGGAACTCCAAGCGAACGAGACCGCGCGAGTCCTCACAAGTTTCCCCCAAGGTGTGGCCCCGTGCGCTCCCACATCACCTGTGCCACGCGTGAGTGTCATCGTCCCTGTCTTGAATGAGGAGGCTCAAATGGGAGGGCTTTTGGATGCCCTCGACTCCGTGCCAGGCATCCACGAAGTCATCGTTGTCGACGGCGCCAGCACGGACTGCACGGCCGAACTGGTTCGAGGGCGCGGCGGAACCAAGCTGCTCAGTACTGGTCGCGGACGCGCCAGGCAGATGAACGCAGGCGCAGAGATTGCGACCGGAGATGTTCTGGTTTTCCTGCACGCAGACGTCCGTTTGCCACCAGATGCGGCGCGCTGGATCGCCACCGCGCTAGCGGATCCCGGGGTGGTAGCGGGCGCTTTCCGAACATGGACGGTGGCCGAGGAGCGGCGATTGTGGCTGGGTCCGCTTCTGCACCTTGCCGACCTGCGCTCGCGATACACCAGTCTCCCCTACGGGGATCAAGCGCTCTTCGTGCGCGCTGCAGTGTTCAAACAGCTGGGAGGGTTCCCGGACCAGCCGCTCATGGAAGACCTCGAGCTCAGCCTGCGGCTTCGCAGAGTCGGCCGGATCCGCACCGTTCCAGCTTCCGTGCGCGTATCGGGTCGGCGCTTCCTCGCCAGGCCCGTGTACTACACCTTCCTGGTGAACGTCTTCCCGCTGCTCTACCGCCTCGGGATGCCACCACGCGTGCTCGCAAACCTATACGGGAATCCACGCTAACGAGATGCGAGAAGCATGGCGCTGAACCGATCGCAGACCGTGGTCCTCGCCGGGGCCGGCCATGTGCATCTCTACGTCGCGGCTCATGCCGGGGAACTCGTCACGAGGGGTGCGCGCGTGGTGTTGGTCGATCCTGGGGAGTTTTGGTATTCCGGTCTGGCGACGGGAATGCTCGGCGGCATGTATGAATCGGCGGAGGATCGGGTGGACGCGAAGGCGCTCGCGGAAGCGCACGGCGTAGAGTTCATCAGGAATCGCGTCGAGGCCGTGGATGCCTCCGCGCGGCGGCTTCGGCTCGCCGGTGGTGCTGAGCTGGCTTACGACTATCTGTCGCTGAATGTCGGCAGTCGGGTGAATTCGGACGGCATTGCCGGCGCGGCTGATGACCCGAGCGCCTGGGCGGTCAAGCCGATCAGCAATCTGTGGAAACTGCGCGAACATTTGGAGGCGCGGTTTCGCGCGGACGAGACGCCGCGCGTGGCGGTGGTCGGCGGCGGCCCGACGGGTTCCGAAGTGGCGGCAAATCTGGCCGCGCTGGCCACGATTTATCACCGCAAAGTGCAAGTGACCCTGCTCACGCCCGCCGATCGGCTCATCAACCAAGCTCCAGCCGGCGCGGCGCGGAGACTCCAGCGCGAGCTGATCCGAAGCGGCGTGGAAATCCGCACTCACTTCCGGGTCGTCCAGCGCGAGGGAAAATCCTTGATTGCTGAAGACGGCCGCCACATTCCCGCGGACCTCGTCGTCCTGGCGACCGGGCTCGAAGCGCATCCGCTCGTGCAGACCACGGGACTGCCGACCCGTCCGAAGCAAGGGCTGCGCATCAATCGCACGTTGCATTCGATCGCCGACGAGCGGGTCTTCGCCGGTGGTGATTGCGCCGCGATCGAAGGCTTCGATCTGCCGAAGCTCGGCGTGTTCGGCGTGCGCCAAGCCGCCTTCATTCACGCCAATCTGCTGGCCAGCCTGGAGCGTAAACCACTCGCTGAATACCAGCCGCAGAAGCGCTTTCTCGCCATCCTCAATCTCGGCGACGGCACGGCGCTGGCGACGTGGGGACCGTTTTGGTGGCATGGCCGCTCCAGCATGTGGCTCAAGGACTTCATTGACCGGCGCTTTCTCGAAAACTATCGGCGGCTTGCTTCGCCGCGGCCGGCAAACCCGGAGCAATGAAGCCGCGTACCACTACCCGCGCCGTAGTAGTGTGACCCGGCTGAAATGGCACACGTGGAACACCCCGGAATGGTGAACGCTGTACCAGACGATGAAGCGCTGCTTGATGGTCTGGAGCGCGCAGCGTTCAGCTACTTCCTACAAGCGGTGAATCCGACCAACGGACTGATCGCCGACACCACGCGCGATAACTCGCCGGCCAGCATCGGCGTGGTTGGATTTGCGTTGTCGGCCTATCCCGTCGCCGTGGAGCGAGGCTGGATGACGCGGGCCGATGCGGTCGAACGCAGTCTCGCGACGCTGCGTTTCTTCCGCGACAGCGATCAAAGCGGCAGTCCGGAGGCAACCGGTTACAAAGGTTTCTACTACCACTTTCTCGACATGCAGAGCGGCGTTCGCATGTGGCGCTCGGAGCTGTCGATGATCGACACCGCGTTGCTGATCGCCGGCGCGCTAACCGCAGCCAGCTATTTTGAAGCCGAAACGATTGAGGAAATTGAACTGCGCAGAATCGTCGACGCACTTTACCGTCGCATCGACTGGTCGTGGACGCTGGACGGCAAGGCGACCATCCGGCTAGGATGGAAACCCGAGTGCGGATTTCTGAACTATGGCTGGGATGGTTACAACGAGGCCATCGTGCTGTATGTGCTCGCGCTGGGCTCGCCGACGCACCCGATTGCGGGCGACAGCTTCGAGGCCTGGACCGCGAGCTACCAGTGGGAGAATTTGTATGGCTACGATTTTCTGTATGCGGGGCCGCTGTTCATTCATCAGTTCTCGCACGCCTGGATCGATTTTCGCGGCATCCAGGATCGTTTCATGCGCGAGAAGCGCTCCGACTATTTCGAAAACAGCCGGCGCGCGACCGAGATTCAGCGTGAATATGCGCGCCGCAACCCGCGCGGGTTCGCCGGCTATGACGAATCCTGCTGGGGCGTGACCGCTTGCGATGGCCCGAGCCAGCAGGAACCGGAACTGGCTGACGAACCACGCCGCCTGTTTGGTTACGCCGCACGGGGCGTCCCCTACGGGCCTGATGACGGAACCTTGAGCGGATGGGCGGCGATGGCATCGCTGCCGTTCGCGCCAGAGATCGTTCTGCCCACCGCCAGCGTCATGCTTGATCGCTATCCAGAAATGTTGTCGGACCAGCAATACGCCAGCAGTTTCAATCCAACCCTCGCCGGCGCCGATCGGCGCGCCTGGGTCTCGGCCGGACACTTCGGGCTCGATCAGGGCATCGTGCTGTTGATGATCGAAAATCACCGCACCGAACTCGTATGGCAACTGATGCGGAACTGTCGCCCGGTTTGCACCGGATTGTCCCGCGCGGGATTCCGTGGCGGCTGGCTGTCGCGACGCGCGTCAAACAAGGACCACGCCAATGCCCAATAATTCAACCTCCACGGCCCCGTCGGACACAGCCGAGCGCGAACGGCGGAACAACTTGCATCCCGACGGATGGCGCAATCCGGTGCCGGCTGCCTGCTACAGTCTGGTGGTCATCGGAGCGGGCACGGCGGGACTGGTGGCGGCACACACCGCAGCGGCATTGGGCGCGAAGGTCGCGCTGATCGAGCGCCATCTGCTCGGCGGGGACTGCCTGAATGTGGGCTGCGTGCCATCGAAGGCGATCCTTCGCACGTCGCGGCTGTATGCCGAGATGCGCCATGCCACCCAGTATGGCGCACAGATCCCCGACGATATCCGCGTTGATTTTTCCGCCGTGATGCAGCGCATGCGCGGCATTCGCGCCCGCATCAGTCGCGCCGATTCCGTGCGCCGGTTGACTGAAGCCGGCGTGGACGTATTTTTCGGCGCGGCCCGCTTTGCCGGAACCGAGGCGCTGACGGTGGAGGGCGTGACCCTGCGCTTCAAAAAGGCAATGATCGCGACCGGCTCGCGTCCTGACACGCCCTCAATTCCCGGGCTCGTCGAAGCCGGGTACCTGACTAACGAAAACGTCTTTGACCTGATCGAGTTGCCACGCCGTCTGCTGGTTATCGGCGGTGGGCCGCTCGGCTGCGAACTGGCGCAGGCGTTTTCCCGCTTCGGATCGAAGACCATCATTGCGCAGAGCTGGCCGCTCTTCCTGCCCCTGGAAGAGCGCGACGCCGCCCAGATCCTGTCTGACGCCTTCGCCCGCGACGGCGTCGAGGTGCGGCTCAACACCCGCGCCGTCAACGTGCGCGTCGAAGGCGGGCAGAAGCTCGTCGATCTCGTCAGCGATGACTACAAAACCACGGTCGCAGTCGATGCCATCCTCACCGGCACCGGCCGGGTGCCGAATGTCGAAGGGCTGAACCTGGAGGCCGCAGGCGTCCACTACGACGCCGACGAGGGTATCTGCGTGAATGACTTCCTGCAGACCAGCAATCCGCGCATCTATGCCGCCGGCGACGTCTGCCTGGAGCACAAGTTCACGCATACCGCCGACGCCTCGGCGCGCATCGTGGTTCGGAACGCGCTGTTCCTCGGGCGTCAGCGGCTGAGTGCACTGACGATCCCCTGGTGCACCTACACCGAACCGGAGATCGCCCATGTTGGCCTCTATGTGCGGCAGGCTCACAACAAGGACATCTCAGTCAAGACTTTCACGATCCCGATGCACGACGTGGATCGCGCGATCGCGGACGGGGAGGACGCGGGCTTCGTCAAAATCCACGTCAAGGATGGCACGGACCGGATCCTGGGTGCGACGATCGTCGCCCGCCACGCCGGTGAGATGATCAACGAGATCACTTTGGCGATGGTTGCAGGGATCGGCCTGCGCACTCTGGCCCGCGTCATCCACGCCTATCCGACCCAGGGCGAAGCGATCAAGAAGGCGGCGGACGCCTACAACCGCACTCGCCTCACACCATTTGCAAAAACAATTTCTTCCCGCTGGCTCGCGTGGCAGCGCTGACCGCGAGCGCTGTTCGTTTTTGTGGGCAAACCCGGTTTCACTGAAAGCGCTGCGTGCGCGCTTTTGACACATTGGGCGAAAATGCCCCAACCGGCTGGAGGGTCTTTCGTTGGTTGGTTTCGCGCAAGCTCCAGCTCCGCAGTCGTAACGTGCGATTCCCGCGGCCCGCCATGTTCCCGCGCCCCGGCGACGAGGTGACTTCGCAC
Organism: Polyangiales bacterium; assembly: GCA_038251425.1. Lineage (GTDB taxonomy): Bacteria > Myxococcota_A > Polyangia > Polyangiales > Polyangiaceae > JBBRRP01. The sequence continues at coordinate 24,949 of JBBSBI010000005.1, forward strand.
TGGCCCACATGGTGCATGCCTCATGCTGAAAATGTACAACCACGGCGCCGGAAAGATGATGGACACACGCGGGCCCGGCGCCGCGGGGACCGCTGTTCAAGACTTCGGGTGTACGGGGCTTGCGCTTGCTCCCAAGCCATCCACAGATCGTGCGCTCATCACGAAGCTCCTCGCTGGCGACGAGGCGGTCTTCGCAGGCTTGGTCCGTCAGTACCACGGACGACTCACAAGGCTGGCAAGAGTGTTCCTGTCAGATCGCTCCGCGGCCGAGGAGGTCGTGCAGGAAACCTGGCTCGGTGTCATCACCGGTTTGGCCAAGTTCGAGGGCCGATCCGCCTTAAAAACCTGGATCTTCCGGATTCTTGTCAACCGGGCCAAAACGCGAGGGACGCGCGAGGGGCGTAGTGTGCCGTTCTCGGCTGTGAGCAACCCAGAGGCCGACGCCGATCACGAGCCCGCTCTAGCACCAGATCGTTTTTTACCGAATGGGATGTGGGCAGCCCCGCCAAGACGTTGGGAGCGTGACACGCCGGAGAAACTGATCATGCATCAGCAGGCCCTCAAGCATCTGGCGAGCGCACTGGCAGAGCTCCCCGCGAACCAACGCGCAGTCGTCACGCTGCGCGATGTCGAGGGTCTCGGCTCTTCGGAAGTTTGTAGCGCCCTCGAGATCAGTGAGAATCATCAGCGGGTCCTTCTCCACCGAGGTCGGTCGAAACTCCGACGCATCTTGGAGGAGCACCTCGAATGATCAGGGCGTATGATGGCTCGCGCTCAGCCGATGCTACGTCGCGGAGCACGCGCAGCTGCGAGCGGTGGCTCCCCGACGTTCAATCATCACTCATGGGGCTGGGGCGGTGACTTCGTTTGGGTCGTGCTCTTCGTCGGAGCGATCTGGGCTGTTTCGTCGCTTTGGTGGTGGCATTGAGGATTTGTTTCCGCCGCATGAAGGCACGGCAAGTCCGCGGCGCAAGGGCGTCGCGAGTGGTGAGTGGGTCAGCACCATGAAGCTTGAACCCGTGGCGATTCTTTTCGCTTTTTTGCCGCGCCGGCGTTATCCAGCTCGCTCTACGCTTGGCCGGCCGCGCATGGTATTTGCCTACTGGCCGGCATAACCCATAGCGGCATACGCATGCGAGGCCACATCATGCAGACGGAAGAGCACATTATCAGCGGTGTCCCGCAAAGAGCGTGAACCGCCGAGCCCACACCCGCGGCCCCGGAAGTGCGTGGAGTCGCTCACGGAAGCGCTGAAACCTTTCGGCATTCATGGCTGGGCCAATGAACGAAATACTCCGAAGAATGCCTTCAAGCGTGGCTTCATCAACGGGGGTTTCGTCTTCGAAGCAGTGTTCATTCACCCGGAGGATGCCTGCTACGTTGAATACTTGTGTCACGGCGGCCGCCACCGCGCGTGGCCGCCGCGGGGCTGACTCATCCATCAACGCTCGCACCGCGCGCATCCAATCTGTGTCAGCAAAATCCACGGTGACAATTGCGAGTCCTCCATCCGGTGAGAGCACTCGTGCGATTTCCTCGGCGGCGAGCGTGGCGTCCAAAAAGTGCAGCGCATCCGCGACGATCACCCAGCTAACTGCGCCAGACGAAACCGGCAATGCCTCCGCAACAGCGTGCAGCGCATTCAGGCTAACGCCTTCCCGCTCGGCTCGTTGCTTCAGTTGCTCCAGCATCGCCAACGCGGGCTCCACAGCACTGACGTTAAGCCCCCGGGCCGCGAGCGGCACTGACACGTGCCCTGTACCAGCGCCGATCTCCAGCACCGTTCCAGCGCCCGGACGCGCGAGGCTCACGAGGCAGTCGAGTAGCGCAGCAGGATAGGCGGGCCGTGCGGCATAGACCTTCGCCATGCGGTTGAAGATCCACGCGGTTTCGTCACTCAGCTGCACTTTGCGGCGCCCAAGACTCATCGCTGAAGCCTTAGGCCTTCCCCTTGATCAAGCCCTTGCCGTGGACTCTTTCAAACACCGCCAGCTGAAGCACGTCGTCGAGCTTCAGCGCTCCACTTGGCGTTCGAAGGGCTGAAAGGAGCGATAGAGGTGCTGACGCCTGACGCCAGGCAGCCGTCGGGAGCGCCGAGCTGGCTGCCTCGCGACCCATTTGATGAAGCTCATAATCCACGGCTTCAACGGCCTCCTCCAAACGCGAATAGCGCGCCATCGAGCGACCTCCAAGCGTGACCTCCCACAACTTACCGCGCGACCCATTTTTCAAGACTAAAGCTTCGGCCCAGCGCCCCTTAGGCCGCTCAAAATGGAGCCCAACTCCGTGGCGCCCGAGGGAGAACCAAGCATTGCCGGATATCGCACGCACCTCATCGTGGAGCGTGAGCGTGAGTGGATCAAAACGCTGAGCCCGTTCCTGAATTTCCGCGAGCGTGAGCGCCCCAGGTTCCAACTCAAATCCGGGGCTTTCCATCTCGATCTTGAGCCAAGCACGCCGGGCCTCACCCGCATCCCCACCGCGCAAATCGAGATCGCGCGGAGAACCAAACAGCGAAGGCAGCGTGCACAACTCCAGATTGCAGAGATCCACAAAATCCAAAATCAAACAATTCTGTTTTCCCGGGTGCAAGCGCGTTCCGCGACCCACACACTGCGCATACAGGCCAGAAGAGCGCGTCGGCCGCGCCATCGCAATGCAGGAGACTTCCGGATCATCAAAACCTTCAGTCAGCACGCCGACATTCGTGATCGCCTGAAATTTGCCACTTCTGAAGTCCCCGAGCGTGCTCGCCCGGAGCTCACGACTCATCCCGCCGTGCACGATGCCCGACCTCACACCCACCGCATTCAGTGCTTGAGCCAAATGCATGGCGTGCTGCACCGTGACACAAAAGGCAATCGTTCTGCGGTCGCGAGCCAATTCTTGAATCGAGCGTGCCACCAACGCATTCCGCTCCTCAATATCCACGATCTCCGCCAACTCTTCGTCCACGAAGTCCAACCCCGAAGCCCCGAGGCGCCGAAGATCCGCGTTGGTGGAAACCCGGTAACCGCGAAGCGGGACCAAATAGCCATCTTCGATCATCTCAGGCAGCGAACGCGAATAGACAATGCGTTCAAAGACCTCATTCAAACCCTGCCCATCACCCCGCTCCGTGGTGGCGGTGAAACCGAGAAGTGTGCCCTCCCAATCGCTATCAAACGCACCCAATTGTCGCAACACCCGGAGATTGTCGGCAGCGGCGGCATGGTGGCACTCATCGTAAATCACCAGACCCAAATCCCGCCCACGGAGCACGCGTGCCAAACGCTCTTCGTGCAGCGACCGGATCGAGCACACGATGACTTTTGCGTCTTCAGCAGCTTTGGCTTCTCCGCGTTCGATCCCAACCGAGCCTTGCCCAGCCATAGCGCGCACCAATTTGTCGGCTGCTTGCTGCAAAAGCTCCTCTCGATGCGCCAAGACAAGCACCTGCTTCCGGGCCAGCCCAGCCAGGTGCGAAAAGATGACCGTCTTCCCGGAGCCCGTCGGCAAGCTCACCAGCATTCGGCGCACCCCGGCGCGGCGTGCGGCTAGCACCGCTGAAATCGCCTCCTTCTGGTAGGGACGCAGCTCGGGCTTCGAGGATGGGCGGTGGGGCTCCACGCGCCGACAATACCTGCTAGCCTGCTTGGATGTGCCTGATTTGTATCGACTTTGATCGCGGTGCTCTGAAGCCACGTGAAGCACGGCGTGCGCTGGGTGAAATGCGCGCCAGCCTGGACGAGGCTCACGTCAAAGAAATTGAGCAAAAGCTGGACGAGGCTGAGGCTGAGCCTTCAGTACCTCCTAGCACTCCCTAACCTCAATCCTTCCAAACACCGGTGGCCACGAGCTCGTGCCCGGGGCCTGCTTTCCCAGCGCCAACGTATTTGACGAGCACCACCACGATATCGCCGCTCTTGAAAGCAGCCTCCTTATAGCCTTCAACTTCGGACACCGTCACCGGGAACCACTGCTTGCTGATGCCAATCGTATCGCCAGGAACGAGCGGCGTGTAAACGATCCCCATATCAAAGCCTTCCGCTGTCAAGTTAACAGCATTGCCTGAAAACAGGATCCACTTGCCCTTGGCCACTTTGTCAAACGCGGGGCGCGCAGTTTTCTCGTCCTTCAGTGCCTTGTTGCTCTGAAGCTTCTTTTCAACTTCGCTCGCGACCAGGAAGCCCTTCGCCTCGGGGTACTTGGCTTCAACAGCACTACGGTGCTCTGCCGTCACTTCAACATTGATCTTCTCAGGGCGCGAGGCTTCAGGCTTCGGCTCGGGTGCTGGAGCTGGCGTGGGTGTAGGTGCTGGAGCCACGCTCGCGGCCACATTCGCGGCGGGGACCGGCTTGTCCTCTTCACAGCCGAGAAGCCCAAAAAGCAGTACGCCGGCAGCCAGCGCCCGGGGTGTGATCGTCGAGTTCAGTCGTCGCATAGGTTCCACGATTCTGAGCACCTGTCCCAAATTGACACCGGGGGCACTCTGACCGCGGCGCGTTGCCACAACTATCAGGCTTGATCGCGAAAACCAAGCAAACCCTTTCAAGAACCTCGGGCGCCGGGCCGTTCAGATTCAGCGACGCAGCTCCCGAAAATGGAGCGCGTTGAAGCGAGATACTATGGTCGTCAATAACAACGGAAGTTCGAGCGTGGAAGTCGGCGCCATCATGGCGGAGCGAACATTGAAGGCGATTCGTCAAGAAGGGCAACAACAGCTTGAATTGATCCAAGCTGCTACGCCCCCAAGGCCACTTGAGCCGCATCTTGGGAATAAAGTTAATCTAGTTGCCTAGTTAGCGCGGTAGGCCACTCCGGTTTCCCAGCGCCGCAGGCGTCGCCAGCCCACCTGTGGTAGCGTCGCGGCTGCAGGGAACCATGCATTTGAAGTACCCACTCCTCTTCCTGATCGTCGCTGCAGGCTGTACGTTCAGCGATAGGAATACTCAGAAGCCTCCCAACCTAGCTGCAGCTGCGGACCCCAAGAGTTCACCCTCGACCAGTGACACAACACCTCCCGGTACGGTTCCAGAAAGAGGCAGCACGGCGATGCTGCCATCCGGTGGCCAATCGACAACTCTCGCTGGAGGCGGCGGCAACCAGCCCGACTCCCCAACCAACGGAATGGGCGGGACGGCAGCGTCCACAGTCCTTTTTCACAGCGGGCGGCTGCCCGTGGCAAGCCACCAAGGAACTCCGGCGGGCGTCCCGTACTTAGGCAGCTCCAGGTTACTTTTCCGAGATAAAACACCAGGCAGCGCCGGCGATCTGGGCGGACTCATTTGGCTAGGCAATTCGGGGCCACTCGCGCTCTATGTTTCGCCTGATGCAGGCTCCACTTGGCATTGGGTTGAGCCTGCCAAGAATGTTGTCGTTGGCACCTACCCGCCACAGAGCTTGTGTCAGGATCGCACTGGGAAGGTGCACCTGCTGGGCCAAGCCAATGGCGGCGCAGGCCTGGAATACAGCCGAATTGTACTGGCCCACGATGCTGCCGGACACATCACCAGCTTTTCTCCAGAAACGAATGGCAGCGTCATCAATCGCAGCGGCAACATTAAATGGGCGCACATCATCGACGGCGTCGACGCCAACGGTAATGCAATCCTATTTTATGGACTGATGATCGAACTGAATGGCAACGGCAACCGTGTGGTCGTCGGGCGCTCGCTCGCTTCAGCCGGGCTAGCACCACAAACTTTCGCTGATTTTGGGGATTTGTTGGGCGCTCCCAGTGTCTCGGCAGCTGCGCCCGCCACCAGCACCATCGACAGCGGCAGCTACACTGCACACAATATGGACATGGGGCTCGCGCAGAACCCTGCGTCAAAAGATCTGCATATCTTTAGCGGGGTCACCAATACCGGCGACATGGTCCCACCCACACCGGGCATCAAGCGCTGGCGCTACGCCCTTTCTGGCTCCAATTGGGCCCCAACCGGCGGAGCGCTCCAAGTTTCCAAGGATGCCCAGAACACACCGTCCTGGGGCAGCGCCACGGCCAGCGAGCGTTACGTCTGGTATACGTACTTCGACCCTGCGCTCGGTATCACCATTAAGCGCATTGATGGTGCTGGCACGGAAACGGCAATACCAAGCCCTGAACCAAGCTTGAAGCCAGCCTGGGGCTGGGCGGCGCTCGCCGTGGACCCCAGCGAAACAAAGCTCTGGGCTATCTGGCTGCGCATCCCGCTCAACAGCCAAGGGGGCTACAACATCTTTTCTGGCTTCTACAACTCCAAAAGCTGGACAACCTTTAATGACACGGGGTCCGGCTACAAAGACCCCTGGGGCTTAATGGGGAGCGTCGGTTGGCGCGGAGGGCTTGCGGTATTCAGTCCCGACGGCACGGCGCTGCCCAATGCGGTGACCTACCCAGCGTTCGCGTACGTGATTCGTGGCGGCAATTGAACGAAGTCGGCTTGCTTCTGCAGCCACGCCGAACCACCCTCCAGCCCTGATGACCGCAGTAGCCCTGGCAGCCCAGCACGTGAGCGACATCCTGAGGCTCGCGTTCGAACACACCCCAAGCCACCAAGCACTGATCGTGTCGGACGCTCGCTCAGAACTCGCGATTTTGCTCTCGGAAAGCTATCGCCTGTGCCTCCCCGATGCCGACGTGATCGATTTTGACGCCGTCTCTCCGGATTTCATCCTAGCCGCATTTGACAAACTAGCTCCCTTCGATTTGGTGGTCCTGATCCAATCCACGAGCTTCCGTCTCGACGCCTTCCGCGTCCGCGTGGAGCTCTTCAAGCGTAAGATCAAGGTGATCGAGCATCCTCACTTGTTCCGCATGGTCGGGAAGGATGCGCTCTGTTACATTGATTCGTTAGCCTATGACCCACTTTATTACCGTGGGGTGGGTCACCGGCTCAAGGCGCGAATCGACAGCGCGACATCCGCAACTATCGACAGCGGTGGCGAACGGCTGGTCTTTCCAGCCGGCTTTTCGCCAGCCAAGCTGAACATCGGCGATTATGCTGGAATGCAGAATATCGGCGGCCAATTTCCGATCGGCGAGGTCTTCACCGAGTCGAAAGACCTCGAGGCGGTGAATGGCCGCGTCCGGGTGTTCGCGTTTGCGGATCTCAACTTTCAAGTCAACCTCCCCCCAAACCCCATCACACTCAGCATCGCGAACGGAAGAGTCGTGAATGCTGAGCAGGCAACTCCGGAGTTCGAGCAGGTTCTTGAACACATCCGTGCGGATGAGAACGAAATCTGGGTCCGAGAGCTTGGTTTCGGGATGAACCGCGCCTTCACTCAAACGTCCGTTGTCTCGGATGTTGGCACCTATGAACGAATGTGCGGCATCCACCTTTCGTTGGGCGCAAAACACGCGGTCTTTGTGAAGCCTGGCTTCACTCGCCGTTCTGGCAAGCATCACGTCGATGTTTTCGCTGTCACAGAAAGCGTTCTGCTCGACGAAGAAGTGGTCTTTCGCGACGGAGCCTGGCAAGTCTCGTAAGGGCTTGAAAAGAAGGCTCTTCTCAGCCTCACCCGCCTCGCGTAAGTACTCCGCATGAGCGACTACAAGACCCAACGCGGAGACACCTCCTGGTTCACTCACGATCGACTGGGCCTCTTCATTCATTGGGGGCTCTATTCCCTGCCGGCACGCCACGAGTGGGTGAGAAACAACGAGAACATCCCCACCGAAACCTATGACGCCAATTACTTTGGTCGTTTTGATCCTGACCGATTCGATCCGGAGGCTTGGGCCGATGCCGCTTTTCGCGCCGGCATGAAGTACGTCGTCGTCACCGCCAAACACCATGAAGGCTTCTGCCTCTGGGATACCCAACACTCCGACTACAAAGCCACGAACACCCCTGCCCGATGCGACCTACTCAAGCCCCTCTTAGAAGCCTTCCGCAAACGTGGCCTTCACACTGGCATCTACTATTCACTCATCGACTGGCACCACCCCGACTTCTTGCTCGACGCACACATCGGCCCGTACCGAGCCCACCCGGAACGTGAACAGATGAACATTGGCCGCGTACCAAGCCGCTACGCCCAATACATGCGCGATCAGCTCACGGAGCTTTTGACCGACTATGGGGATATCGATGTGCTGTGGTGCGATTTCAGCTATCCCAAGCCGGATGGCAGCGGCAAGGGCCATGAAGATTGGGAGAGCGATGAGCTGTTGAAAACGGTGCGCAGTCTGCGCCCAACGATCATCATGAATGATCGCCTCAATCTGCCTTACGGCTGGGACATGAAAACGCCGGAACAGTATCAGCCACGCGCGTGGTTGGAGCACGAGGGCAAGCGCGTGGTTTGGGAAGCGTGCCAGACACTCTCAGGTTCGTGGGGCTACCATCGCGACGAAAACACGTTCAAGAGCGTCGAAATGCTGGTCCAAATGCTGATCGATACCGTGAGCAAAGGCGGAAACCTCTTGCTCAATGTGGGGCCCACATCCCGTGGCGAATTTGATCAGCGAGCCCTTCGGTGCTTGGCTGGCATCGGAAGTTGGATGCAAAACCATAGTCGCTCCATTTATGGTTGCACGGCCGCCCCGGCTGATATCCCGACACCCACCGATTGTCGGTTGACATACAATCCGGAGACCCATCGACTCTACGTTCACTGCTTCGCCTGGCCGTTCAAATATCTGTGGCTGGATGGCCTGCGGGATCGCGTCAAATACGCCCAATTCCTCCACGATGGCTCGGAGATCGTGCTCGAAGCCAAGGATTGGACGGCAGTGCAAGCACGCGAGACCGCGGGCGAGGCCAGCTCCCTCTTGCTAGAGCTGCCGACGCTTAAACCTGATGTCACTGTCCCGGTGCTCGAGTTGTTCCTAGACTGAGCGCGAATGACCGCGAGCCTTGCGCCCCTCCAACTTCAGCTAAGCAAACTTCCGCCGAGTGACGATCTCCCAGGGGACGCTCTCTTGGAGCCGTTTCTGGAGTATGTGCAGGGGCTCGGGCTGGATCTCTATCCCGCGCAGGAGGAGGCCATCCTGGAGCTTTTTGCGGACAAGAACCTTATCTTGTCCACCCCCACAGGTTCTGGAAAGTCACTCGTCGCAACCGCCCTCCATTTTCGAGCGATGGCGCTGAATCAACGCTCCTTTTACACCTGCCCCATCAAGGCCCTGGTGAACGAGAAGTTCTTCGCGCTTTCCGCCGCATTTGGCCCAGCCAACGTGGGGCTGATGACGGGCGATGCAAGCGTTAATCCGGAAGCGCCAATTATTTGTTGCACCGCGGAAATCTTAGCCAACGTCGCGCTCCGCGAAGGCGAAAAGGCGGATGTGGGGGCGGTGGTGATGGATGAATTCCACTACTATTCGGACCGTGATCGGGGGACGGCGTGGCAAGTTCCGCTGCTAACGCTGCCACAGGCGAACTTCCTGCTAATGTCCGCGACGCTCGGCCCCACTCAGTTCTTTGAACGTGAGCTCACACGGCGCAACGGACAAGCAACCGCTGTTATCACCTCATCGGTGCGCCCTGTGCCGCTGGACTACGAGTATCGCACCACGCCGCTCCACGAAACGCTCCAGGAGTTGGTAGCGGGCTCGCGCTACCCGATTTACCTCGTTGCTTTCACGCAGCGCGCCTGCGCCGAATTCGCGCAAAATCTGATGAGCAGCGATTTCTCTTCGAAGGAGGAGAAACGCGCCATTCACGATGCTCTCGTGGGCGTCCGTTGGGCGAGCCCGTATGGCAAAGAGCTCCAAAAGTTTCTGCGCCATGGGATCGGCATTCATCACGCCGGCCTCTTGCCGAAGTATCGATTGATCGTGGAGCGCCTGGCGCAAACCGGCCTGCTCAAGGTGATTTGCGGGACCGATACGCTGGGCGTCGGCGTGAACATTCCAATCCGAAGCGTGCTCTTTACGGGCCTCTGCAAGTTCGATGGCGAGAAAACTACCATTCTTAGCGTGCGTGATTTTCAGCAAATCAGTGGGCGGGCGGGGCGCAAAGGCTTCGATGATCACGGCAGCGTCGTCGTGCAAGCCCCGGAGCATGTGATTGAAAACTTGCGTCTGGATGCCAAGCTCAGCCTAGACGGCAAGAAAAAGAAGGTCGTGAAGAAGAAGCCCCCTGAACGCGGCTACGTCCATTGGGACAAAGCCACCTTTGATAGGTTAGTCACTTCAGCACCCGAGCCGCTCATTTCGCGCTTCGCCGTGACGCACGGCACACTCCTCAACGTATTGTCGCGTAGCGACGGTTGCCGCGCCATGGCACGCCTGATCCACCGTTCCCATGGGCGCCGAGCGGAGAAGCGTGTCGCCGCACGGACAGCTCAGGTGCTGTTTGATTCTTTACTTCACGCTCAGGTGCTCGAGGTGTCCCCGGAAAAACAGGTCACTGTTAATTTGGACTTGCAAGACGATTTCTCGCTGAATCAGACGCTCGGCCTCTATCTCATGAGCACGCTAAAACTGCTGGATCCTGAAGACCCGGGCTACGGCTTAGAGGTGCTCACCCTTGTGGAATCCATCCTCGAAAATCCTGACTTTGTGCTGATTCGCCAGGTCGACAAGCTGAAGACGGCACTGATGGCGGAGCTCAAAGCTCAAGGCGTTGAATACGATGAGCGCATCAAGAAGCTAGAAGAGGTGGAATACCCCAAGCCCAATCGAGATTTCATTTACGATACGTTCAACGCCTTCGCCAAAGAGCATCCTTGGGTGGGAACGGAGAATGTTCGCCCGAAGTCAGTGGCCCGCGAAATGTACGAAAATCTCCTCTCCTTCCCGGACTACATCAAAGAATACGGCATGGAGCGCGCCGAAGGCTTGCTCCTCCGTTATCTGTCTGAAGTCTACAAAGCACTCGTGCGCAGCGTTCCGCTCACGGCTCGCAATGAAGCTGTGGATGATATCATCACCTACTTTGACATCATGGTGCGCGCGGTGGATTCAAGCCTGCTCGATGAATGGCAGCGCCAACGCGAAGGTAAGCTGCAAACGAGCGAAGAACGGCTCGAAGAACCGATCGACACCACCGACGTCACGCGCGACAGCAAAGGCTTCACCGTGCTCGTCCGGAACGCGGTTTTCGGCTTGGTTCGGGCCCTAGCTCAGCACGATTACGCAGCCGCTCTGGCACTCCTTCAAGCCGGAGACGAGCCGTGGACAGCCGCGAAGTTGGAAGCCGCACTCCTTCCATTCTGGTCCGAACACACCAGCCTGTTGGTCGATCCGAAAGCTAGAAACCCTCAAAATACGCGAATCCAGAAGCTTGAGGAGGCCTGGATGGTCGAACAAATCCTGTGTGACCCGGAGGAGGCTAACGATTGGCGGTTCACCGTCTGTATCGATCTAGCGGCCTCCCGCAGCGCAGGCCGACCCTTGCTCAGCTTGCTCCATCTCGGAAGCTAACTGAGAGTTTGGATGTAGTGATCCAAAGCGCTCAGGATTTCAACATTCCCCGTTTGTGAGTACTTCGCGAGTGCTTCTTCACATTTTGGAATTGCTGCTACAAACTCTGAAACATGAGCTGGATCATCCAAGGATGCGGCAGTGCGGCCATACCCCAGGCGTTCCAAATACTTGGCGTTGAGAACTTGCTCGAATTGGCCACTCACTGGGACGGCTAACATCGGCTTCCGCAGATAAACGGCCTCGCCCATCAGCGTGAAGCCGCCGCCGGCAATCACGCCGCGCGCTTCGGCGAGATCGCGCACGAATCCCGCCTCGCTGAACGGTCTGAACCTCAAATTACCTTCGACCACTTCTTCCTTGAGCTCGCGTCGCGCACCATACACACGGCATTCGAGCCCGGTTCTACTCAACGTTTCCATGAGTGAGGCGCTGCCTTCGGCTGTTTGGTACACCAACAAGTGGTCGCCACGCTGGGCCTTAGCCTCGATGATCTCGGGGCGCAGAATCGGGGGAAAGAGAGAGGTATTCGGTTTGCGGATCGGCGGCCGGAAGAATGTCGTCACGAAATAGTGATCGCAGAAGGGCAGCTTACTTTTCACAAAGGCCTTGGTGAGCTCAAATTCTCGCCGCTGGCTGGCTATCAAGTCCTTAGGCAACTCGCAGCGATTGATCACCTGCATATTATCGATACTCAGCACCGGCAGGCGATGCAGCTTGGCATATTGGTAAGTCCAAGACTCGAAATCACTGATCACCAACTCAGCTTTAAAGTGCGCGATCAGCTCGAAATAGGCGGCGATCTGGCGCGGGAGTGCCACGACACCAGTCAATACGTTGGACCACAGTGTCGAGCCCTTCCGCACGCGATTGTCTTCGTAAACAATGTGCATGCCATGGATCCGATGAACCAATCCGCGTTCCGAGAAGTGCTTCCGTAGAAACTCGACCGCTCGCCCGGAAGCGACGATCTCCACCTCGTGACCCGCTTGAAAAAGATGGTCCAAGATCACACGCGAACGCATCGCATGCCCCATGCCCTCCCCCACCACGCCGTACAGGATCCGCATCCGCTCAGCCTATCCGAGGCGCCGCTTCAATTCATCGAAATGGTTGCGCGACGCGCCAACGAGCCTTAGCTTGCTCGCGCCCACGTATCGACGACTGACTGAGGGAGCTGAACTTGTCCAAGACACTTTTAATCGTATTAGCGGCCGTAGCAGCTTTTCTGCTGCTTCCTGTCGGTTGTTCCGTCTCCGCGTACAATGGCCTCATCGGCCTGGATCAAGGCGTGCAGTCCCAGTGGGCTCAGGTGGAGAACGTCTATCAACGCCGCTTGGATCTCGTGCCGAATCTGGTCGAAACAGTGAAAGGTGCGGCTGCCTTCGAGAAGAGCACGTTTGTAGAGGTCACCGAAGCTCGAAGCCGAGCGGCTTCCGTCTCGAGTGGCAGTTCAGGTCAGGCACCCACGAACGCTGCTGAGTTCAAGAAATTTGAGGAAGCTCAGAATCAACTTTCCTCCTCGCTTTCGCGGCTTATGGTGGTGGTCGAAAAGTATCCGGACCTCAAAGCGACGCAGAATTTTCGCGATCTGCAAGTGCAGCTAGAAGGCACTGAGAATCGCATCGCCGTTGAACGGATGCGTTTTAACGAAACAACCCGGGAATTTAATACCAAACGCAATACCTTCCCAACGGCGATCATCGCCTCATTTTTTGGGAGCCGCTTTCAGGAGAAGGGCTACTTCCGTGCGGATCCGGGCGCAGCAAAAGCACCCAAAGTCGCCTTCTAAGCGAACGGCCAATCGCGGCAGGCCTTGGGCTATTTTTGGGCTGTTTCTCGCAGTTGTGTTTGCCGCGTCCAGCGCAGCGGCTGACCAAGCGATACCGCCGACGCCTCCGGTTCCCGCGCAGTGGGTGACCGATAGCGTCCGTCTCCTGCCAACCGAGACAAGCCAAAAGCTGAATGCACGCTTGGGGGCCTACGAGCGCAAGACGGGGCATCAGGTCATCGTATGGATTGGCGCCACTTCCGGCGTGGTCCCGATCCGCGACTTCGCTGTGAAGACTTTTGCAAGTTGGCAGCTGGGTCGGAAGAAGCTCGACGATGGGCTTTTGCTGATGGTTCTCGCCCAGGATCGAAAGATTGCTATCGAGGTGGGCTACGGTCTCGAAGGCCGCGTCCCCGATGCGACAGCCGCTCGGATTATCAATGATGTGATGGTGCCGAAGTTGCGCGCGGGTGATCCGAGTGCCGCCGTAGTGCTAGGCGTCGAGGCCACACTCGCGGCTATCGATGGCGCCCCTTTCGTGGACAATACCGCTCAAGGTCCACCCAACGCGCCACCGGAAGCCAAACCAAGCTTGCTGCGTTTGGTCCTGTTGGGGCTTCTGATCCTTGGGTTTATCGTGCTCGCCCTCACTCACCCCGGATTGGCCCTCAGCCTACTTTGGGTGCTTGCGAGTGGCGGCCGAGGCGGCGGTGGTGGGTTTGGTGGCGGTGGCGGCGGCGGTGGGTTTGGTGGTGGCGGCGGTGGGCGTTCAGGTGGCGGTGGAGCTTCAGGCTCATGGTAGAGGAGAATCTGTAGTGCTCTGGTTTGGCCGTCGAAAAAATGCGCGTTTAGTTGATCGGGAGCTCGTGCGGCAAGCGATCGTCGCGGCGGAGCTTTGCACCTCGGGGGAGATCCGTGTCTCTTTGGCTCCCTTCTTTTGGGGCAATGTGCGAAAAGTGGCGGAGCGCGCCTTCGTCCGTCTCGGAATGACCAACACGCGTGACCGCAACGGGATCCTGTTCTTCGTCGTGCCATCGCGCCGAGCTTTTGTAGTGCTGGGCGACGCGGGCATTCACGCGCAGGTGGGCCAAGCGTTTTGGGATGATCTTGCTCGGATCTTAACCACCCATTTTAAGCACGCTGAGTTTACCTCGGGACTCGTGGCGGCCATATCTCTGGCGGGAGAGCAGCTAGCTAACTACTTCCCGCACCAAAACCGCACTGACAAAAACGAGCTTCCCGACGAGATCGACGGCTGAGCCCCCCTCCCCCGTGAGCAACCGCTAGCGCTTTTTGGCGGATTTCTTGGCGAATTTCTTGGCTTTAGCCGCAACAGCTGGCTTCTTGGCAGCCGGGGCTGCCTTCTTCTCAACCGGGGACTTCGAAGAAGCCTTCTTGGCAGTCGCTTTTGCAGTCGCTTTTGCAGTCGTTTTGTTTGAAGCTACTCCCTTGGCAGCTTTCTCTGCCGGCGCCTTCGGTGCTTTCTTTGTGGGTGCTTTCTTTGTGGGTGCTTTCTTCACTGGTTTCTCGGCTGGTGGCGGAGCCGCGCTTGCCCCTGCTTGCCACACGCCGAGAGCAGCCCCGCTCGGATCAACGAAAACTCCGATCGCACCCATGTTACCGATGTCTTGATAAGCCACGACAACGCGCGCGCCGCCCTTAGCGGCTTTGGCGATCGTCTTCTTCACGTCGTCAACCTGAACGTAAGGTAACCACGCAGTGGGTTGCTCGGGCATCTGCTTCTTCGTCATGCCGCCGCCGGTTCCCGACCCGACGTTGATCATCGTGTAGCCCATTTCAGGCAGGTCAGCGAGATTCCAATCGAAGACCGATTTGTAGAACTTCTTGGCCTTGGCTAGGTCATCCGTGCTGAGTTCAATGTGTGCAAATCTAACGGCGCGCCTCCGGGCTGGCGAGAATCGGGTGAAGGCCAAGCTCAGCATCAAATCGCCAAAACTCTGGTGGCCGGCTGGAGAAGGAGAGCAACACCTCTACCAGCTCTCAATTCACTGGCAGAGTGAGGAAGGTAGCCAGACAGCTCTCGAGCGCCGGATTGGGCTCCGCACTGTCGAACTCGTGACTGAAGACGATGCCCAACAGAGCACAGAAGCTGGACAATCTTTCTTTTTCCGAGTGAATGATCGAGCGATCTTCGCGCGAGGTGCCGATTGGATCCCGGTTGATCAGTACGTGGATCGAGCCCAACCTTCCGTCTATCGGCACGTGCTCGGGAGCATGCGCGAAGCGCACATGAATATGGTGCGGGTGTGGGGCGGCGGTTGGTACGAGCAGGAAATCTTCTACGATCTCTGCGACGAACTCGGCTTGCTTGTCTGGCAAGATTTTATGATGGCGTGCGCGCTTTACCCGGCCCACCAAGCCTTCATCGACGAACTTTCGGCGGAAGCCCAATACCAAGTGCGCCGCCTCCACGACCATCCTTGCATCGCGCTCTGGTGCGGCGACAACGAGAACGCTGCGGGCCTCATGGAGTGGTGGGTCAAAAAGCCAGACTTCAAGACGCATTGGGCGAGCTACAAGCGCACACTCACTGCCCTCATGAAAACCTGCGAGCGCGAAGACACCACGCGCCGTTTCTGGCTATCTAGCTCTTCGAATAACGATTTCGAGGCGCACCCGAACGACCCCAAGCGCGGGAACGTGCACTCCTGGATGTTTGGCATGGCAAAAAGCCATTCTCGCACTACCTGACCGTGAAGCCCCGTTTCGTTTCCGAGTTTGGTTTTCGATCATTCCCCGAACCACGAACAAGTCGCAAAGTGGTGCCCGAAGAACACTGCAATCCATCGAGCCGGGTGATGGAACTCCATCAACGCTCCGCCAAAGGCAATCTGCGCATCACCAACACGATGGCGCGCGAGCTACCGATCCCTAAGGATTTCGATACGTTTTGCTGGGCTTCACAAATCAATCAGGCACTGGCGATCCGAACCGCCGTTGAACACTGGCGCCGTCTGAAGCCTTACTGCATGGGTGCGCTGTTCTGGCAGATCATCGACCTGTGGCCAGCGGCATCTTGGAGCTCTATCGACTACTACGGGCGCTGGAAAGTACTGCAACATGAGGCCGTGCGCTTCTTTGCTCCGCTGTTGGTCTCGCTGGAGCCCGAAAACGGCAAGCTCAACGTCTGGATCACCTCTGATCTGCCAGATGCGTTGTCGCTGACGGGAGAGCTCGTTGTGACGCCATTCTTCCATGCCGAACTCAGCGGGACGGAAGGACATTTTGCTGGGGACTGGCGTGTGTTGCGCCCTGGCACCCACGTGCTGCCCTATGTCTTCCACCACGAACGAGCCACGCCAACGTTGACTCTTGCCGCCGCCCGCAAACGCCTGTCGTGCTTCAGCTTTTACGACCTAAGCGACCACGGTTCTCGACCGAGCAAGCCTCAGTAGCGGTCCCGTCGGACTCGCGATTCGTCTCGTCTTTTGTCCATCTCCGACTCTTCCGCTCAACGAGCGCCTTCGGTTAGATGGAGTCTAGACGGGCGCGCAAAGCGCCCCCGTCTAGCATCACTCAGTGCTGATTCGTACTGAGCCTAAGCTCAGATAGGTCGCACACTGATTGCACATGGGCCCTTTTGGCCCTGACCCTCAGTAAAGGACACACGCTGTCCCTCTTCTAAATCCTCGAAACGAGCTCCTTCGAGCGCTGACATGTGAAAGAAAAGATCTTTCCCACTGCCAGTGTCAATGAAACCAAATCCGCGGTCCGTTTTTCTTTTGATTTTACCTTCAGCCACTTTTGCATCGCCTTTGAAAATACACCGCCGTGTTGCCACCAAAGTGGCAGCAACTAAAGCCGCGTACGTATATCCGGGCACCGTAGCCTGAATTCGCCCTGAGCGTTCCATTCTTTATTCGCAAAAACCGCAGGAGGCGGGCCAGGGTGGCATAAATCCGGGAATACACAGTACTTTACTGGCCACCGCGAACGTCCGAGTCAACAGTTCGGCCCGAAGGAGTGGGTTGCCTACATGCTCATCCCCAGGCTCTATTGCTGGGACGGGGCTTGGTAGAGTCATGGAAAGTAGAATTTCGGAACATCGGTTGTCTGGCCTGGGCGAGAGCTCCCCCCATGAGTGACCCCCGGACCCACGCCGAATCAGCGCTCCGAAAGCTCGAGGGGCTCTGGAAGAAGGAACTTGAGGCTGCTCGTCGGGTTGAGCAGGAGCAACGGGTGGCCACGCCGCTCGCCGAGCGAGTGCGACGCGGCAACGCACTCCAGAAGCTGAAACTTGAGGAGGTGGAGGCCAAGATAGGTGGCCGGGCGCTGCTCTGGTTGCGGCCTGGCCAGCCCAAAGATCTGCAGGCGTTCAAGTTGAACGGCGGTGAGCCAGTGTTGTTGTGGCAAGGACACCCTGATCCGAAGACGGGCGAACGGGGAACGCTGGTGCGTCGCACTGAGGAGCGCGTCGCCGTGATGGTGAGCGCTAATTACGCCGACTTCATCGAGGAGGGGAGCTTTGAACTCGATCGTGAAGCACCTGAAACCACGTTTGAGCGCGGCAGGACAGCGATCGCGCATTTCTTGACGAGCAAGGATCTGAAGAGCGGCCGGGAGGCGTTGTTTGGGGAACGCGTGCCACGCTTCGATGCGACGCTTCCAGAACTGACGTTCCGCGATCCCCATTTGAACGAAAGTCAGAAAGAAGCGGTGCGATTTGCGATGTCGGCACAGGAGATCGCACTGATTCATGGTCCACCTGGAACGGGCAAAACCCAGACATTGGTGGAAGTCGTGCGCCAAGCACTGCAACGCGATCAGAGCGTGCTCGTGACAGCTCCGAGCAATACGGCGGTCGATAATCTCACCGAACGGATGCTGAAATCCGGACTGAAGCCGCTGCGGCTCGGACACCCTGCTCGAATTTCGGCGGCCGTCGAATCCCGCACCATGGATGTTTTGATCGAACAAACCGAGGAAAGCCAGCTGGCTCGCAAGTGGCTCGCTGATGCGAGAAACCTCAGGAATCGCCACAACAATCGCAAAGCTCGGGGCAGCCTCAACCGCGCGTCAGGTCGCGACTTGCTGGCCGAGGCGAAAAAGCTTTCCCAAGATGCACGGCGTAGCTTTGACGCCGCGCGAGCCAAGGTGTTGCGGCGCTGCCGAATCGTGTGCACCACCTGTGGCGGCGTGGATGTCGGCTTGCTCGGGGAAACGCGCTTTGATGTCGTGATCATTGACGAAGCCACCCAAGCCCAAGATCCGATCGCCTTGGCGGCGCTCGAACGCGGGAAGCTCTGGATCTTAGCGGGAGATCCGCAGCAGCTCTCACCCACAGTACTCGATCGCGACGCTCTCCTAGAGGGGCTTGGCACCACGCTGTTTGAGCGGCTCGCGGCAGAATGGCAGGAAAGCTGCACGCGCATGCTCACGGTGCAATATCGAATGCATGAGGGCCTCATCGCCTTTCCCTCTCAGAGCATGTATCAGAATCGCCTAACGACGGACTCGTCAGTACAGGGTCGCAGCCTGGAGCAGGTGCTCGGAGCCACGCCCGATCCTGAGCGTCCAGGGCCTTTTCTCTTCTTGGACACCGCTGGCATGGGGTTCATGGAGAGCGACCCGAGCGAAGATGCCAGCACCAGCAATCCTGGCCAGGCAGAGCGTACCGCGATCGAGGTCAAAAGATTGCTCGCACGCGGCGTTCCAGCGCAGGAAATCGCGACTATCACGCCCTACTCCGCTCAGGTGAAACGGCTGCGCGATCTACTTTCGTCTGAGGTCGCTCAGGGGCTCGAGATTGGGACCGTGGATGGCTTTCAGGGTCGCGAGAAGGAGGTCATCGTGCTGGACCTGGTGCGTTCGAACGATAAAGGGCAAATTGGATTTTTGGCGGATGTGCGGCGAACCAATGTTGCTATCACACGCGCTCGCAGCTTTCTGCTGGTGATTGGCGATGGAGCGACACTCAGCGGACACGAGTATTATAAGAGCTTGCTTGAGTTTGCAGAAGCCAGTGGCGCGTGGAAGAGCGCCTGGGCGTAACTCCTGCCCGACCGCTACTGCCCAAGCCGAAACGCGACGCCCACACTGCTGTTAACCACTGGATACGTGTCGAGATGGCGATTGTAATAGTGCGTATCCACCAAAGGCGTCGCCACACCGAGATCGAGAGCCAGGCGGAATCCAGCGTATTTACCCCACCAGACGGCTTCCGTGGTCGCAAAGAGCTCTCCGAGCTCTCCGAGGTAGCCGCCGCGCGGACCATCGAATAACCAATGTGAGCCCAAGCCGGGGCCGAGTGCTAGCACGACGCGCTTCCCCCGATAGACTGGAAAGCGATACTTAGCAGCCACGCCGATCCCCACCGTCTCAAGGAGCTGCGCCGAGACGCCGCCTTCAAGCGAGAAGTTCCCGCCGAGCGGATGGACCTCAAGCGTTACGCCAATGGCATCAGGAAAGGAATACAGCGGGCGGAGACCCAAATCCACCAACCGCCACGGCTCGTGCGAAGGCGAAGCTTCCGTCGGCACTGGCTCAATCGGCAATGGCTCAGCCAGTGCTGACCCGTGCAGCAACAGGAGTGCCGGAACGAAGAGCCTCACGAGAGCTCTAGTGGTTCGACTCCGTGCTTTGCGCGCTTTGGCCGGCCCCTCAACACAACCGGCTTTCATGCGTCGTTCTGAAGCGCAAAATGCCCGTCAAGGCTGACTTCTGGCACGGGCGCTAAAGGCTCTGGGCCGGCTTCCAACGTGCGACACTCCTCGCCCGAACGGGGATCTACCAGCAGGGTGTACGTCTTATAGACCCGCGGCGAGCGATGCAATGCTAAGAGAGCCCGCCCGAGTGGGAGCGATTGATAACGTCCGGGCCAGCGCGCGCGCAGCACCGCACGCACTTCACGTCCGTGGCGAGCACTCATCGCAGGGAAAATATGATGCTCCACGTGATACCCAAAGCCGAGCGTCAACCATTCACACCAGCCTGGCAGGGTAACGCTCAGTGAATTGGCAAGTGGATCATTCACGTCGGTGAGTGGGCTCAGACTGTGATTCGTGAGGATGAAGGCCATCACGATGCTATTGGCCACCACCAACGGCAAGAGAAAACACAGAAGAAATGGGCCTAGGCCGATTGAAAACCCTAATGCGCTCCATAACGCGACACCCAGCAGCGTCTCAGCGATGGCTCGCCGGTGCTCCGCCGTGGAAAGCAACTTCAAGCGCCGTGCATCCACCAACATGTGCAAGCTCTGGATCGTAAAACCAATCCAAAGGCTCATC
The DNA here is from genome assembly GCA_038251425.1 of Polyangiales bacterium. Taxonomy (GTDB): domain Bacteria; phylum Myxococcota_A; class Polyangia; order Polyangiales; family Polyangiaceae; genus JBBRRP01. The sequence goes on from JBBSBI010000005.1 coordinate 45,308, forward strand.
ACACCGAACGCGCGCCGCCTACCGGGCGCCATGATGTCCGTCATCCAGCGCAACACCGGACTCGCCTCATACTCAGCGAGAGTTGGATAAGCGTCCGGATCGATGCCCGGACGATTCGTGTTCCCGTGATGCACCCGATTGTGCCAAGCAACCCAGAGCGTCGGGGAAACAACAAACGGCGAGAAACCAATCCAACCGACGGCCTTTCGGAGCCAGCGTGCACGCACCACAGCTCCATGCAGTGTCTCGTGGCCGAGGAAGGTGAGCCCAGCAAAGCTTCCTCCGATCACCAAAGAGAGGAACAACGAGGCTGGCCAGGGCACGCGCTCGGAAACAATGGCCTCCATGGCGAACGCGATCACCGAAAGGTGAACCGGCAACCAAAGAAGTCGCGAATGCGCGGGAGCGAACACGCCCGGCACAAGCTGGGGGCGAATTTCGCCAGCGTAGGTGGTTGATGAATGTAGAGACAATCTGCAGACTAGGATTGCACCTGCGGAGGGCGACCAGCGTCACGGTTCGGTCACCTTGCCTAAACAGGGGCACTTTTAGCGCAAATCGTAAAAATATGCTGTGCACGCCGACACGCGGTTCTGGCGGTGAGCCTTCATTTCTGAGGGGTGCGGAGAACTTCCCTTACGATTCATCGCTCACTCACAGCCGATGCGTGAGTGAGCCACCGCTACATCATCGATCCACACGGTGAAGCCCGGGGGCGCAGCTTGATAGTTGTTCAGCCCGATCCGAAGCTCACTGAACTCGGTTGGGATTTCGGATCCTGCGAAACGGCCAGCTCCTTTGGTGAAGGAGATCTGTTGGGCGCCGTCCCAATACACGCTGTAACTTTGATCGCTCGCGTCGATGTACCATTCGGCGCAGTGCCAGGCGCCGTCGAACGCGCGATCGTAGCTCGTGCCTTCACCGAACTCGGCACTGTTCTGAGGCTGCACGTTGTACAGGAACTGATAGCGTGAACCTACATCCGGCGTGTCGATCGCCTGTTTTACGGTATCGACCACGCGATATTCCGCGGCTCCGATCGTGGGCCCTGATCCGGAGAGAGCCACTAACGTCGAGTGCACAAAGGCATCAGGAACCGGCAGCTTCAGCTTGTAGAAGATGCGCCCCCAATGTTTGCTACCGAAGCTCTGCGCAGGGAAACGGATGCGACGCTCACCGTTGGTCGCGGGCTCGACCTTGAGTGAGTGGGTCCCGTGCCGCGCTTCGTCGGCTGCAACCTGCGCGTTTCCGTGTTGCGTCCAGCCGGCGGGGATCGCAGCGGGCTGAGTGCTTTCGAAATCCTCGCACAGCAGATAATTGGTGCCAGCGCAGCCAGCCACGACTGGGGCGCCACCACTCGGCCACTGATTAACTCCGCCAGTGGCCCCGCCAGCTGCCGTGCTCGAGCCTCCTGTTCCGCCCACACTAACTAACGCGCCGCCGGAGCCGCCGCTCCCCAGGATGGCACTCGAACCTCCGCTGCTCGAACCTCCGCTGGCCGAGCCCCCAACAAAAGCATTGGCTGAGCCACCGCTCGCGCGTCCACCAAGTGCGCCTGCGCCTCCGGTGATGGCGGCACCTCCCGCTGCCACGACACTCCCTGACCTCGCGCTCCGCTGGTTCGATTCTCCTGTTTGGGCGCTGCACCCCGGAAAACCGACCAACCCGATCGCTGGAAGTACAAGCGTCAGCCACCTAAGCGCGTTTGGCTTCCAAAGACTCATGGCACCCAGTACCCCGGAGTGGAAATCCGAGGTCAACGTTTTCACAGAGCTGACGCAGAAGCGCGAGACTGTGCGCTATTCCACGCAAGCAATCCAAGCGCTGCCACGCTGGCCAGCGCCGCACCACTTGCCAATGCAGCCTGAGCGCTCACGGCTTGCCAGAGCCAGCCGGTGAGAATACCCGCCGGAATGGCGCTAATCCCGACCATGAAGTTGTAGTAACCGAAGGCTCGGCCACGCACGTGGCTGGGCGCCAGATCCCTCACCAGCGCTTTTTCGGCTGGTTCGCTCAGCCCGTAGTAGCTGCCATACACGATGAATAACGCCCACGCCTGCCAAGCTGCAGTGGCCGCTCCGAACCCAAGATACGTCAACGCGTACACCCCCCACCCCAGTGCGATGAGCTTCGCTCGCGGCACGCGATCCGCCAAGCTCCCCCCGAAGTAAGACGAGACCACCTTCGAAACGTGAAAAATCGACCACAAGAGCGGCAACAGAGCCACCGGCACGCCAAGCTCTTTCGCGCGCAACAACAGGAACGCATCCGAAGAACACCCGAGCGAGAACAAGAGCAAAATACCAAAATAAGCGCGGAGCGATTTCGGAAGCTTGGCGTCCGCGCCCAGTGAAATCCGAGCACGCTCAGGCTCGGAACCCGGCGACTCACGAACACTCGCCAGGGCCAACAAGGCGAGCAAACCGGGGATCGCGGCCAGCAGAAATACTGTTCGGAGCTCAACGCCACAGCTCAACAGCGCGGTGGCGATCAAAGGCCCGACAACGGCGCCAGCATTATCTAGCGCACGATGAAATCCAAAAGCACGACCCGCCTCTTCCTTTGAGACAGACTGAGCAATCATCACATCTCGGGGCGATGAACGTATGCCCTTGCCAACGCGATCGCTGACACGCACCGCCAACACGTGCCAGGGCGCGCTGGCAAAAGCCACGAGCGGGCGCACAAGCGAAGCCAGAATATAACCGGAAAGCACCAGCGGCTTCTTGCGCCGCACGTGATCGGCGAGATAACCGGAGGCCAACTTCAGGCAACTAGCGGTAGCGTCTGCGACGCCTTCGACGAGCCCCAGGAATATGGTGCTGGCGCCGAGCGAAGCCACAAATACCGGAAGCAGCGGAAAGATCATCTCCGAGCCAATGTCGGTGAAAAAACTTGTGATGCTGAGTGCCACGACGGCCGCGGGCAATCGGGCGCGACGCGCCCTCACTGGGCTTCCAGGGACTTCAACAATTCGTCGTACTTTGGGATCGCAGAGGCTGCTTGCGCGAGCTCCCACCATTCCCGCACGACCGGCGTTTCCCACAGCGTCTGCTCGTAGGCGTGAAAATCAGCCTTGAGCTCAACGCCATAGGTGCGAAAGCGGCTCAACACAGGAAGATACATCGCATCGGCCAGCGTGAAATGTCCAAATAGATAGGGACCGCCCGAGCTCTGCAACGATGCCAACCAGATATCTTGGATGCGCTCAATATCCGACTGTGTGGCTTCTGAGATCTGCCGGAGCTTCACGCGGGCACGGGCATTCATCGACATCTCTTGACGCAAACTTGAAAAGCTCGTGGCCATTTCACAACTGACCGCGCGCGCTCGGGCACGCAACGCCAAATCTTCAGGCCAAAGGCGTGCCCCCGGCATAAGCTCCGCAGCATACTCACCAATCGCTAAGGCTTCGTGGATGCTGAGCGATCCATCAATCAGCACCGGGACCTTCCCTGCCCCAGAGAACTGCAGGATTTTTGCCTTCCATTCGGGATCGACAAACAGGCCGATCTCATGCGTACGAAACGCGACCCCCGCCTGCCGAAGCGCGAGCCAGGCGCGCACCGACCACGAAGAATAATTCAAACTCGCAATTACCAAACGCTTCATGCGCCACTCAGAATTGATTGAACGGACATTGGCGGTTGAGTTCCTCGCACGCGGGCAGGCCTACCGGTGACACAAAGTCCGTGCACTTTGCTGTGTTCCAGAGGTTGAGCCTTGCCGTGACGCACGCTTCTAGCGTCTGCATTGACGCCCCGCAGCTGGGCCCCCGAGACTTCCCGACCGACCCGCCCAAGCATTCCAATGCAGCTTTCCCATAGCGGGCCAGCCTAGTCAAAGCCATGCCAAGCGCAATCGAGAACATGAGGTCGCCTCGCCTTTCCCCATGGGTACTTGCACGGTTCTCGACCCCAAGCGCCCCCGGGTTCTCGCCCCCGGGTTAAGTGGTTTGGACCCCGGAATTGGTCTTGCGTCCAAACACAAGCTGAAGCGTGGCGACGACGATGGGGAGCGTGCCGGCGAGCAAAAAGATGAGGTCCCCAACGATGCGGAGCGATTCGAGTGTGTGGTAGGTGCCGCCCATCAGAAACTCCAAGCGCCGACCGTGCCAGTAGCCATTCGTCAACACATCCCACAGCTGCAGCACCCCGGCCGGGAACAGATCTAGCAGAACCATCAGGCCAAGGCCGATGTTGAGCCCCCAAAAGCCCCGACGGATGTGCTTTTCGGCGCGGACCCAGGCTTCATCGGCACTGAGCGCACGGAGACAGAAGACGAGCACGGCGAGCGCGAGCATCCCGAACACGCCGAACATAGCCGCGTGACCATGATTGGCGGTGAGCGTGGTGCCCATCTCGAAATAGGAGACGATGGGGAGATTGATGAGGAATCCGAACACGCCGGCGCCGATGAAGTTCCAAACGCCCACAGCGATCAAGAACCGGATAGTCCATTTCTGCCCGCCGACAAGAGGGCGGCCGCAGTCAGAACAGTTGCGGTCCTTCAAGCGGACGAAGTCCCATGCCTCCAGCGTTAACAAGGTGAGGGGCACGACCTCCAAGGCGCTGAAGCAGGAGGCTAAGCCCATGTTCAAGGTGCTCTGCCCAGTAAAATACCAATGATGGCCGGTACCCACGATGCCGCCTGTAAGAAATAGGATCGCGTCAAGGTAGATGAGGCGCGTGGCGGACTTCACTGTCACAAGCCCCATCTGCACGAACATCACGCCAACGAGCACCGTGGCGAACAACTCGAAGAAACCTTCCACCCAAAGGTGGATGATCCAGAACCGCCAGTTATCGATGACCGCGTAATTGGTGTGAGGCCCATAGAAGAGCGCGGGCACATAGAAGAGCGGGATGGCGACTGCGGAGAGGAAGAAAAGCGTGGGGAACTCTCCCTTGCCCGGATCTCTCATCGCGGGCCGCAGAGCGCGGAACATGAGAAAGAGCCAAAAGGCCAAGCCAGCGGCTAGCAGCAATTGCCACAGCCGACCCAGGTCCAAGTATTCGCTTCCTTGATGGCCGAGCCAGAACCAGAGACTGCCCAGCGCGCCATTGATGCCCGCCATTTCGCCAAAAAGACTACCGAAGACAACGACAGCGAGCGCGATCAGAAGAACGATCGCACCGGTGCGCTGGCCCCTGGGCTCCGAGCCTCCCACGAGGGGGGCCAAAAAGAGACCGCCCGCCACCCAGGCCGTGGCGATCCAGAAGATCGCGGTCTGAAGATGCCAAGTGCGCGCGAGGTTGTAGGGCAGGATGCGAGCAAGGTCGAAACCGTAGAAGCCCCCAGGCTCCACTCTATAATGGGCGATGACGCCTCCTAATGCAGCCTGGCCAAGGAACAGGACCGCCACGACCGCGAAGTAGAGGCCCAGAACTTTCTGGCTCGGCGTCGGCTTCCATCCGCTGAGTCGACCCTCCTTGACATGGGCCTTCTGATCGGAGCCCCAGCCCAAGAACTCGAACCTCCCGAACATCGTTAGGATGAGCCCAAGGCCACACAGGAGGACGACGAGGCTCATGGCGCTCCAGAAATAGGATGACGCTGTCGGCGTGTTTCCGGCTTCGGGATCATAGGGCCAATTGTTGGTGTAGGAATAATCCGTGCCGGGGCGCTGGGCGGTGGTGGCCCATGCAGCCCATGCGAAATACGCGGTCAGATCCCGCAATTCTGCCTCGTCCGTAATGAAACCCTTAGGCAGGCCGGGCGCCGGCGTGGCACCACCGAAATAGTTCCTCCACTCCTCGATCTGACCGCGGAAGGACGCAGCCTCTACCGTCGTTAACCTAAGAGTGGCAGTGGACGCGTCGTAGTGGTTTTGCTTCAGCTCGTGTTTGAGGGCTTCGCCAATCTCGATGCGCTGGGCCTCGTCCAAGGCTTCTAGGTTCTTGCCGTACTTGGCCTGGGCTAGTGTGTCTCGACCGATTTCGACCGTCCGATGGAGATACTCAGCGGAGTAGTCGGGCCCCAGGTAGGCGCCATGGCCCCAAAGCGTTCCATGCTCCATGAGCGCGTACTTCAGGAAGACATCCTGGCCGTGCTGAATGTCCTCGCCTGTGAACAGCCGCTTCCCCGTCGCATCTACGATCGTCGCCGGGATGGGAGGCGCTCCCTGATACGTCTTCACGGTCACCAGGCTCAGCAACGCGAAGCCGGAGAGCATGACGATCACCACGGCACGGCGCCACCACGGAGAGAGCGGAGCTTGATCGTGGTCAGAATTGTCTTCGGTCATGCATCAAGCTCGATAGCACTTGTGCGGATCGGTGAGGGCGCAAGATCTGCGCGCGGTAGCGAACGGTATCAACCCTCGCGTGATTTCTCGGCCGTTCGGGAAGCAGCATACGCTACCAGAGGTCCTTCGTGGGGCGGTGGGTTGACTGCCTCGGATTGCGCACTGTCGTGTTCTCTCCTTGCTTCGGCGATGTTTGACGCGATGGCCGCGGCTTGGACGGCGGGTGCCCCCGCGGCGCGCCTCTCGAACTCACGCTCCCCGGCTTCGTCCAGCGCGCGGACTTCGGCGTCAGGAACGGACTCGCCCGGCAATTCAACGCGAAGTTCCTCGACGATCATTCGAATGCCGGCGGCCACGGGCAACGCCAAAAGAGCGCCCACGATGCCGAGCAGATTGCCTCCGACCAAGAGCGCAATCATCACGACCGCGGCCGGCAGTCGAAGTACCCTGCCGTAAATGCGAGGGATAATGAAGCGACTCTCGATCTCTTGATAGACGGCCAGAAATACGAGGACCACCACAGCAACTGTTGTCCCGCGCGACAACGCGGCGAGACAGGCCGGGACGCACGCCAAGATGGCGCCAACGTAGGGCAGCACGTCGACGAGTCCCGCGAACAGGGAAAGTGCGAGCGCATTCGGGACGCGAGCCACGGTCAGCACCGCAAACGTGAACACCGCCATCATCAGCGAAGTGATGAATTGACCTCGCATGTAGCCACCAACGATCGTCTCGAGGTTCAAGAGAATCCGCGCCACACGGACGTGATGGCCGCGCGGAATCAACGCGAAGACGCCACCTCGCAATCGATCGCGATCGATCATGAAGTACAACGCAAGGAAGAACGATGTGACCGCATACGCGCAAACCTCCACGACCTTGGATGAATAGGCGAACCCCAGGTGCCCCAACGAGGCGACCACGTCAGTGGCGTTCATCTCGCGCAGCGAGCGACCGAGAGGCGCACCGAAGGGCGATCTTTCCAGATATTCTGCGACGTACATTTGCGTCTCCGGAAGACGCTCCACCATGCTCGATGCCTGCGCAACGAAGCGAGGCACCGTGAGGAACAAAAAGAGACCTGCGATGACGAAATGGCTCACGAAAACAAGCGCAATCGCGTGATTTCGGCGCATCCGCCGGCGCTCGAGAAAGGCGACGAACGGATTCAGCGTGCCAACGATCATGAGACCGACGGAGATGACCAATAAAACGGGCCAAAGATGGGCAAAGAGCCAAACTCCACCGACGGCAACCAGCGCGAACAAGAAGGTCCGCCCGTTCAGCTCCACATGTAAAGACGTGTGGGTCACAGAACGCGCTGCGTCGAGCAGGCTTCTGGGGCGAACCCTCATCGCCCTCTCAACCTGACTCGTTCGCGGGCTTTCATCCTGATCTCCGATGCGAGGTGGGAAATAAAGCGTTAAGCTTAGGCGCTGCGGCCGACACCACGCATGTGTTCGTCGGCATAGCAAGGGTCGAGCCACCGAGATTCACAACAGAAAACCTGGAATTGTGGGTACTTCGACGCATCGGTGGGGCGCCAATGCGCCACTGAGGCGATTTTGCAGCACACCAGGCGGGGAGTTGGCCGCGCTACCGGAAGCCCCCCGTGCGTCCGAGAGAGATCGTCAGCATCCTTACTACCTTTTTATGACAAAGGGCACCCTCGGGCAGCGAAGCTCGGGGTCGCTAAGAGCGGCTCGCCGATCGTGACCTCCGCGCTGGGATTGGGAATGTGCTAACGCACAAGCGTGCCTGCACCGCTCCCACCCCCTCCGGAATGGGCGAGCTCGCTTCTGAGCGTGGGTATAACTGGCACCAATGGCAAGACTTCGACGACCATCATGGTAGCTCGTCTGCTCGGGCTTCTGGCGCGACCTGTGGCGAGCGTGACCACTCTTGGCTGCTTTCTAGACAACGAACGGCTGACTGCACCTCGCCATTACGCGGGCTTTTTGGCTACCATGGATCGGTGTCGAGCTCTTGGCGGACGTTACGCTGCACTCGAACTCACGAGCGAAGCCTTGGCGCTCGGTTTCGCCAAAGCTTGGCCGTGCCGAGTTGGAGCTTTCACCAACTTGAGTCTTGATCACTCGGATGCGCACGGTTCAATGGAGCATTACCTGGCTTCGAAGGCTCAGCTATTCATGTCGTTGCCCGCTTTTGGCACCGCCGTGCTCAACGCTTGTGATCAGAATGCGGCGCTCTTGACGGAAGTTCTCGGAGAGGGCGTGGACGTGATTCGGTACGGCCTAGGGTCACGCGGTCCCGCATGGGCTGCCTTGGATTTGGCTGCGGAAAGGCCAGAAATCAGCTTTGAAGGGACTCGGGCGGCGTTGTGTCCTTCGCCCCGCTTCCCCGATCTGCCGTCGCATCTCGAGCTCCAGATGATTGGCGAGGTATTCGTAGAAAACGCGTTAGCCGCGTTGGGGGTTGCACTTGCATTGGGAGTAACGCCCGCTCGTGCTGTTGATGAGCTGGCGCGCATTCCGCCGCCACCGGGGAGATTCCAAGTCGTGAAGCGGAAGCCGTACATCATTGTCGATTATGCACACACGCCAGACGCACTTGCTCGCACGCTTGCCACCGCGCGTCAGCTCTGTCGAGGCACTGTTACGGTGGTGTTTGGAGCCGGTGGAGATCGTGACAAACAAAAACGGCCCTTGCTCGGCAGAGCAGCGCGCGCCGCTGACCGTATCGTCCTCACCTCCGACAATCCGCGCAGCGAGCCGCCGGAGAGGATCATGGATGAAATCGCCAATGGCGTTGGGGCGCATGCTGACCTCGAACGCGACGTTGACCGGGCCCGGGCTATTCGCTCAGCCATTCATGGTGCCGACAGCGAAGATTTGGTGCTCATCGCCGGAAGGGGACACGAGCAAAGCCAGGAAGTGAACGGGAGTCACTTTGCCCTCTCGGACGTAGCCATCGTCCAGGAGCTTGCGCTCCGTTAACCCCGCTTTCAGATCCTGCGTAGCCAAGATTCTCGTGGGGCAATCTGCGGCAATGGGACAAATACCCTCGTTTTGAAAGGCCTCGGCCAGGTGTTTCTCCCGCTTTTGCGAAGGCACAGCACTTGCACACGACTCGGCACCCGAGAACCGCGTTCGACGTTGGGTTGGCGCTCTCGGGAGGAGTGCTCCCATGTTCGTTGATCGATCCAAGTTCTTAATCATGACCGGAATGCTAGCTTCCGGTGGCCTGGGCATGTTGGCATGTGACCGCTTTGCCAATTCCGACCGTCCGGCGTCACCGCCCGTAGCCGCCCCGACGGCAAACGCTTTGCCAGCCTTGCCGATGGCGGTGGAGATCATCGAGCCTGCTGCGTCACCAGGCACGCCGGTTTGCGATGACAATTCGGGGACGCCCGAGGAGTGTCCGACCGTGGGCCCTTCCGACGAAGGGGTCTGTCCGAATCTCGTCTTCAAACGTTGTGGCGACTTCAAGGTTGCGATGAAGCCGCGAGTGGCGGCTCAAGCCGTGGCTTGCCTAAGAGCGCTCAAAGGGAACGAACGCTGTGATTCGGCGCGGATCAATCAGTGCGGTCACGCCGCGCTCATGTCAGCCTGCCCAGAGCCCTTGCGGCCAAAAAAAGGGCAGCTGCAAGTTTCTTCACCTGCTAACGGCGCCCAGCTAGCTACCGTCACGATCACGCCTGACACCACGCCAGATCCTTCGCCCATTGCAGCGGCCTGCAATAATGTGCTGAGGAGCTGCGGCGAAAGATCGCTTGGGCCATCCTTGGCTGACTGCCGCCAAACCCTGGCAGGAATGACCGAAAGTGGACGCTTGAACATGGTGGACTGCGTGAGCGCCCACTGCCTTGATCGCGGTCTCTACGGTTGCGAAGCCATGCCCCGAGACGTTACCGCCCAGCAACGCTAGCTCGGGCTTTGGTTAAGCCGGCGGACTTCGAACGCTCGCCGGCTACGTGCTGGATTGTGCTGACAAGATCGTCCAAGTTAACCGGCTTGACCAAAAAACGATCGGCCCCAAGCGACGACAAGCGTTGCCATTCGCGCGGCCCACCGGAACCTGTGAGCACGATGATCCCTACCGAACCAGCGTTTGGCCCGGACCTCAGTCGCTCTGTCACCGCCATCCCATCCAACACAGGCATCGAGAGGTCCACAATCACGACTGAAGCGGGGCGCTGGTCAAAAGACTGAAGCGCGGTCCAGCCGTCAGCCACGCATTCAACTTCCGCCCCAGGGAACGCCCGTCGCAAGAAGAGATTCAACACATCACGAAGGTTCGGATCATCCTCGGCAACTAGAATTCTGGCGGGGTCGTGGCTTATCGCCTGTGCCTTCACCAACGACTGCCGAAATTCCTCAACGGTCGCGGTGCGGCCGTTCGGATCCTTCACAAGGGCACTCAGGAGCACCTCATCAAATGCTCTGAGGTTTGGCTGATTGTCACTCGGCACAGGCACTTTGAACGAAGCATGCTGAACCGCAAGGCCCGACGCATGGTCGGCGAAAAAGGGCGGCGCACCGACCAAAAGTTCGTACGCAACGCAGCCCAAAGAGTAGACATCGCTCTTGGCAGTTGCACCCTCTGTGCGGTCGCCGAATTGGAGCTCGGGCGCGATGTAGCCCGGTGTTCCCGCACTATCATTCGCCCCTTCGCCGTCGTGGACGGCCAGCCCGAAATCGGAAATTCGAGCGCGGAGATGAGTGCGATCAAGCAGGATATTGCTTGGCTTGATATCCCTATGAATCGTCCCAGCCTCGTGAATCGCGATCACTCCATCGCAGATCTGATCCAATATGCTCAGGGATGTCTGACGGTCAGGAGGCGAAGGCTGCTTCCCACGCCATGAATCCAAACTCTGACCATCGACGAGTTCCATGACAATGAACGGACTGGCTTGGTGCTCGCCGAAAGCGTGAATGCTCACCACGTTCGGATGGCTGACGAGCGCCATCGCACGGGCTTCGAATTTGAAACGTTTGCGAAACGCATCGGTCCGAAATGCCTTTCGGATGAGCTTGATCGCCACCTTTCTCTGCAGAATTTCGTCAAATGCGGAATAAACCACCCCCATCGATCCGCGCCCCAGCTCCCCTACCACGCGATAGTTCTCACCTAAGGATGTGTTGAGAGAAGTACCAGCCACCTGAAGTCGCCGTGCACGCCTCGTGCCGCTGCACGCCACGGCCGAAAATCGAACAGTCTTGCAAACTGCCGCGATCCATCGCTGCTGTGAGTCACACCTACTGTGGCTAAAACGCACATGCGAACCAAAGCGCCGCGGTGGCGTATGCTGCCTCGGCCCCCCACCGGCAGAGTTACGCCAATCGAGCGCCATCGCTGGTCCAAACTGCAACGTGGCATGGGACTTGTAGGGGGTTCTCCGCAACTGAATCGGAGGACTCCATGGGAATTTTAGTATTCGTCATTTTTGGTGTAATTGTAGGGTTTCTGGCTCGGGCGCTGATGCCCGGGCGCCAGAGTATGGGGGTTATCGCGACAGCCCTGCTCGGGGTTGCGGGCTCGTTCATTGGTGGCTTCCTCGGAAGTTTGATCAGTGATCGACGCGTAACGGAGCTGCACACGGCGGGATTGATCGGCAGTATTCTAGGAGCGATTCTGCTGCTTGCGCTTGGAAAGAGCCTCCTAGGCTCACGCCGCGGCACCATCTAATGCATAGTTCACTAAACCTTGGTCCATCGGGCAAAACTTGGGCGGCTTTGGTTGGCATCGCGGCTCTCTATGCGTGCTCTTCGGAGGGCGATAGTAGCCTATTTACCAGTATTTCCGTGAGCGCCACGGATGCCGTCGCGTCGGGGCGTGCGGGGCATGCCAACTCGGGCGGGAATGGTTCGGAAGTTAGCTTGACGCCGCCAGGAAGCGGCGGAAAACGCAACGGAAACATAGCCGGAGCTGGCCTCGGTGTGGGAGGTGCTACTGGGAGTTTCGGTGGCATATTCTGGGCCTCCGGCGGCGTTCCCGGCAGCGTGTCTGGTGGCGTTAGCAGCAATGACGGTCCATTGGCGGCTGGCGGGAGTGTGGGTGGCAGCGTCCCGATGGTTGGTGGTGGCGGCGCACCCGGATCGAGTTCTGGTGCTGGCGGCGCACCCGGTCCATCGAGTTCTGGTGGGGCTGGCATGGGCGGCGCACCCGGTCCATCGAGTTCTGGTGGGGCTGGCGGGGGCGGTGCGGTTTCGATGTGTCAGACGGGTAGCGTCGACCGTTGCGACGGCCGAGATCAAAATTGCAAGGATGGGATCGCCGATGAACATCGTCCCGAGGGCTGCAAAGGAGTCAGTTTTGGCGATCACGGGTATATGTTCTGCCTCTACAATTCCAATCGTGGGGAGGCTCGCACGCTGTGCGAACGGAATGGGCTCTATCTGGCTTCAATCGATAGCGCCTTGGAGAACGCATGGGTGCGCGCGACAGCTAAAGGCCTTGCCATAGAAACGGCCTGGCTTGGTGCGCGTGACACAGCGGCGGAGGGTACATGGCTTTGGATCGACGGCCGCCAATTTTGGCAAGGCAACGCTGCAGGAGCACCTATAGGGGGCAAATACGCAGCGTGGTTCAGCTCGCAACCAAACAACGATGGCGGCGCGCAAGATTGTCTGCTCATGCGTTCCGACGGCCTCTGGGAGGCCATCGAATGCTCCGAGCCTCAATCAGGGTTTGTCTGCCGCGCTGATTGAGGGGGATTGCAGCGCTCAGTCTATGCGCGCCCTGTACTCACAAGGAACTCAAGCTCTTCGTCTGTGATCGGCTCGCCCGCCATCAGGTACTCGGATAAGCTGTGTGTGCGAATGGATGCAGGGCGCGCTTCCGTCGCACGTGAGAGCCATTCACGCCCGAGTGCGTCGGAATGGAATGAATCGTAGGGCTCCCAATCGGTGCCATCGCCGTTCCGCAGGCTGTCGCCGTACAGAGTGCTCACGAGCTCTTCGTCAGCCAAGGCGTCAGCTTCAAATAGAAAGGGGTGGTCCCAAGGCTGAAGCTCAGTGAAACGACCTGGAAGCGTGGCTTGTTCGTGGATGCCTGGCTGTTTCAGCGTGAAGAAAAGAAGCGCGGTAGCGCCCACTGCGAGCGCCGAGACTCCGAATAGTATCCAAGGGTGTTTCAAGGGTTCCTCCGATTTGGTGTGAGTTCACTGCAATATTGCAATCAGCGTGCCGCGACCGCTGCGGACAAATCCTGCTCTATTGCGAAGCTATTCAGGGGGCTCGTGAGCCACGATGAGGGTCTCACTGTTGCGTCGACGAGAATGCGTCGCCAAATCGCCTCAACCGTGTCGCCCCTGCGTTCAACTGAACGATTCTTATTGGGGGAACGAAGGCGGCTCATGGCTCGACGAGCGTGAGCAAAGCCTGCACCCAATGTGTGATGGTGGCCTCTGTTAGCAGCGCACAACGCGATGCCAAAGGCCACCAAACGTCAGGATTCAAGGCCGCAAACGTCCCGCCGACGGCCGCAATGGCTACAATGCACAGCCACAGCCCGAAGTTTGCAGATGTATTGAGCGGGACGACGGCGACAAGTTCTTCGTCGGGGATATCCGTAATATCCAATGCTTCAAGCTCAGGTATCGACGCGCTAGGAGCCTGGACCGAGTGCGCTCGTTCGGAGAGCTCGCCAGCGAAGGGTGCCAGGGCGGAAGCCAACTCTTGAACTCGTTGATAGCGCAAGGTCGGATCCTTAGCCAAGCACCGGCTAACGATGTCTTCGATCTCCCGCGGCAGCTCCGCACGCAACTCCCGGAGCGCTCTGGGTTCTCCCGAAAGCACCAGTGCACACGTATGCGTCACGCTGCTTCCTTCAAACGCACTGACGCCCGAAAGGAGCTCGTAGAGCACTGTTCCTAATCCCCAAATATCCGCCCGCCCATCCACCACCGCAGCTCCTCCGAGCTGTTCTGGCGCCATATAGCTGGGAGTTCCGAGGGGGCCCTCTGGATTCGTCTGGTGTCGCTCCGGGTTGATGCCCTTTGAAATGCCGAAATCCAGAATTTTGATTCTCTTGGCATTGCTACAGAAGAAAAGGTTCTCTGGCTTCGAATCCCGATGAACGACGCCTTTTTCGTGCGCTGCCTCGATACCCAGGCAAGCTTGGATCACAAAGGAAGCCGCCATGGCAATGGGGAGCGGACCCTCCGTTGTTAAGAACCCGCGCAAGTCCTGCCCCTGCAAGTACTCCATCACCATGAACGGCACTCCCGAGGGGAGGCGCCCATAGTCCAGGATGCGTGCAATGTGTTCGTTTTCGAGCGAGGCTAAAACACGCCCCTCTTCCACGAATCGGAGGGCTAGCGACGGGTGGTGTGCCAGATCCTCACGCATCATCCTCACTACAACCAGCCGGTCCAACGCTATGTGGCGCGCGCGCCACACCACTGCTTGGCCACCCGTGGCAATATGCTCCAACAGCTCATACTTTTGATCGACGAGTTCGCCCGGCAAATAGGGAACGCTAGGTATGGGCGCGAGAAGCACGTCCGCTTCTGAAATGACGACGTCTTTCGTCACGAGGTGAAGTTGGGGAAAAATTGCAGGGTTCACTTGAGGCTCTCGGCGTTATGCTTTGCACCGCGCGTGCCAGTTCCGACGGGCTAGCGCTTGACCGCACCTCCAGGCTACAGAGCACTCTCATGTCTCGCGTGCTAGTGACTGCAGCCCTTGGAAACGTCGGAAGTGAGGTCGCGCGCGAATGCACAGAGCGCGGGTTGACGGTTCGGGCGGCTGGGCTCTCAGAGGCTGAATTAAAGGCCGGTTTCCCTGCACTCGAATCAGTTCGATTCGATTTTCTCGATCGCGCAACTTGGGCCGGGGCGCTCGCGGGTTGCGACTTGGTCTTCTTGCTGCGGCCGCCACCACTCGGTGACATGGACGCGACACTCAACCCGTTCGTGGATGCGGCGTACGCCGCTGGCACTCGACACATCGTGTTTCTGTCAGTGCTCGGCGCGGACCGAATGAAGTGGGTTCCACACCACAAGGTCGAGCTTCATCTTGCTTCGACGGGAAAGGATTGGACGGTGCTCCGGCCAGGCTTCTTCGCGCAGAACCTGAAGGACGCCTATCGACGCGACATCGTCGAAGACGCGCGCCTCTACGTCCCCGCAGCGGATGGTCGGGTGGCATTCCTCGACGTCCGTGACGCGGCGGAGATCGCGTCCCTCATCTTCCTGGAGCCGAACGCCTATCGACAGAAGGCGCTCACCTTAACCGGGCCAGAGGCCATCACGTTCGCGCGTGTTGCTGAGCTGCTTTCGAGCACACTCGGCAAAACCATCCGCTACGAGCCGGCCAGCGTACTGGGCTACATTTGGCACCTTTACAGCAAACGCAAGCAGTCCTTGATGCAGGTGATCGTGCAGACCGTCCTGCACGTTGGCCTCCGACGCGGTGACGCGGAGGCCGTCGAGGCGACCGTTGAGAACCTGCTGGGACGACCAGCGCGCGCGGTGGCTGACTACGTCACCCACGACGCCGAGATTTGGCGGTCCTGAAGAGCAAACAGAACTCTGACCGTGGCCTTGCGGTCATCGCTGGTTGCCTTAGCACTCGGCTGCGATGGGGTTTTTACTATCGTTGAAGGTTGGGCGCTCCGACGTGGGCACGCCTGGGGCCACTGGCTCGTGGTGGCTGCAACGTCTTCACTTTTGCCTTTCGAAATCCTCGCCTTGATCCACAAGGTCCGTTGGGGCCGTGTGGTCATTTTGGTAGTTAACCTGTGTATTTTAGGTTACCTAGTATGGCGGCGCTTGAGGTCCCGAATCTAGCACCCTTGGAAGGCGCACACAGAAGGTGGTGCCAGGGTCCGCCGCCTCAACCCAAATGCTTCCGCCATGCGCTTCAATAGCAAGCTTACAAAACGTCAGCCCCAGGCCGCGACCGAGGCGTGAAACAGTGCGGTAACCCGCATCGACTTGCACAAACTGTTCAAAGATCCGCTCGCGCATCTCAGGCGAAATACCAGGGCCCCTATCGGCGACGCGGATTTCGATGGCATTCTCGCGTTCAATCGCGGCAATGCGAATTTCACTCTTTGCAGGCGCATGCCTGAGCGCGTTGTCGAGCAGGTTTTCGAGCACGCGCCGCAGGAGATCTTCGTCGGCTAAAACCACTCCGACGTCGATCGCACGCCCGAGGGTGACACCAGCGCTTCTGGCCTTGAGATCGTGGGTGTCCAAGAGGTCTGCGACCAGCGCATCGAGATCAACATCGAAAACCCGAGGCGTCAATTCTCCTTGTTCGCTCTTGCTGATATCCAGCAAGTTCAGAACGAGGCGCATCAGCGAACGCACTTCGTCCCGGATGCGCTGCACAGAATCTCGGGCGCACGCCGGTAACTCCGGATTCCGAAGTAACAGCTGTGCGTGAAGGTCCATCGAGTTCACCGGGTTCTTCAGATCGTGCACCACAAACGCGCTCAAGCGCTCCTTTTGAAGCTGCAGACGCATCAGATCATCGCGCTGACGACGCACGATCTCATAGTGCTCGCGAAGTTCAGCGCTCATTCGTTTCAGCTTGAGCGCAGCTTGAATGCGGAGCACAAGCTCGGTCGGGCGTATCGGCTTGGTGACAAACTCATCGGCCCCGGCCCGGAGGGCTCGATCAAACGTGTCCACATCGCGTGAGGCCGTGAGAAACACCACTGGCGTCTCCGGACCGCCCGGTAAGCTTCGGATCCGCGCGCACACCACAAAGCCGTCGGGACCCGGTGGCATGCGCGCGTCCAAGAGTACGCAATCAGGCTTCTCCGCCTCGAAGACACGGATCCCCTCCTCGCCGTTGGCGGCCAAGCACACGAGGTAACCTTCGCCTTCAAGCGTTGCCCGCGCTAACGCCAGGTTCTCGGGATTGTCATCCACGACGAGGATCTTTGGACTGACTTGAACCTTATCCATGATCCTGCCTGCCATCCGGATCCCCGAGCGTCACTAGAACCTGGTGTTGCGCGCCATCGTCGCAAAGCTTGAGGAGATTTCCAGGCACCAAGCCCCCATCCACTTCGAATCGAACCACGCCGCGACACACGCCATTGGGGTTCTCTACGCTGATATGATACGTCGCCCGCTTGTGCCGATACGTCGCCTCAAAACGCGGCCAATCTGATGGAATACAGGGGTCGATCTGGAGTTGCCCCAACACGAGCCGCAAGCCCAAAATGTGGCTAATTGTGATGGTATACATCCAGCCTGCGGCGCCCGTATACCAAGTCCATCCACCACGCCCCATGTGTTGCGGTGACGCGTAGACATCGGCCGCCACGACATACGGCTCCACTTGGTAGGTGCGAACTTTCCCTGCGCCATCACCATGGGAAACGGGATTCAGCATTGTCATTAACCGATGCGCACGATCGCCTTCTCCGCTCATGCAAAGCGCGAGTACGGTCCATAAGACGCCGTGGGTATATTGGCCGCCATTCTCGCGCACGCCAGGAGGATACGCGCTAATATAACCTGGATCGGGGTTTGAGAGGTCAAAGGGCGGTGTGAGCAAGCACATCAGCATCTGCTCTTTTCGGATCAGGTGCGTTTCAGCTGCCTGGAGCGCGCGCTCGGCGCGAGCGGGATCTCCGATGCCAGCGATGATCGCCCACGATTGCGCAATCGCATCAATGGTGCACTCGGTTGCAGTGTGCGTTCCTAGCGGTGTGCCGTCGTCGAAGAAGGCTCGCCGGTACCATTCTCCATCCCAAGCGTGCTCGTCCACCACATGCGTCAAGTGCTTGAGCTGGCTCTCACAGAGCGCCACCGTGTCCGTGTCGCCGCGTAGTTGTGCCAAGCGCACGAATTTCTGTAGCGTCGCCGCGAGAAACCAGGCCAGCCAAACGCTCTCCCCTTGGCCACCGGTCCCAACGCGATTCATCCCGTCGTTCCAATCTCCAGCGCGAATGGTGGGGAGTCCGTGGGGACCCTGCGTACTGCCAACCGCCATTGCCCGCAGGCAGTGCTCGTAGAGAGAGAAATGGTCGAGAGATGGTGGTGGACATCCGAAAAGATCCTCTTCACCCGGTTTCAAGCTTCGCTCTTCGAGAAACGGAAGAGCTTCGTCCAATACAGAAAGATCGCCAGTCGCCAGCACATATTCTGCGGCAACGTATGGCAACCACAGCATATCGTCCGAGCAATTCGAACGAATCCCCTCTCCTGTTTCTGGGTGCCACCAGTGCTGGACATCGCCCGCTGTAAATTGGCGCTTCGCGGCCCGTAGCAAATGCTCGCGTGTGAACTCCGGTCGACAATGCAAGAAGGCCAAGGCATCTTGAAGCTGGTCACGAAAGCCGAATGCCCCGCTTGACTGGTAAAAGGCCGCCCTACCCCAGAACCGACAGCTGAGGGTCTGGTAGAGCAGAAAGCGATTGGTCATCAAGTCGAGTGCTGGGTCAGGTGTCTTGATGCAAATATTCCCCAGCACCTCATCCCAAAGCTCGTTGACGCTCTCGAACGCTGCCTGCACTTTTGCCGAGTCGGAATACTTGGCCGCAAGGGCGAGCGCCTCGTCGAGAGAATTGCCTTCAGCCAGCACGAAGGTGACTTCGATGGATCCTCCGGCCTCAAGCGTTACTGGAACCTGGAACGCAGCACAGGGATCGTAGCCGGAACCTTGGGTGCCGGAGAGCATGACGCGGCTTAGGGCAGCAGGTGCTTCGTGGGAGCCACTCAAACCGAAAAACTCTTCTCGATCGCCCGTCATGCTCTCAATCGGGCTGGAGCACGCAAATACCGCATGCGCCTTCGGGAAAGCGGAGAATGGATTGGTCGCGACCATCGCCCTGTCGGTTTCAAACCATTCGGTGGTCGTGGTGAGTCGGGTAACCTCACGCTGCCCACCGAGCACCCATTCAACGATTCCATACAGCGAGTGGCGGCGGGCTCGTTGACCCTGATTCCGAAGGCGGATCCTAAATACTTTCGCAGGCTCCTCCCGAGCGACGAATACCAAAAGCTCGTGCTCGATCTCACGCTCCGTGTGCTCGAATGCGGAGTATCCGGCACCGTGCCGCACGATATAGCTTGCATGCGACCGTGCTGGCCCAGGCGTCAAGGATCGAGTGACACCGTCTTCATCATCGCGCAAATAGAACAGCTCCCCCGGCGGATCGCAGACAGCATCATTGCTCCAAGGAGTCAGGCGATGGCGTTGGCTATTGCGGTGCCAAGTCGCTCCGGAGCCAGCCTCGGACACGACACAGCCGAAGTTGGGATTCGCCATCACGTTACACCACGGGGCCGGAGGCCTCTGCCCGGGCCCGAGCACCATCAGATACTCGCGACCGTCCGCGGTGAAACCGCCAATCCCGTTGTCGAAAGTGAGCTTGGGGCGTGTCAGGGTTGGAGGCGCGTAAGTGCGAGGATACGCAGGCTTCAGGCGAGCCGGAAAACTTGCAACCGCGGCGCTGCTGTTTCTTAGCTGTTGCGCCAGCGCTCCCCGGGAGGAGCACAACACGACGCGCGCCATGTGATAAATCAGCTCCAAATCGGCTTCATCGATTAAAGACGCGGTACGCAAGAAGACGCCACCTGGTTGGTCACGAAGGCTTTCAGCGGCACTCGCACCGATGAGATCGAGCAGTGCCTCCTTCAGGGGCTGCAGGTATCCTGAAGGCTCATGGTTCACGATCATGATGTCAACAATGACGCCGTTCAGTCGCCAAAATTCGTGAGCCAATAACAGCTCTCGCGTGATCTGACTGAAATCGGGTGAGTCGATGCGCAAGATGACGAGCGGCAAATCGCCAGAGATGCCTTGAGCCCAAATCGCGGGTTGGCCCGCACCGCTGGCGAGTGGTTTAGGTAACAAGACCCGAAGACCACGTTCGGGAAACATGGTGCGCGAGAGCAACCGTTGAAACAGGTGTGATTGGGCAGCGCTGATACCCACGTGCTGCAATTCCACCCGCGAATCTGCCCACGCCAGTTCGAACGTCCGATCGAACATATGCGGGGCGGCGAAGCTTTCGATCAGCTCAAGTGCGACCTCACGTGACCCGCAAACCAGAGTTGTGAGCGAGAAACATGCGCGTTGCCCTGGTAACAACTGTGTTTCACGTCGAAGCACGATCGCTGGATCGAGTACGGAGCCGCATGTGCCGCTGAGACTAGCTCCCCACCCCACGCCGATAGGATTCGCGAGGGTGTGTCCTCGGCCGACAAACAGCGCCCGCGATGTTTCGAAGGTCAGCCTTCCAATGCCATCGCCTTCACCTGTCAATATCTGCGCTACCCAGATGGGTTCCTCTGTAGGCGTACGCGGACGACGTCGTGCCAAAATTGCCCCCTTCAAGGGCAAAGGCTCCGTCTCGATGAAGAGGCTGCTAAAGGCTTGATGCGTGCGATCGGCCGCACGTGGCGCGAGGGCAAGCTCAAGGTAAGTGGTGAGATCGAGGCTGTGCGCCACGCTATCGTGATTGATCAAAGTGAAGCGCCGTACTTCGGCGGGGAACTCAGGCGACACCACGACCTCGGTCAGAGTTTCAATGGCGCCATCTCGTCGATGGAATTCAACTCGATCGATATGGAAGGAAGCTTGATAAGAGTCTGGTTTAGAGTGGGTCGGCAGGTAGCCCGCGGACCAAAGGCGTTGCGTTGAGAGATCACGAATATAGGCATACGCACCACCACAACCGAGCGTCGTGTCTTCGCGAAACCGATTGATATCGTGACCCTTCCAGGCGGTATATCCGCTGCCATGCCCTGTGAGGACAGTGGTGAGGCCCCCGCCGCCCAAAAGGTGGACTCGTCGTGCCCCGTCCACAATCTCTACGTATTCGCTGCCGTCCAGATCAGGTTCCGTCGCTTCCGCTCGAAGCATTTCGACCGCTGGTATGTTAACCAGAGAAGTACTGCTAGGAACTCGTTCTTCGAGCAAAAGTGCGGTGGCCTTGATCCGAGGATCCACGTGAAAGCGACGTTGCATTGGTTGATCGTGGAGCACGTTATCTAATGCCACCAACGACATACCTTGGTGATGCGCCATATAGGCTTTCACGATCACGCTGCGGCGGCCCGGCGGCAAATGCGAAGGCGTGAAGTCAACGGATTCGTAGTACCCATACACGCCCTCCAGCTTCTCCGAGCACAACTGCCTGAGGTTGGCCAATGCTGACTTTGGCTCGATCTGCAGGGCCAACACACTGGCGTACGGCGCAACGACCAAATCCTCAGCTAGGCCAGACTTGAGGCCTAGCCCTGGCACCCCAAACGCTCGGTATTGGTACGTCATCCCGAGGTCCATGACGTTGTAAGCGGCCTCGGAGATACCCCAGGGCACATCCCTCTTCTTGCCGTACGCGATCTGCTTGGCGACCGCTGCATGACATGTTTCGCTCAACAGCGTGCCACGGTAAAGCTTTGTTACCAAGAGCGGCATCAGATACTCAAACATGGAGCCGCTCCAAGATAACAACACTGGGCGTCCCGCGGTGAGCGTGCGAGGCCGCCCCAGCCGAAACCAATGCTCTTGAGGCACATCTCCCTTCGCAACAGCGACGAGGCTCGCCAAACGGGCTTCAGACGCCAGTAAGTCGTAGTGCGATGTGTCGAGGCGCACGTTGCTTGCGTTGTAGCCAATCGCGAACAGACGGCGTTCCGTGTCAAACAGGAAGCCGAAGTCCATGGCATCGGCAAGGGCGCCTAACCTTCCTGCAAGCGTGTTCAGCTCTCCGCAGGTCTCCGCGTTGGTGTTGCGGCAGTCTTCGAGTTCAGCCCGGAGCCTCACGACGTAAGCCTTGCACACGGAGTGCTCTTCGGTTGCGGCGGTCGTGCGACGTGCTACGGCGTGCTCGAGCGTATCTAGCCACTTAAGCGGATCGTTCAATACAGTCACGAGTTCCGCGGGAGTTCGGCACTCGCCAAGCGCTGAAGCGAGAGCAATAAATGCAGATTCCTCGCCAAGAACCTCAGGCACGGCCAAAAGCACCGCAGCAAACGACAGATGGCGACGGGCGTCCGTATGCGACTCTTGCAGCCCAAATTGCGCGCGCAAAAGCCAGTAGCGCGTTTCAGCGTTCTCTTCAGGCACCAGCTCCCCAAGGCTCTGGCACTCCTCGGCAAGGCGTCCAACTTCAGCTAGCTCTGCGTCAACCGAGCCCAAGCTTGACCAGTTTTCGAACGCCGCTTGGAGCCTTTGATCGACCTTATTCATCGCTAAAACGAGAGGAGTGTTCGCTTTTGATTGTTGTGTAGCACCGCGGCTCAAGCTGAGAGCGTCCCTCGCCGCCAGAAGACAAGCGCGGTCGAGCACGGGAGCATTGGCCAGCTCGCGACAGGTAACGCGCAAGGTCCAAAGATGGGCAGCGAGGTTTCCACTGTCGACCGTGGAAACGTATCTGGGCTCGAGGGGCGCCAACGTCGTCGTTTCATACCAATTCAGCAGGTGTCCGTGATTCTTTTCGAGAACCTCCAGCGTCGAAAGTGTCCGTTCCACGCTCTGAACAAATGTGCGCAGTGTGATGAAACCAAAGTCGCGAGCGGCGGCAAGCCCCAAGAGGTAGAGGCCTATGTTGGTTGGGGACGTGCGATGCGCAATGACACCACGCGGCTCCTCCTGAAAGTTGTCGGGCGGCAGAAAGTGGTCTGCTTCGCTCACAAACTCTTCAAAGAAGCGCCACGTCCTGCGTGCAACAGTACGCAAAAATGCGCGTTCCTCGGGGCTAAAGGTCAGACTTACGTCTCGGCCTTTTTCGGGAAGCATCAGCCACAGCGCCAAAAAGGGCGCCGCCAACCAAGCGCTGAGAATTGGTGCGGCCACCAGCAAGGAACCGGGTTCGAAGACTGCAATCGCTCCCAGCAAACCAAGAACCAAGCCCACGCCAACTAGCGCGCGTGGTTCGAGACGTGCGTTGTTGCGCTTCATACTGCGCGTGACCTGACTCATCGTCGTCCACTCGAGCAAGTGACGACGGCTGAAAAGCAAGCGGAACAGAGTGCGCACAATCCCATCAATGGAAAGCAACGCTTGGTCGAAGAGGAAGGCCGTGCCGAGCAGCCATTGAGGAATGCTGATGGCAAGATCTCCTCGGGCAGCAGTGAATCGTGATTCACCGCGTTGAGTGCTCCGAGTTAGATTGAACAGAATACGCAAAGGGACGGGCGCCAAGTACGTGCAGACGATCGCCAACGTAACAACTACCGCAGACTGAGCGCCGGCTAGCCAACCCAAAGCTGCAGCGAGAACAAGCGCAGGCGCAACCAAACTCCTTCGAAGATTGTCGCCCAATTTCCAACGATCGATCAGGCGGAGTTCATTTCGCACACGGCCATCACGGGAGGGAACCTTCGAAGCCAGCCACGGCAAAAGCTGCCAATCGCCACGCAGCCAACGGTGTTGACGCATGGCGGCCACCGCGTACGAAGACGGCTGCTCGTCCAACAGCTCGATGTCTGTTGCCAGGGCAGCGCGAGCAAAGCAGCCTTCGAAGAGATCATGACTGAGGAGCTGATTATCCGGTACACGGCCATCCAGCGCAGCCTGGAATGCATCCACATCATAGATGCCTTTGCCGACGTAGGAGCCCTCTCGGAACAGGTCTTGGTACACATCTGAGACGGCATGGGTATATGGATCGATGCCTGGCGGCCCGGCGAATATCCGCGCAAAGCGCGACTGACGGGAGCTTTGCGGAAGGGTACCTACGCGCGGCTGAATGATACCGTATCCACGCACCACCCGGCGCGTGATGGGGTCCACCACTGCGCGATTCAACGGATGCGCAATGGCACCGATGAGCTCACGTGCCACGTCGCGAGGAAGCGTTGTGTCCGTGTCGAGGGTAATAACAAATTGGACATGGGGGAGTGCCTCTCCGGACACGGTGATGTGAGAGAAGGAAGTATCCACGGCTCCCCGCAGGAACCGATTGAGCTCTTCGAGCTTGCCTCGCTTTCGCTCCCAACCCATGAAGCAGGCCTCGCGCGCGTTGAGCACGCGCCTTCGATGAAGCAGCCAGAAACGCGGCACCCCCGGCCTAGGATGGCGAGCGTTCAAAGCGTCTATGCCATCAACGGCGCACGCCAGAAGATCGCGATCTCCCTCTAATTCTTCGCTTTTTGCGTCGGTGAAGTCGCTGAGCAAGGCGAAGTACAAGTGCGTCTCAGAATTTGCCAGAAATCGAACTTCGAGGTCTTCCAACAATTGTGCGATCCCAGCCTGGCTCTCCAAGAGCGTGGGCACGGCGACCAACGTTGTGTTGTCGCTCGGCAACCCGTCCTTAAATTCAAGCTTCGGCAGTGTCCGCGGTGGCAGGAGCGCCGTGACCATCACGTTGCAGAGACCAACGGCTACCTCACTGGCTGGAAGGACCAGCAGCAGGATGAGGGGGATGCTCATTCCGAGCGGTGCATGAATCCCAAGACCCAAGCCAATCAGAGCCACGAGCAAGATGGTGATAGCCGCAAGTTGCCCAAAGTAAAAAAGTGCGGGATGCGCCACTATCAGGCGCAAGGTGCGCTCTCTCAGCTTCGGTCGGTATCCAATGGCCGCCTCCAAGATCTGCTCACCCGCATCGTGCAAGTAATAACCGACATGGGCTTGCGCCAGGTCCACCGGGGCACATTGAGACGCCTGTTTGGCAAGGCCAATCGCCGTTCGAGCGACATCCACCTCCGAAGCAGGCGACTGACGCGCCAAGCGTTCGACGGCGTGTCGACATCGATCACGCGAAGGATCGTCCATCTTTAGGTACGCTAAAGCGGGGTCGCTCGCTAAGATGGCTTCTACTTCGCTCACTTGCGAAAAGAACTCGTCCCATTCAAGCGCGCCGATGACGCGCATGCTGGTAATCACGTTGCCAATGGAGACTTGATGGGCCGCCTCCCAAAGGTGCTGACTCCGCGTCAACTCTTCAGGTGTTGAGCCCAGTTTCTCGGAGTGAATCCGAATCCATTCGTTAGCGTCCGAGAGGGGTGCCGGGTGCTCTCGCAGTCTGCGCATCAGCTGCACGAGGAACGCTTGGCGTTTGGCAAACGGCGACTGCGAAAGCTCTTTTAAGCACTCGCGTGCATGTTTGGGACTGGCGCTCTTGAGTAGTCTATTCGCGAAATCGTCAGCGTGCGCGCGAATCGGTGTGGCGAGGTCTTGTTCGACCATGGCGCCAATGATGACCAAGAGACCTAGGCGCAGCATGATGGGAACGGCCCAAAGCTCACCAATCGTGAGAGGCGTTACCCGTTGATAGGCCGCGACGTAGCTTATGAGGATCGACTGATCAATCCGCGCATCCGTGTGTCGCAAGTAGTCCAAGCAGAGCACGTACACACGAGGGTAACCTTGCATCGCTCCGCTCGAGATCCGCGGAAGCTCAACGAGGTAACCTCGAGGTAAATCCTCATGAATCTCCCGGATTTGCTCTTCGACAACATGAGCATTGTCGAGTAGCCATTCCTCGGCCGGCGAGGGATCGCGCCTAATGATTTGATCGTCGCGCAGATTGCGATAAGCCGCGTCGATAAGCTGCCGCGTCTCCGCCAGGCGCTTCAGCAGCGGGCCGCGTGTGACTTTTTGAACGGGAAGACCGTGGCTGCGCGCCACATCCTCCGCGTGTTCACTCAATCGTTCCGTGGTGTAGATTTCACCTCTTAAGTGCGGATGCCGGTCGGCTTCCGCGGACGGATCCACCCCCGGGCACTCATGCCCCATTGCGGGCTCGGAGGCCCCCGCTATCAACGTGCTCACAACCGTGCGAACCTATCCAATTCCTCCTTGGCCCCGGTCAAGATGGCGACTTCCCTGCGCGGCGCAGCGGCTCCAGCCGGTGAAGCCATGACCCACTAGTTAACGGCCAGTCAGAAGGCTTGTTAGCACAACCAACAAACGGCGCTTGACCATGGTAGGTACAACCGGACGGGCCACCGCATACGGGGCAGGGCTTGTGCAATGAAACGGCACGCCAATCGATGTCTATAGAACTTGTAGAAACGACGCGAGACATTGAATTTCTCCTCCAGATCAGGCGACACCCAATTCCAAAAAGAGCAGGTGCGTCCGGGGGAGGGCGAATGCACATGTCGTGCCAAAGAATTGAGCAAAAAGACGGCCTGTTTCAACGCGTTGGCGTTTCATTTCTGCCTCACCGTGGCAGAGCAGGCGCACGCAGGTTCTGCGCATATCAGCCTCCCGCGCGCGAGGCCGCGCGAGGTATTAGCTCACTTAAGGCAAATTTTCATCGGTGGCACGTTGCGTGCTCAGTGTTTGATCGTTTCCGGAGCCATTTCGAGCAATCGAACGCGGCGCCGGCTCAAACGGTTCAGCATTCGAAGGAGCAGCACTCAATGAACAAAGATCAAGCAAGCGGTACGTGGGACTCTATCAAGGGCAAAGCGAAGCGCATCTGGGGCGAGCTTACCGACGACGACATCATGAAGGCCGAAGGCTCCGCAGATAAGCTTTACGGGACGATCCAGCGCCGTTTTGGGGACACGAAGGAACAAATCAAAGAGAAAATCGACGCGCTTCACATCAAGTGAGCGAGCCAATCATCAACACTTTCTAAAATCATTAGAGGTCATTATGTTGTGGACAGTTGCGGTAATTTTATTGGTCCTTTGGGCGCTCGGGATGGTCACTTCCTACACGATGGGTGGATTCATACACATTCTGATCGTGGTAGCCGTTGTGATGGTTCTCGTGAACTTGATCAGCGGTAGGAGGTCGTCAATCTAGACGCAGCACTCTCACTCAGCCGAGGCAAACAGCCTCGGCTGAGGCAGAATGTCACAGCAGCTCTTGAGCAAGATTTCCTAAGCGTCCGATTTCGAGAGTCAATCATGAGTTTGAACATCCCGTCGGATGCACTGGTTTTTTTTGGTGCAACCGGTGATCTGGCTCACCGGATGATCTTCCCGGCCCTCCAAGCGATGGTGAATCATGGCAACCTCACCGTTCCTGTAATCGGCGTTGGCAGGGCTGGTTGGACACAAGAGCAATTCTGCGCTTACGCGAAGGATAGCCTTGAGAAGTACGGCGGTGGCGTGGTCCCCGCTGGATTCGAAAAGTTCAGACCGCTTCTGAGATACGTTGACGGCGACTATCAAGACCCGGAGACGTTTAAGCGGCTGCGCGAGGCTCTGGGCAACGCCGAGCGCCCCCTGCACTATTTGGCCATCCCACCAAAAGTGTTTCCCATCGTCATCGGAGAGCTGGCACGCTCAGGCTGCGGCAAAAATGCACGCGTTGTGATCGAAAAGCCGTTCGGTCGCGATCTCGCGTCGGCGCTCGATCTCAATCGGTGCCTGCTCTCAGCATTTTCGGAATCCGATATTTTTAGAATCGACCACTACCTTGCGAAGGAACCCGTCCAGAATCTGCTCTACTTCCGTTTCGGGAACTCGTTTTTCGAACCCATTTGGAATCGAAATTTTGTAGCGAGCGTGCAGATCACGATGGCGGAGAGCTTTGGCGTGAAGGGGCGCGGGCGTCTCTACGAGGAAACGGGCGCCATCCGCGATGTGATCCAGAATCACATTCTTCAAGTAGTAGCGTGTTTGGCGATGGAGGAACCGGGAAGTGGCGATTCGGAAGGGCTGCGTGACGCCAAGACTCGCGTGCTCCAGGCGATCAAGCCGCTCACTTCAGAAGACGTCGTGCGCGGGCAGTTTCGGGGGTATCGCGATGAACCCAACGTTGCTCCGGATTCTCGGGTCGAGACGTTCGCGGCCGTGCGGCTTGCCGTGGACAGTTGGCGTTGGGCTGGAGTGCCATTCTACCTGCGAGCGGGAAAGTGCCTTTCGGTAACCGCCACCGAAGTGCTGGTCGAACTCAAGCAGCCACCGCGTTCAGTGTTTGGCGAGTTACCTTCGGATCTCGTCCGTTCAAACTACCTACGCTTCCGCCTAGGCCCCGACGTTGCCATCGCACTGGGTGTGCGCTCGAAGCTGGCGGGCATTGCGATGAAGGGGAAAGACGTCGAGCTGATTGCTGCGCATGACACCGCAGATGGAGCGCTACCTTACGAGCGACTGCTTGGCGCTGCAATGAAAGGCGACGCGAACCTTTTCGCACGGCAAGATGCGGTCGAGGCCCAGTGGCGCGCAGTCGATGGGATCTTGGGAGACACGAGTCCGCTCCACAACTACGAGCCGGGAACGTGGGGCCCTATTGAGGCCGACCAATTGATCGCCGGGTCCGGTGGCTGGCACCGGCCGGAAGCTGCACAGGATCCTCGACGAGGTCCAAGCATCCGTTGAGAGTTGAGATAACCGTTTGGATGTCCGTGACCTCCCTCTCAAAGTCGAACACAAGATAGTAAGCATGCTTACTATCTTCCGAGGAACGAAAAGGGCAGTTCACCTGGCGCTCCCGCCGCGCCGCCTGGCCACCACATCCCCGATCAAACCGAAGGCTTACCGCTGCATCACCAAGGGCCGCGGCGGAGGAGGAGGGATTCGAACCCCCGGTAGCCTTTCGACTACGCCGGTTTTCAAAACCGGTGCCATGAACCGCTCGGCCACTCCTCCGGACAAGGAACGGCCACTCTTCGAACATCTGCGAGGCAGCGTCAAGGGGTCTTGGACCAAAGGCGCCAGCGGCCGTCCTCGGCGACCAAGCTGAGCCCTTTCAGCTCTGGAGGGCCCCCGCGGCTGATCACGTAGCGATACCAGGCAAGGTCTGACGCTGGGTCGACGCGGTCCGGCATGTACTCCCAGCGCGGCCGCACGCGAGGCGGACGGTTGCTCTCGAGAAAACGGACTGGCGACTGCGGAAATTCCGCAAAGCTGAACATCACCGCGCCGCCCTTCTCCGCTTGGTACCAAGCGACCGCATGTAGCGCCGGGCTGAACTTCACGCTGGCCGAACCGCGATCATACATCAAGCCCGCCACGCGTTCCCCCTCGGGGATCTTCTCAATGATCGAGTGAAGCCCCTCCAATTCGGCGTCTGCACTCACAAACGCACGCGTCATCAGGAACACAGCGACGCCCTCCATAGCTAACGCCGCAAACGCAAGACTCACCCTGGGCAGCCTCGGAAGACGCGGCACGAACACGATGGCGAGAAGTAGCGCTAAGATCGGGAAACGACCGTTGAACGGCCAAATCCAATCGTAAGCCGCAGGCAGCACGAAATACGCCACCGATATTGCCGGCAACAACCAGCTCCAGCGCGCAAGATCTTGATCCCGGGTGGCACCACGTCTGCTCCTGAATGCAAATGCAAACGTACACAAAACCACGCCGCCCCAAACCAGAGCCAGCGTTCGCAGGTGAGTGCCAGGCAAAACGTCCAGAAGCCACATCGGGAGCTCACGCCAGTTCTCGCGTATCGAGAGAAACTGCGCACTTCGCTGACCAGGCCCAGACGCCGCCCCCCTCAAGACTTGCCCAGCCGGGCTCTTGAGCAACCAGAAAAGGAACGCACAGCTCGCTGGCAAAAGAGGGACAAGCGCCCGCACCACGACACGCACGCTGCGCCCTAAGCTCAGACTAACAACGACTGCAACAAGCAGCGCGAAGGGAACCACGTGCGTATAAAACAAAATGAACGCCAACACGCTCAGCTTCAACGCACTCAAGCGGCTGGGCGCGTGCCGGTAACGGACTGCCGCACTGACTCCCCAGAAAAACAGGGGGATCGCTGCGATGAAGTTGAGAAACCCCAGGATAAAATGCGCATTGTAGCTGAGCGGCAACGCCAACAGCGCATATGTCTCTGGGCGCCCATGAGACCGCAACACAGAACGAAGCGAGTACGGCAATGCGACCAGAATGGCCGCGAGCAAGACCTTGCACCCGAGCAGCACTCCGAACAAATACGCTAATAAATAGGCTGCAAAGTAGACGGAGACGTACTGCGTGCGCGTCCAATCGAGTTCGAAGTAGTCGTGGAAGGCGAAACGTGCGGTATCAAAATCGTGAATCATCCGCACCGCCGCCACGTGCTGAGGATAATCCTGAAGCGGCAGGTATCGGGTCACCCAAAGCGGCAGCGTCAATGCCAGCGATGCCAACAGAAAAAGTGCCTCCCAGGCTAACGTCGCTGAATGGCGTTGAACGGGAGCTGCAGTCACCTTTCCGCTTTCATCCGCCTGACATATGAAGATCCGCTTCATCTTCGGGCGGTGCCGCATCGTCGAGCGAATCTAAGTAACCATCCGGCAGCGAGACGCGTTGGGTGCCACTTGCTTTTCCGCGAGGCACTCGCATGGCGGAGGGTGGAAAGGCTTCGTTCGGGTCCAAGCTATCTACAATTGCCGAAAGCTCTGCGAGGCTATTGACGAACGTGACACTCTGACGAAGTTGTGCGCTGCCACGAAAACCCTTGGTGTACCAAGTGGCATGCCGACGAAAGGCTCGCATGGCCGGCGCTTCGCCCCACCACTCGGCCAAGAGCCGAGCGTGCTCCAACATGATCTGACCCACCTCTCCCAAGCGAGGCGGATCCGGAGGCTCAATGCCCTGAAAAACGCAAGAAAGATCGCGAAAAAGCCAGGGCCGTCCCAAACAGCCGCGCCCGACCACCACGCCATCGCAACCCGTTGAACGGAGCATCCGAAGCGCGTCGTGCGCCTCCCAGATATCCCCATTGCCTAACACCGGGATCTTCAGCTTGGATTTTAGCTCAGCAATAGCTGCCCAGCGTGCCTCACCATCATAGAGTTGCGCGGCTGTTCTTGCATGCAAGCTCACGGCGGCACACCCTTCTTCTTCACCGACGCGACCTGCTGTGAGGAAGGTGAGGTGCTCGTCGTCGATCCCCATTCTGAATTTGATGGTCACCGGCACATGTTCAGCGTTCTGAACGGCAGCTCGCACGATGGCCGCCAACAGCTTGCCTTTGAGGGGGATCGCTGCGCCGCCACCTTTGCGTGTGACTTTTGGCACGGGGCAGCCAAAGTTCATATCGATGTGATCCACCCGCCCTTCCCCCACCAGCAGCTTCACCGCTTCGGCCACGTAATACGGATCCACGCCGTACAGCTGCAAACTGCGAGGGCTTTCGTCGGGCCCAAAATCGGCGAGCCGCAGCGTCTTTTGCCGACCTTCGACCAAAGGCCGAGCCGTGATCATTTCACTCACATAGAGGCCGGCGCCGAACTTTCGGCACAAAGCACGAAAGGGATAGTTGGTCACGCCCGCCATCGGCGCCAACACGACTGGCGGAGAAATGCTGAGGCCTCCCAGGCGAATCGGCGCAAACTCACCAGGTGCCGCGAGCGGAACGTCACGATTCTGGGGGCTGATGTAGCTCGGGTGCATGGGCGACGGAACCTAGGCGCCAATCACTCTGCCGCAAAGCCCAGAACTCGCCCCTCTTCTCAAGATGCGACAACGTTTCAGGATGAGATCGCGAGAACTGTTTCGGCTTAAGCCAACTCAGCGCAGAAAATGGGGAAAACGCCGCATTCCGAGGCCACGGGGAAACGGCACAGGTCTTGCGAAGGCACGACTGAACCATGATTGCCAAGCGCAACCTAAGCTCACTCGCTCACGCCCACTCCACGGAACATCAGCTGGCCGCGACCGAGCGCACAGTCCCGGCACCTTTCGGAGCTGCCAACTTCGACGTCAAGATTTCCGTCCCACCACCGAGTGGTACGGGGCTCCGTTCGTTACCCAACGCCACGTTTGGCAAGAAGATCCTGATCGTTGATGACAACCGTCTGGTGCGGGCGGCAACACGACGCGCACTTCTGGCGCACGGCTTCACCGTGTTCGAGTTAGCCAGCGCTGAAGGCGTCGAAACGGCGGCGGCCGCGCTCGCTCCCGATCTTGTCCTGATGGACGTTGAGATGCCGATGATCGATGGCCGAGAGGCTACCGTGCTCGTGCACGACGCCGTGCCGGATCTGCCCGTCGTGCTTTACTCTGCGCTGCCCACAAACCAACTGATGCACATCGCTGCCAGTTGCGGAGCGCAAGGCTCGATTTCCAAAGGCCAGCCGCTCCTAGAACTCCTTGGTGTGCTTGAAGCTCAGCTCAAATAAAGCTCGTGAGCGGCCCGCTGCCAGCGTCTGTTTTGCCGTATGTTTTCAAGGTATCCAGGCCGAATAGATTGGCGAGCGAAACCAACAGCCGATTGTGTTGCACGTTGTCGTAGCTCAAAAAGCGCCCCATCTTGAGGGCACCGCCAGCCCCACCCGCCAGCACAAAGGGTGAGTTCGTGGTTTGGTGATTGTGTGGGTTGGCCACTTCGCTGCACCAAACGATCAAGGTATTGTCGAGGGCACTCCCGCTGCCTTCCGGGAACGCTGCCAACTGAGTCATGAGGGCCGCCAACTGCTTGGCGTACCAGGTGTAGATCTGAGTGAGCTTCGAGAGCGCATCGGCATCGCTGATATGACTGAGCTCATGGTGGGCGCGAGTATCGGTGAACAACCAGTTGAAGAGTGTCCCGCTATTTTCGTTGCGATCAAACTGAATGCTCGCCACATTGGTGAGCCCACAGCCGATGGCGCTCGCCAACAGCTTGATCTGAAGATCCGCCACCATGGGCATGTTGTCGTTCGCGCCCGCATCGAAATCTGCGGGAGCCGTTGGCGTCGCACACAACGCAGCCGAAGAACTGAGGCGGGTTTCTATCGCGCGGATCGCCTCCAAATGAGCCTTGATCTTCGCGCTGTCTTCGCGAGCGACACGTGGCTCCAAACGCTGTAAATCAGCTAAAACCAGGTCCAATATGCTCTTCCGATCCTGGCGCAGCTGCTCCGCGAGCGCGCTTCCGCCCATGCCTCCCGTGAAGAGTCGATCGAACAATGCTTTGGGACTGCCCTCGGGCGACAACGGCTGCCCGGGTGCACGATAGATCATGCGATTGTGGGGGGCATTGCCGCCGCCAGGACGCACCCCCACTTCCAGAGAGCGGAAAGCTGTGGTGCCGATGCGCTCAGCGATCGTTTGATCGATCGAAGTACCGAGCCCCCAGCCAAACTTGGTGGCATCGCGTGAAAAAAGGCTACTATTCGGATCGAGTGCAGCACCCGACCAAAGGTGCGACGTGTTGCGCGTGTGAGGGCCACCACTCGGCTCGCCCACCAACGCGGGATCGCTGCCCGCGGTAGTCTCTGCTGATAGCCGCAAGCCATCCAGAATCAGCAACTTATCCTTGAATGCGTTCAGCGGCTCCAAGGTCTTGCTCAATGTGAAATTCGTAACGCTGCCGGTTGGCAGCCAGGTGTCGCGAATCACTCCGTGTGGGTGAAACATGAGGATGATGCGCTTGGGTGCGCCCGGAAGGGTTTCAGCCTGCAAAAGAGGGACAAACGGGGCCAATACTGCGCTGCCTGCGAGGCCGGCCAAGAGCTTCCTACGCGCAACAGCAGGGCTTCGACGTTGTGCACTCATGGCGCACCTCCTTCCAACGGCGCCCGGTAGCGAAAGGCATCGGACTTCACAATCGCCAATAACAACTCCCTGATGTTGTAATCGCTCGCGGCAAACGCCGTTTGGACGCCCTGAAGCGAACAGGCATCTCGCGTCTTGTCGAGGTTACGCCCGAGCGCGAACGAGAACCACTGGTTGACCATGCAATCCTGCACCTGATGGCTCCCGGACAGGCGTTGGCTCAACTCGATCGCGCCGTTGAACGGTCCATCAATATCTTGCGTGCCTTTGATTTCCCCGGAGGCATCGACTGGCTTACCTCCTTCGTCCGTGATGTAGCGCCCCAGAGCGTCGTAGTGAGCAAAGCCGTAGCCAATCGGATCCATCAAGGAATGACACGATGCACAGGTGGGATCGGTGCGGTGGCGGTCGAAGCGTTCGCGTGTCGTTTCGCCGGCGATGGGAGCTGGAGCTACAGCCATCACAGTGGGTGGTGGGGGCGGGGGCGCCTGGCACAAAACGCTGTCCAAAACGACGACTCCACGCAGCACGGGTGAAGTATTGCCAAAATGAGAGTGTGCCGTCAGAAAGCTCGCTTGGGTGAGCAGGCCTGAACGCTCGCTCGGCTTGAGCGCCACAGGTATCAACGGATCGACCTTCGCTGGCTTGGGCATCCCGTAGACATCAAACAACGCGCCGTCCACAAACGAATTAGATTGGGTGAACAAGCTCTTCATCGAGCCATCCCCACTCCGGATCACCCAGTCAGCAAAATGCTCGGTCTCGCTGAGCATGGCCTGGCCCAATGCCGCGTCAAACGTGGGCGTGAGTGCCGGGTCTTTCCGGAGAGCCGGCAGCCGATCAATTTTGAGCCATTGGGAGTGGAAGCTCGCCAACGTTGAGGCGCCGTGTGGGTCGCTGAGCAACCGACGGGCTTGAGTGAGGAGTCCATCCACCGTTGTTAACTGTCCACCCATGGCAGCGCTTTGGAGTGCTGCATCGGGCGCGCTGCTCCACAAGAACGACGCAAGTCGAGTCGCGACTTCATTGCCGCTGAGCAACGCGGGGGCGCCCGCTGGGGCGGTTTCCACTTGGTACAAAAACGCCGGAGATTGCAACAGAACGCGCACCAAGAGCGAGATCCCGTCGCTGAAGCTGCGCCCGGCCGTGCGGGCCGAAGTGTACAGGCCTAAGTAGGCGGTGCGCTCCTGATCCGCCAGTGGACGTCGGAACAAGCGCGCGCCCGTTTGTGTCAAGAATGTCTGCGCGCAAGCGGCTTCTCCAGTTGCAACCGGATCGCAAGGCAAAAGCGTCTTCAATTGCTCAACCGCATTGGCGGCAACCAGCTCAGCGGCGCTCATGTAGCGGTCGACGTGCAACTCACCGACCGGTGACAGGAAATTGCTATTGAAGGGCCCCACCTTTTCGTCTTCAGCTAACACCGAAGAAAGTGCCACGCTAACTCCAAGTACATCCTTCGCCGTGTTCGCATATTGGAGCGCGTTCAAACGTCGCATGGGCGTGCTGCCTGCGCTTGGTGTGCTGCAGGCGGATGCGACAGGGATCGGCGTGGTTCCCGTTGACGTCGTGGTTGTCGTTGGCGTGGTTCCCGGGGTTGACGAAGGAGGCGTGTCTCCCGTTCCGGATGCGGGGTCCATCCCTGAGCTATTCGGCAGTGCGCCCGCTCGTGTTCGAGCGCTGCAGCCGCTCACGGCCAAAGCCAGACCCAAGCAGAGGGCCGAAGAGTGGCCGATGCTCCGGGCGACTCCATTCAATGTGGGGACCAACATGGTACGCGAGGATACCAGCTCCTCAGGTCTCAGAGCTCGCGAATTCATACCGAATTGCCGGCTATATTAGCCCAATTTGCGCCCTCACGGTGTTTTTGCTCTGAGGCGGTGAGGTGGCGCAGCCTCTTACCCGAGCGACAACGGGGACTTCACCCACTGTGGTTCACCGAACGTGCTCAGATTCACGCCGAACGCACGCGCCAACCCAATGTGGAAGTCCGCTAGCGAGGATTGGTTGCCCATCAAGGTTCCACCGGTACGGATGCTTCCGCCAGCTTGACCGGCGATGAAACCGATCGTGGGAGTGGCGCAATGGCTTTGCGACTGTTCGGTGACCACGAAGACTGCGCTGTTGTCCAACATGCTGCCGCTGCCCTCCGGCGTATTTTTGAGGCGCTGGATGAACGCGGCAGCTTGCGACATGAACCAGGTCTGAACGACGTCGAAATCATCGCCGTAGTCGTGTTGCATGCCATGGTGACTGCGATTCACGCCCAAAAACGGAAACGTCATGTCGTTGCCGGAGCTCAACCATTGCACCGTCACGACGCGCGTGAGATCGCAGTTCAGCGCCTGGTAGGCGAACTCGTTCATGCTGGCCACTTGGGTTGGAAGATCGGTGTTCGGGTCCAGCGTCGGCGCGCCGCACGACGTGCCAGGGCTTGGAGCGACCGAGCCGGTGCCCGTAGTGCCGCCCGGCACTCCAGCTGTTGGGATCCCGTTTTC
>JBBSBI010000006.1:0-80898 GCA_038251425.1 Polyangiales bacterium
CGTAGGTGTAGTCGCTCATCCATTTGCTGCTGCAGTACGCCATTAGATCGGTGCGCGTCGTTGGCTCAAAGAGTGCCTGTGTCCGTGGATCGTAGCCCCAAGATCCAATCTTCGCGCCCGCATAGGGGTAGCCTGGGTCCAAGTTAGCGATCGTACCGCCGGAGGAGCAGGGCGCATGTCCACGACCATGATTGTGCGCCACTTCGTGAGCCATCGTCTGGGCGGAGGACACATCGGCGAAACCAATGCCCAAGGCCGCGCGGCTATCCGCTTGATTCGAAACGTAGCCGATGCCCGTCGTGCAAGAGCTGCCACAGAAAGCTTTGAAAGTGTCCTCGGGCTTCAGCAGCCCATAATAGTAAACATCCGGGGGCGGACTGTCGATTTTACGCCTGTAGCGCACCTGGTCGAGCACGTCGCTCCAGCTGATCGGATAGTCCGTGGTCAACATATCCCCGACCGTTATCTCGATGCTACTGATCGGAAACATCGCGAGGAATTGGCGTCGGTAGACGTCCAGCGACACCTGCGACGTGTCCGGCAATTTTCCGTTGGCCAAAATAGGCAGGATCTTGATCTTAAGTTTGCCCGTGGTGCGCGCCAGCAGCTCGACATCTCCGTCACCCGTTGGGAAGCGCGGGCTCACCACATTGCCCCCAACCGTGGCGGCGCATTCAACGAGCTCGACATAATAGTGAGTAGCGGCGGTGATCTTATCCTTGGGAACTTGGAGCTGGAACGTCGTGGCGGTGTCAGCCTCATCCGAGTTCTTACTGATAGTTTTCTTTTGGAAAAAGCTATCTGTCGCGGCGCCGTTCACGATCACCAGCCGCGCTGATACTTCGCGGGCGACAAACCCGGGATTGGTTGTCACGAAGACACGAAACAGACTGTCGCGTCCCACCACCACGTCCGTATTTCGGTTCGCCACCGCGACAGCAGCGCCTGCGTCCATCACGGGCACCTTCACCGTTTGGTAAACCGCAATCTGGTTCACGCTGATGTCGTGCGCCAACCCCATGCAACCATCCGCACCGGAGCCGCCGCCACCGGTGCATTGGCCCGCCGTACACGATTTCCCAAGCGCGCACGCCATATTGCAGCCACCGCAGTGCGCATCGGTGATCTTGGTGTCGATGCAATTATCAGCGCAGAAGTTGCCTCCGGCGGGGCAGCTGCACACCCCGGCTTGGCACGTTTGGCCGCCGTTGCACACCGTCCCACAACCGCCGCAGTGTTCGTTGGTGACTTGGGAATCGACGCAAGCACCATTGCAGAACGTGTTCCCAGGATCGCATTCGCACTTGCCAAGAGCGCAGGTTTTGCCAGTCGGGCAAGCCGCATCACACTGACCGCAATGCGCTGCGCTCTTACCCACGTCCACACACGCGCCTCCGCAAAAGAGCTGGCCGCTTGGGCACTTGCAGGCTCCGCCGTCGCAAACTCGTCCGGCGCCGCAAGCGTTGCCACAAGCACCACAATTGGCATTGTCGCTGGCCAGCATCAGGCACACGCCCCCGCAGTCACTCTGACCACTCGGGCAGGCCTCAGCACATTGCCCGTTTCGGCAGCTCAAGGATCCGCCGCACACCTTCCCGCAGCTGCCGCAATTGGCTGCATCATTTTTCGGATCGGTGCAGCGCTCCGCACACATGAGCTCACCCGTTGCACAGCCCGGGGTGGCAACGGTAGGGATACCAACAGTAGGGATGCCAACGGTATTCGCTGTGTTACTCGCCACCGCCACCGCCACCGCCATGGGCGCCGTGCGCCGAGCCTCAATTTTCCCAGTACACGCCGTGCTTCCCAACCCAAAGAGGATGACCAGGAAAGACCAACCCACCAATGCCCTTAGGCTGCAACTCCCGCTCATGGTCACTAGCTATCGCACCCCGCCACAAGCGCAGCAACCGCCTACATTCTCACGCGATGTTTGCAGCGTCAGCTGTCACAAGCTACACACCCATCCGCGACACTCACGCCCAGAGTTTGCTGCCACACAGCAGCAAAAGCCCTCGCTTCGCCGGACGCACCATGTTTCCTCGACCGCAACCTGCCTGGTTCTCAAAATGGATCATCCTCGCGTTGTTGGTAGGTTGCAACCGTGCCCCGAAGCAGCCGGTGGCCCAGAGCCAAGCTGAGCTCAGCCTGAACCACGGACGTGAAACCTATCAACGTATGTGCTCTGTGTGTCACGGAGCTGTCGGCGAAGGGTACAAAGCGGATCAAGCGCCTCGCTTGCGCGGCGCCAACTTTCTCGCCACGGCGAGCGATAGCTTCCTCACCGCTGTCATCACTCACGGCCGTGAGGGCACCACGATGTCCGCGTGGGGCAGAGAGCGCGGCGGCCCGCTCAGTCCGAGTGACGTGAGCGCTGTGATTCAATACTTGCGCAGTTTCAGCAAAGAAAAACCCCGTGTCGATCCCCGACCCAGCCAGGGTGACAACCTTCGCGGAGCCGAAATCTACGCACGCGAATGCGCCAGCTGCCACGGCCCAACGGGCACTGGCGGACCAGCACCACACATCGGCGACAGCGCCTTTCTCGCCACGGCCAACGATGGATTTCTACGGATCGCCATCACTGAAGGTCGCGCACAAACTCCGATGCCGGCGTTCAAACGCAAGCTCGATCCGAAGAGTATCGAAGATGTGATCGCACTGCTTCGCAGTCGACAAGTTGCTGTCGTTAGCCCAAGTGTGCCAGCCAAGCCACCGCCGCTTCCGCTAGGGCCCGTACTCATCCATCCCAACGGCCCGGAGCCCAATGGCTTCAAGCGCTTCCCAGAAACCACGGGCGTGGATATTGTGAAGCGGGAGCTCGATCGCGGCGCGCAAATGGGCTTCCTTGATGCACGGGCACCCTCGGATTACATGCGCGAACACATCGCAGGGGCTGTGAGTGTTCCGTTCTACGACCCCGCTCCGTACATCGACAAACTGCCCAAAACAGCCTGGCTCGTCTGTTATTGCGCTTGCCCGCACGCCGAGTCCGGCAAACTAGCACAGCAGCTCCTCGACAAAGGCTTCACCAAAGTCACTGTCTTGGATGAAGGCCTGGGAGTCTGGAAATCTAAGAAATTCCCCACATCAACCGGCGAGAAGCCCTAACTCAACACTCAACACTCAACACTCAACACTCAACACTCAACACTCAACACTCAACACTCAAACCAAGACCATGCCCCTCCTCGATAAACCCATAGCTGAGCTCGAAGTCTACACCGGCAGGAATCCCTGCCCCACTGATCACGCTGAATACTGGGAGCGCGCACTCGCCGAAATGCGCGAGCAGTCGCGCACCATCGAGCTTCAGCCAGCCAGCTTTCAGATCCCAAGTGCTGACTGTTTCAACCTCTATTTCAAAGGGGTCCGGGGCGCGAAAGTGCATGCCAAGTACCTGAGGCCGAAACACGCTGACCCCAAGCACCCCGCAATCCTAGAATTTCACGGCTATTCTGGCTCAAGTGGGGATTGGAGTTCCAAGCTGCGTTGGCTGGCACACGGCTACAGCGTCATTTCCATGGATTGCCGTGGCCAAGGCGGCTTGAGCGAAGACACCGGCGGAACGCTCGGCCCCACACTCAACGGCCACATCATCCGCGGCCTTTCCGATCGCGTCGACAATCTCTTGTTTCGCCACATCTTCTTGGACACAGCCCAGCTCGCCCAGATCGTGTTCGAGCTGCCTGAGGTGGATCCCGCCAGAGTGGGTGTCTTAGGCGCCTCGCAAGGTGGCGGGCTTGCCCTGGCTTGTGCCGCACTCGCTCCCCAAGTGCAGCGCGTTGTCCCGATCTTTCCCTTCCTTTCAGATTATCAGCGAGTCTGGGAAATGGACCTCGCCGATCGTGCCTACGGCGAACTCCGCACCTTCTTCCGCAATCACGATCCCACCCACGCCCAACACGACGAGTGGTTTCGTAGATTGGGCTACATCGATGTGCAGCACCTCGCCCCGCGCATCGAAGCCGAACTTCTGATGGGCATCTCGCTCATGGATAACGTCTGCCCGCCATCCACCCAATTCGCCGCCTACAACAAGGTGCGCTCCAAGAAGAGCCACATTCTCTACCCAGATTTTGGCCACGAAGATCTGCCCGGCTTCGCCGACGCCGTCACGCAATTCATGTTGAAGCTCTAGCGCGCCCCCCTAAGGGTATGCCTTCACGATAGTCGCTCGAACGCCCTCACACAATCGCTCGAACTCCCCTCACACAATCGCTCGAGCACCCCTCACACAATCGCTCGAGCACCTGTTCGCCAAGCACGCGTTAAAAACTCGGTTGAGCACACACTGTTTTGCGTTCGTCGAGCCGCAGAGCCCTCACGTCGCTTTCGAGATAGTAAGCATGCTTACTATCTCCCGAACGAATATAAGGCCTACTCCAACCCTGCGAACAGCCTATTCCAACCTTGCGAACCGCCTGGGCCTCCCGTTACGCCTTCCGAGTTTTTCGAAAACCTTGCGGAGCAACTCCTGAAAACTGTTTGAACAGACGGCTGAAGTAAAATTCGTCGCAGAAGCCGAGTTGGTCGGCAATTTGCTTGATGGTGAGTGAGGTGCTCTCGAGCATGTCCGATGCCGTTTCGATCTTCAGGCGATTGAAGAATTGGATCGGTGAAGTGCCCGTTCGCAGCTTAAAATTGCGAATAAGATAGGATTTATTGATCCCAACACGCGCGGCAACCTGCTCAAGATCGAGCGACGCCGCCAAATTGGATTGCATCCATTGCACCAGCTCGTCCACATAGCTGGCTGTACTTAAGGTGGCGCGCTTCTTGGCGTTGGACGCAAGCTCATACACCAGGGCTGAGAAAAGATGCGCACCCGAGGTGCGTAGCAGAGGATTCTCAGACTGGAGCTGCAGCAGCATCTCCCTGAATCTACCCTCAAATGGCGGCCCCAGTCGCACGGTGCCGCGCGGCTCAAAGGCTCGCCTGAGCGCCGGCAGGATCCTTCCACCTGTGGCGCCGATTCGGAAGCGAAAATAGTACCAACCGATCGGAGCGCCACTTTCGCTACCTTCGGTGATTCCATGCGGCGTGTGCGGCTCGGTGAACGTTAAGCTGTGATCAGGCAAGCTTACGCGCCGCTTACCGCTCACCATCGTGCATTTGCCACGCGGCAAATAGTGAAACTCGTACTCATCTTCATGCACATGCGTTTCAAAGCCAAATGCGTGCGAGAAAAAGCCCACATATGAAAGTTCAAACGGGAGCGCTGCGCTCCCTAATTGCGGCTCACCCGACGCTCTCGGCATATGGCTCACTGTTTTGAGGTTACGTGGCATCGTGAGCTTCCTTCCGATACTTGTCACCGGATGATCGCCCGGCGGCAGCAGAGAGTTTACGACTTTACACATGGCCGTCAATTCACTGCATGGCGTTGGCCGATAAAGTACGGCAATATCTGCATCCTCTGGCACACGGCGTCTCATTCTAGATATGCCGCGAGTAGCCCCTGCTTACCTCATGGACTCTCAACTCTCGCAAAAACCGCAAGGCTGGTGGATAACGCACCCCACCTTACTCACCGTTTCCGTGCACGGAGCGTTTGACTCAAACGGGGACGGCTTGGGCGATTTCGAAGGCGTGCGGCAAAAGCTAGATTTCTTTCTCGAAGCTGGAATCAGCGCTTACCGCTTTCAACATGTTGGCTACTACGGAAGCGATCCGGAATGGTCGGGCTTGGTCCAGCAGGATTGGGCGAGCGTTGATCCCCATTACGGCAGCATGCAAGATTTTGAGCGCCTGATGGCCGCCTGCAGGGAGCGCGACGTCAAAATCATCATGATGGCGGTCCCAGAATACGTGGGTTGGCAACATCCTCTCTATCTCCGAGCGAAGGCCGCACGCGAACGCGATCCTAATGCTCTTGAGGCCCAATGGTTTGAGTGGAATGACGACGGCACGGTGCTCACCTGCTGGGATAGGCCCGCACCCGATTGCTCCAATCGCGCCTATTTTGACGTATTTCTAGAGCATTTAGGTTTCTGGATGGACAAGGGAATCGCAGGTTTCGATGCCGATGCCGTTCCCACCTGGCACAACGCTGACCAAGCCGTGTTGCGACGCTTCACTGGGTTTGTGAAGGAGCGCGGCGGATTGGTTACCGCTGAGAACTTCGTATTGCAAAATGAGTTGTTGCGAACAGGGGGCTTCAATGCCGGCACCGGCAAGCTCCGTCACGAATTTTACAATGAGCTGGAAGCCATCACGCAACACAAAGCAGAATTTATTCGCAACGCGCTGAAAGTGCGAGCGGAGTTGATTCAAAATGGCATGTTCCCCTACCAACAATTTGGCGATGTCACGCATGCCAAAATCTTCAACAGCTGGGCCTGCCATCGCCTGGAGATGTATAAACTGCAGGTCGCCTTCAACGCCGTGCTGCCGGATCAAGTGTGGATCCTCGCGGCGGGGCTAACCTTCACTGAGCGAAAGGTTCAGCGGCCAGAAATCGTCGATTTGGGCGTCGATTGGCCCGCGCTCGAGGCCCAAAAAGATGACCCTGATTCGGCATTTTCGCACCTGCGCCGCCTCTTCGCGCTGCGCGCCCAACACAAGGAGCTCGGCATCGGGCACATCGAGGAATTGGCCACTGACTGTCCGGAAACCGTGTTTGCAGCGTTGCGCACCTCTGAAGACTTGGAAACGCAGGCCCTGGTTATTTTCAACTTCTCAGATCAGAAACAACCGGTCACGGTTCAGCTTCCCGCTCTTGCTGAGCGACGCCTCAAAAATTATCTGAGTGGCGAAGTGCTCGAAGTCAAAGCTCAGTCTCTCAAGCTCGATCTCCAATTGTACGGTTACAAACTCCTGAAAGTACTTCCATGAAATTCAAATTTGGTGACTACGCGCTTCTTCCTGGCATCTCG
The DNA here is from genome assembly GCA_038251425.1 of Polyangiales bacterium. Taxonomy (GTDB): domain Bacteria; phylum Myxococcota_A; class Polyangia; order Polyangiales; family Polyangiaceae; genus JBBRRP01. The sequence continues at coordinate 6,879 of JBBSBI010000006.1, forward strand.
GCGATCTACCCGCTCGGCGTCGTCGACGTGCAGGCCACGGCGGGAACGCTCACCGTTACCGGCTACGATCGGCTCGCCACCAAGCGCCCAGAGTTTTTGAATGGCACGACGATCACCGCGCGCTTCTCCTCGCCGGCACCCGGCGTGCTCAAAGTGGAGATCGTTCACTTCAAAGGCAAGCGCCCCAAGCTTCCAAGCTTTGATCTTGCGGCTCCCGCTCTTGGTTCTCCGATTGCCACCACCGGCAGCGATGCAGAGACATTCTGGCTGAAAACAGGCCCTGTCACGGTCGTGGTACCGAAAGAAGGCCCGTGGCGGATTTCTATTTTGCGCAATGGCGAGCAGCTCACGAGCAGTGAGCTGCGAGCGATCGGCCTATTCACGGATCAGGACGGCAACACCTATCTACGCGAACAGCTTTCGTTAGACGTCGGCGAAACGGTGTACGGCCTGGGCGAGCACTTTGGGCCAATCGTCAAGAATGGCCAATCTTGCGATATCTGGAATGAAGACGGTGGCACGAATTCGGAGTGGGGTTACAAGAACGTGCCGTTCTATGTCACGAGCCGCGGCTATGGCGTGCTGGTGAACAATCCCGGCAAGGTTTCGTACGAAGTTGCGTCGCACCATATTAACCGCGTACAATTCAGTGCGCTCGGTCACCGGTTGGAATACTTTCTGTTCGGCGGGCCCACCATCAAAGACGCGCTAGAGCAGTACACGGCGCTCAGCGGCAGGCCACCCCTCTTGCCGGATTGGTCCTTTGGTTTGTGGCTCTCCACCTCTTTTCTCACGAACTACGACGAAACCGACATTCTTGCGAACCTCGAAAGAATGGAGGCCTCCGGCATCAAAGTGGGCGTTTTTCACTTCGATTGCTACTGGATGAAGGAGCTCACTTGGACGAGCTTTCTCTGGGATTCTAGGCACTTTCCCGATCCCGCGGGCATGCTCGCCAAAATCCAGAAGAAGGGCGTTCGCGTGTGCCTCTGGATCAATCCCTACATCGCTGAAGCCTCCGCATTATTCGACGAGGGCGCAGATGGCGGTTACCTACTGAAGACGCCGGAAGGCGATGTGTATCAGGAAGATCGCTGGCAGCCTGGCTTGGCGTTTGTGGACTTCACCAACCCTGCCGCCAAATCCTGGTTCCAAGAAAAGCTGCGCGCACTGATCCGCATGGGCGTGGATACGTTCAAGACTGACTTCGGCGAGCGCATCCCCACGGCAGTTCGCTACTTCGACGACTCCGACCCGGAGCGCATGCACAACTACTACACGTACCTCTACAACCAAGCGGTGTTTGAGGTGCTTGAAGAAGAGAAGGGCAAAGGCCAAGCCATTGTGTTCGCTCGCTCCGCAACCGCGGGAAATCAGAAGTTCCCGGTGCACTGGAGCGGGGACAATTCCTCCAGCTATGTCTCGATGGCAGAAACGCTGCGCGGCGGGCTCTCCTTCGGGCTCACCGGCTTCGGCTTCTGGAGCCATGATATCAGCGGCTTTTTCGGCACAGCGACGCCGGATTTGTACAAACGCTGGGTCGCCTTCGGCATGCTCTCATCGCACAGCCGTCTGCACGGCTCCGACAGTGTCCGCATGCCCTGGCTGTTCGGCGATGAAGCGGTGGATGTGCTGCGCTTCTTCACGGAATTGAAGCAACATCTGCTACCCTATTTCTTGGACGTAGCCCAAGAAGCCCACGAGCACGGCTGGCCCGTGATGCGCGCCATGGTCCTGGAGTTTCCCGGCGATCCAACGTGTCAATATCTAGATCGCCAGTACATGCTAGGCTCCGCGCTGCTTGTAGCGCCCGTGTTCCAAGCGAACGGCGAGGTGACGTATTACATCCCGGCCGGAAGCTGGCGCCACCTTCTCCGCAACGAAGAAATCCAAGGTCCCGTCTGGCGCACCGATACCTGCAGCGCCTTCGAGTTGCCACTCTGGGTGAGAAACACAGGCAGCCGTGTAGCTCCCTCGTTCACCGGCGTTCCGCAGCCAAAGCGCCTGAGTTCCTAAGCGCCGACCGCTCGCCATGCCCTCCCACCGACAAATCAGAAAGTAAGCATGCTTACTATCGGATTCGACGTTTTAGCGGGTCTTAGCGCCGCTACCGGGAGCTAATCGTCCTTCAGACCCCTTGACGCCTCGCTCGCGCGCTTTACCTTCAGCCACTAGACCGTTCAGTCTAACCCGATGGAAGCGTCCACCAAAGAGCGTCTGCTGGAGGCAGGCATGAGCATGCTGCTCAAGTATGGCTACAACCATCTTGGGATCCAGCAAGTGCTCGCCGAGACCTCCGTGCCGAAGGGATCCTTTTATCACCACTTCGAGAGCAAAGAAGACTTCGCGCTGCAAGTGATCGAGCGCTACATGGTCGAAGTGCATGGCGCACTCGACGTTTGTCTTGGGGATCAGAGTCTTCCTCCGCTCAAACGCGTGCGAAGTTTTTTCGAAGGTACACGCGAGAAGTACCGGCAAGACGGTTACCTTGGATGCTTGCTTGGCGGCTTGGGTCAGGAGCTGTCCGGAGTTAACGAGGTATTTAGGCGCAAGATTGAACGCTGTTTTGCCGAGATTGGCGCGCGTGTCGCGTCGTGTTTAGAGGAAGCGATCACACGCGGTGAACTTGCACGAGGCACGAACGCGAAAAAGCTCGCAGACCTCTTGGTGGACTGCTGGGAGGGGGCCGCGCTGCGCACTCGACTCTTGCGTGACCCTGCGCCGCTCCAAGCGATGTTGGATTTCTACTTCAGGGCCGCCGGCGCCCACTGATCGAGGCTTCGGGGTCTGCGCCAGATTTTAGCCAACTTTTACTAGACCGACCGGTCTACTTTAGGGTATCAGGGAACTAGACCGAACGGTCTAGTTCGGCGGTGCCAGCACGGGGCCGCCCCAAACCAGAAAGGCCAGCACTCATGCAACCCCTAAACACCCTGTACACACGCCTTGGGAGCACCGAAGGCATCTCAGCACTCGTCAACGACATCGTCGCGGCTCACATGGAGAACCCGACGGTCAAGGCCCGTTTCCTGCCGTACCTTGGCGATCCGGCACGCCTTGCCGTCCTCAAGGAACATCTGTGTCGCTTCCTTGAATCGGGAAGCGGCGGGCCCGCGAAGTACGAAGGGCGCAGTATGCCCGATGCGCATCGGGGCATGAACATTAACGCTGCGGAGTACGTGGCTGCGGTCGATGATATTCTGGCAGTGCTGTGCAAGCACAACATCGACGAACAGACACAGAAGGATGTCCTCGCCATTGCCTACTCGCTAAAGGGGGACATCGTGCACCTCTGAGACCACCAGCACAGAGGCTTACCAACCCACGAAGGCGTGAGCGCTCGCAACTCTTGCGGCGCCGCGCCTTCGACCATCAGGCTACCGTCCTCGCAGCTTGGCAAGCTCAAGCTCAAGCTCGGCCACGCGAGCCAAGGCCTGCTCTTTCGCCTGGCGTTCCTGCTCTTTCGCCTGGCGTTCCTGCTCTTTGGAGCGTCGCTCGTGCTGCTCGGATTCAGCGAGGCTGGGGAAGAGCTCATCGCCGCGGGTTCCTAGGCCAACGCGCAGGCGCACCTCGTGTTTTTCACCGACCACACGGAAAAAACAGCCGAGAACTTCTGACCGCACGCGATCACCGGATGTCTTTTCGATGCGTTGAAAACCGTCTGGTGTTTGGCGGAATACCTGCAGCGCTGTTCGTTGCGGACCGGGAAACGGATCGAAGATCACCAGCTCTTGCACACCGAGCTCCGCGTAACGTTTGGGTGATTCGTCGTAGTCCTTGCGATAGTCGGAAGTGACGATTTCTAGAGCAAAGCTCGGAACCACCTGTGTTTCCCAAACCTTCCAGCTTTCGATGGCAATCTCTTGGGACACGCCTGGCAGAACGTAGATGTCAGGAGACACCGAACAGGTTGGCGCGAACTCCCTCCAGTAGATGAACTGATCGGAGCCCACATGCGCGCGCATCCCGATGGACGCTAGATAACGCTCAAGGAGCGGGCGCAGAAATTCAAGAATGTATGTTTGGAGTTCATGCTCCCCCACGTCGTCCTCCACGGGATAGAAGGTTGGATCAAACTTGGGCAGGCTGGCGGGCGCGACCATTTGGGTGCTTACAGCCTAGCATGCTGGGCCTCGCGACTGCGCCAGGCCCGCGGCAGATGGGTGCAGTTCCAGGGCCAAGGGTTGCCGGTGGCCCAAGAATATCACTAGGTTGCGGCCTAAGAATGGCAGCTACACGCATTTTGAACAGCAGGTTTTGCGAGGGGTGGACTGGGCGCACACTGCCGCTGGGTCTAGCGGCGCTGATCAGCTTGCAGGGGTGTTCGTTGATTTTTGCGACGCCCCCGCCGTCAGCCCATTCTGGGGTACGCAACGCGCGCTGCACCTCTGCGCCAGCGCTGACGATTCTCGACGCAGTGTTTGGGGGACTTGGATTTGTTAGCGTGGGGATAGCGGCGGGAACTGACCAAATCGATGGAGTTCCAATCGACCGCACCGATAACATTCTCCTCGGGCTCGCTTTGGGTACCCTCTTCACTGCATCAGCAGCGTACGGCGCCGATGTCGCGTCAGACTGCAAAGCCTACGAAAGAGAAGAACGCCGCCTCAAGGCATCACGCGAAGCGAACCCGGAGACGCAAGCGTACTCACCACGGACACCAACGCGCGACGAAGACGAGGCCGATGCCGACGAAGAACCCGCGCACGCACCCCCCTCGGGCGGAGTCGGCTTCGAGTTTGGCGAACCTTTAGAAGCCGTCCAACAACGTTGCGCAGCTCGGCAAGGAACCTGGAGTGCTGACGCCAGCGGCTCCTCGTGCAGCTGGACGAATGGCCCGAGCCACGTGCGGGTGGCCTTGGATTTCTGCGATGGCGGTGTGGTGGATCTGAAGCCCCGCTCTTTGTGCCACATCGGAATGAGCAGCACGCTCGCGAACCAAGATGGGCTCGCCTGGGGTAAGCTCTTTACGTCGCTCACCGCGGAGCTCCGGCGGACGTTCGGGAAGCCGGCGCGGGTGAGGCTTCGTTATCCCGAGGAATGCAGAAATCCGGCGCTCTTCTACCAGTGTTTGCTAGAACGCAAAGTGGTCGCGCGCCACACGTGGGACTGGGAGAATGGCCACACGCTGTCGCTGACACTCGGCCAAGGTGGGCAAGGAACACCGGCTGTTGAGGTCAATTTCGCGACCCGCTCCTATCTCCCGCCACCGATCAATCCGGCACCGGTGACCCCGCCTTCCTCAGCGGATACCTCTGCCGCTACTCCTGCTGCTGGAGCGCCAGCTGTCCCGTCATCGAGCAACCTGCCCGTGGCTCCAGCGGCGCCTAAGGCTCCTCAGCAGAGATTTCCGGACGCCAAGACGCCCACGCGCTGAGCGGCACATCGGACTTTCCGCGCAACCGATGCGGCACGTCACTACCCCGTGGTGACGCTGGTGGGGCCACGGCAATCTGGAAAATGCACGGTGTGTGCTCACGCCTTTCCCGCGAAGCGGGTGGTCTCGTTTGAGCCGCTCGATCGTCGCGAACTCTCCGCCTTCTTTGCGAGAGAATTGTTAGTCGAGATGACAACCTGAGTTGAGCGCGCACTGTTCGGGTGCCAAGAACTGGCAGCTCGAGGCCGTGCCTGAGCAATATGGAAGATCCACGAGACCACAACCGGCCTGCGATTGGCAGGTAAGCGTATCGCTGCCATAGATGAAACAAGCCGTGGGGGTCCCTAAGCACGCGTACGAATAATAATCCGAGTAGCAGCCACTCTGGAAATCGCACTGAAACACCGAGGCGCAGGGCGTAGCAACACCATCACAGGTTTTGGCTACGGAGCAGCGGCACCCTGAGGGCAATCTGCGGTTCTTGTGCAGCCTTTGATGCAAACCTTGCGGACAGTGTCGCAGTGCGCTGCGGGACCGAAAAACGAAACGCAATCACTGGTCGCGTTGCAAGAAGTTGTGCATTGCCTGTGAGACGCACGGGTCAATAGGTCAAAGTTACAGAATAAGCCGCTTTCGCAATCACCGCCGACGACGCAAGGGCGCCCAAGGTTCACGATTTGCGCAGGAGTCGCGTGCAAGGCGCCCGCACCGCCCATATCGCCTGCTCCCCCCGTCGGATTGCCGCGTCCACCACTTGCGGACTCTCCCATCGCGCTAAGATGTCCACCCATGGCGTTTGCTCCAGCAGAGCCCCGCCTGTCATTCCTCTCCCCCCGCTACCCTTGCTCGTGGTCTGCTCGGTGGGAGTCGCGGTTTCTGAGGTATTGCTAACGCCGTGGATCTCTTCCGGTCCGCAACCGACGCCAACCAAAAGCCAGAGACCGACAGAAGCTTGTGTTTTCACTTGAATCCTTCGCTTCACAACGCCCCGCCAACACATTCTCGCTCGGTACCAGTCGGCCGTCGGCTGAGCAAGACCTCACGAGAATTCCACCAGTACTCCCAAAGTGTCAGGTCGCATGTTTGGCGTGAGCCTTGGTTTTATTCGTGCGGGAGATAGTAAGCATGCATACTATCTAAAACCTGCCGTGAGAGCCCTTGCTCGGTCGCATGTTTGTAGACGCTTGCTTGGAGACCGGTGGTCGAGCGCTTGGGTGAGGGCAAGTCCAACAGTGCACGTTCCGACGACGGTATTGTTAGGAGAATTCCTGGTAGCTCTTCTTGAGCCGCCTGGGGCCTGTGCTCGCTTGCTTTTCAGTTGCAAAGTAGCTGTGCTCGATTAGCGTCGTTTTTGGGTGTCCCACTACGAGTGTCAAAACTGCGGCGCTAGCCTTTCGGTGGGATCGCTTGATCGCTCGGTAATTTGCACTTTCTGCAAAGATCCTTCAATTGTTGAACGGCCTGCGAGCCTCGATCGCCCAACGCCAATCTTTGCTGTTGGGTTTGTCCTGCCACAAGCGCGGGCTCAAGACTTGGCGCATCGCAAGGTCTCTCGGGCTTGGCTCGCTCCGCAATCATTTCGGAAGGGTACCGCCGAGAAAGTTACCGGAGTCTATATTCCCAGCTACCTCTATTCGGTGCGTTGCGAAACCGAGTATCAGGCGAGCATCGGCGAAGATTACGAAGAAACACAGACGTACACCACCACAGAAAACGGACGGAAAGTCACTCGAACAAGAACCGTGACACACACGGAGTGGAGGTCGCTCAGCGGACAGCATTCCAGTTACGTCGAGCGAGTGGTCAGCGCTTCGTCCGGCATTCCGAACCCGGAGCTCGAAGCTATCGAACCCTTCGATTTACGAGCCCTCCACCGCTACCGACCTGAAACGCTGGCAGGTTGGGCCGCGGAAGATGCAAGCCTCGCCTTCGCGACTTGTCTCGCCAGCGCACAGAAGGAAGCGAGCGCTGAGGTAGGGTCCAAGCTGTCGAAGTTCTTGCCCGGTGATAGACAGCGTGAGCTGGCCTATCAGACTGAGTTTGAGGACGAGGACCTGTCGCTCGCTCTCCTGCCAATTTGGGTGTTGGCTATTCGATATCAGCCGGACAAGCGTACCGTGCGCGTCTTAGTCAACGGGCAAACCGGGCGTGTTTCTATGCGGGCGCCAATCTCGGAAGCCAAGGTCGCATTCCTGGCCATCGCCGGGGTTGGGCTGTTGCTTTTGATCCTTTCCCAGCTGGGAGCTTTCAGCTGAGCGTGGCGAGCTGTAAGCGGTGCGGAAGCGAGCTTCTGGACGGTGACTTGCGCTGCCCCATGTGCGCGCTTGCGATTGCGGCGTCACCCAAGGCGGATCTGCCCAATGCACACAGTCAACAGGGCGCAGCACAGGTATTGCGCTGTGAAGGCTGCGGCGCTTCCGTTTCCTACAATGTCGAAGTGCAAGCGCCTGCCTGTGCGTTCTGCCGTGCCGTCGTAAAGCTTGAAACCGAAGCTGATCCGCTTGAGGAAGCTGAGTATTTTCCTGCCTTCGAAGTCGACGAAAGTGCCGCGCAGGCAGCGATCCAGAAATTCTGGCGCGCGCCCAGATTCTTTTCCCCGGGCAATCTGTCGCGCACGGCCATGCTGCAGGATTTGAAGCCTCTGCGGTGGGTTGCCTGGGTGTTCGACGTGCAGGCGTTGGTAAGCTGGAGTGCTGATACTGACGCCGGGGCACAGCGAGCGAACTTTGCGCCCCACGCTGGGCAATTTGAAGAAACCTATCGGCACGTGGTGGTGAGCGCCTCGCGCGGATTGACCAAAGAGGAGACGGCTCGGCTCGCACCCCATTATCGTGTCGATAAGTTGAGCCTCGCCTCAAGCTCAACCGATCGCCACGATCAAGAGCTCGGCAGCCCCGTGCTGGTCGAACGCTTCAGCGTGCAGCGCTCAAGTGCGCGCAAAGCCATCCGAGGCGCCCTTTTGAACTTGGCGCAAAAAAGTGCGGAAGCACACCTGCCTGGCAGCAGGTTTCGCAATCTGCACGTCGAGATAGTTCCACGGCGTCTTGAAACACGACGCGTCGCCTTTCCGGCCTATGTCGCCGTCTACCGCTACGACGGCCATATATTTCGCGCTATTGTACATGGAACCAACCGAGAGTGTGTGGTGGGAAACGCTCCGATCTCCTGGTTGAAAGTGATGCTAGTGGCAGCACTGGTCGGCGCGGCTATTGCCCTAATCGTACTTGGGATCCGCTAAACGCCTTGCAAACCGGAGCCGGAGCTGGCCGAACGAAATCCGTGGTGGCGTCGGAGGAGGTTTGGCCGTTCAGTGTTCGGTTTCTACGAGCTTTTTCAATGTTTCCATGGCCGTCACGGCTTGTTTCGGCAGCGCGCTCCGAATCAGCGGCGAGATAGGATGGACCACCAAGCCGTGGCCATCTTTTCGCCCATCAGACGCTCGGAAGCCGAAACGTAATGCGGATCCCCCTGAATCAAAGTTAACCCTTGCGATGAGGAAACCTTGAACCGCGCATCGCCGGTGGCAATCTGGGCAAGCGCCGTATTTACCGCGTTATCTTCGCTATTTTCGCCGATCTCACCCGCCACCACCGGGAGTGTGGGATCGCCCACCTTGGTGCGAATCGCCAGCACCAGCTCGGTTAGTTTCTGAGCATAGTCGGCGGTAGAGGTATCCGTGTTGGACTCACCTTGGTGCCAGATGAAACCACGAACGGTGCCCATCTGCATGCCCGCTTCGAGGTACGGAAGCATGGCCAGGTAGTGCTCGCCATTCGTTGGGTTCCAAGTTTCGATCGGTGTGCCACCCACGGCAGCATTGATAAGATAGATATTGACCTCAGGATCGGTGACCTTCTCCAAGATCTTCATCCCGAACGTTCGACTCGGCGACAGGCCTCCGCCCCAAAGGCAGACGTCCTCGCTCGCTGGGACCCATGTCTTGTCCTGCTTGAGCTTGAAGACGCGTGCCGGCGCCACATTGTCTTCAGCTTCGAGCGGAGAAGCACCCTGCATATTGGATTGACCCAACATGATGTAAACCCAGTTCTTCGAACCGGGCTCGGTGATCACCGGAGCACCGCCCGTGCCCAGCGTACTGCTGCCGCCCGAATTCGCTCCTCCCGCGTTTGAGTCGCCTCCTGAGGCCGTACTTCCCCCAATGCTCCCGGAGCCACCAGCACTCCGCACACCGCCGCTCGCGCTCGTGCCGTTACCCAAGCCACCCGCAGCAGACGCCGCACCTCCGGAAGACGTTCTCGCGCCACCCGTGGCGCTCCCAGCTCCACCCACTTCAGAAGCGGAGCCTGCCGAGGGTGATTCAGCGCTGCTACACGCTAGCACCGCCCCCAACGTTGAGAGGGCAGCAACGAACAACCAACACATTCTTGTTCTCGACATACATCTATTCGTAGGAAGCGTGCAGGCTAGCGCGCTCCTCGCCTGAAACCTGAGAGTGCCACATGAACTCAGATACGGTATCCGAGCGAGCAGGAAGCTTATCACAACGATGCCGCACTATTTGGCCACTCTCCGGGCAATATACCGGACTATCTAGCCAGCGCCAGTCGTGCACCGGATTGCGGAGGATGTCATCCCGCGGGGTTTTGTCGGCTGCCTTCAAATGTACGGAAGGAGCAGCGCACTCAAGAGCTGATCATGTTGATGGCGCTCGACATACTCGGGGTTGATGCGTGGAACGAGCTGTTTGGTCCTCACCGAGGCATACCAATGCACAACGCGGGTATTGGCACGAATAGCCGTCGTTAGATCCACGGATGGACGCAGGCGAAACCAGTGCCTGCTGATCTCCGGCCCCATAGGATAGAAAACTTCCGGCGGATGCACGACAAGCCCCTCACCGCGATAGTTCGTCACCGCTCGTTCTAGCGCGTGCGTCCCGAGCGCGTAGCGCACCGTTTGACGAGCCGGTGGCACGCTCAACATAGCCTCTAACAAGCCAAGAATGAACGGATGCCGAGGCTCAGCGCCAAGCACCGCGTTGTTGGGAGCGACCGGATAAAGACGCTCGATCTTCGTAAAGCGTTGATAACCATCCGGAAACCAGCGAGTCATCTCGCGCAGAGTCGTTAACCCGTAGGCGCGTAATTTTGGAAGGAACGCGCGACCTTGAACCACGGCCCGCGGGAACGCCACACGTTCCACACCGCAAAACGCACCTGCACTGAGGAGCGGCGAAAGCGAGGCCACCGTCACAGTGTCCGTGTCCAGATAGACACCGCCTTCAACCGCTAGTATCGCCGCGCGCACGACATTTGCGCGAGCCGCCGGCTGTGACAATTGCGCGTACAAAGCTTGCAGCCGCACGCCATCATCACCCAACCTTGCGAATAGAGCGTCTGAATCGATACGGCGGGATTCGAAGCCCGGCAAGGCACACAGCTCGGGCCAAACGTCCGTGGTGGAGAGATCCGAGTCATGGTGGAGAATCACCCGCGAAAATCCGCCCTGGCGGGCAGCGGAACGTAACGCGACTGCGTGCACCCACGGCAGCCTTTTGCCGAACCAAATGAAGTGTGCAACGGATGGGATCACGGGCGGTTGGCTTACAGATCCACGCAACAGATGCAAGCCTCGGATCATCGAACCTCAGCGAGCCTCACCGAACCCTGATCCAGAAGCATGGATCCTGCGTGCTTTCTTGAGCGAGCAGTCGCGAAGATTTGGCGCCGCGCCCGTGCAAAGGTTGAGCATCTCCAAGTGCTCCCAAACTTGTCCGTGACCTCTATCTCAAAGTCGAACACCAGATAGTAAGTATGCTTACTATCTCCCGAGGAACGAAAAGGGGACGTCACCGGGCACGCCTACGGCGCAGCCCCGCAACCGAGCGCGAAGCTTCGCCCCGATCACTTTTGATTTCAATCCTTAACGTGCGAGCGTTCGCGCTGCTGTGCGCGAAAGGCGCTTGGCTCAAGCCCAGTGCGTTTACGGAAAAGCCTGGCAAAGTAGCTGGCATCGTCGATTCCCACTTTGGGTGCGACATCCTTCACGCGTGCATCGCTGCCAGACAGCATTTCCTCGGCACGGCGCAGGCGCACATCAATCACGTAGTTCATCGGGGACATGCCAAAGGATTCGTTGAAGCAGCGCGTGAGTGTGCGCTGCGACATATGCGCGCGATCCGCGAGCTGCTCAAGCGTGACGGGCTCTGCGTAATGCTGCTCAAGCCATTGCAACACGGTATCGAGCCGCACCAATGTTTGGGAAAGCGGCACGCTCATGCCAGCATAGGCGCGCGACAACCGCACCAAAATCCGTGACAACAACGCCAAAGCCTCAACTTGGAAGCCATTCTTCTTCTGGCTGAGCTCTTGGTCCAGCTCGTTGCACACGACGATCAACTCCTCCAGTGCGCCATCTTCCAACCGCAGGCGACTCTGAAAATCATGTCGCGCACGCCACTGCGGCTCGAAGCAGAAGAGCGCTTGATAGCCAGCCACAGATTTCAAATACGATTCTGGCAGCGGCAACGCCTTCGGATCAAACAGCACGTTGATCAGCCCAAGATCCCGCCCACCCTCGTAGCCGTGCAGGACATTCACCGGGACGACGAAGATGTCCCCGCGCTGGATCCCAAAGGAATCTGCTTCGAACAAATGCTTGCCAACGCCGTCTGTGACCACCACCAGCTCCAGATAATGGCCATGGCGATGCCGATTCATTCTGGGCGGGTGGGGTCGGAGCGGATAGCTGGCGAGCCCGAAAACGCGGAGTTCGGGAAGCAGCTCATCAACGGTTAGATCCGCCACCTGCTCAGGATAGCTTCGGAACTACGGAGCGTCCAACACTCCGTTCGGAAGAGAATGTGTACTTTCCAGACTGCAGCAGAAAGACACTCCGTTCGCCTTCCACACGCACGAAGGCTACGCCGGAAGCTTGCCGAGCCTGCGCGCTGCCTTCGAAGATCGCGTTGGGATCGCTGCTCGGGTAGTACACATGAGCACTGGTATTGGGTGGTACCTCGACGTGCAGCGTGAAGCGCTCGGCGCCGAAATTCCAAGCGCTCACTATTTTTCCATACATGGAAGTTACCTCAGCGCGCACCCAGGAGAGATCCCCGACGAGTGCAGGCTTGACGAGAAAGTGCTTGAAGCCAGGGTGCTCGGGATCAAGCTGTATCCCAGCCAAACCTTGCTGAAACCAAAGCCCAATCCCGTTGAGGCAGCCATGAACTTTTGAGACGCCAAAGGGGTGGCGCAGCAGCCATTCCTCAGGCCACGTATCGTAGCCCGCTTCGAGAAGATAAGCGTAGCCTGGACACGTTGCTTGAGTGGCCAACACGAACATCAGATCGCTCCGTAGACTCTCCGTGAGCCACTTCACCAGAAAATAAGTGCCCCAAAGTCCGGTATTCAGCTTGGGCTCACTCATGATGCTTGATTCAAGCTTGGCAGCGACAAGAGCGCGGTATTCGTGAGGCACGGCTTCGGCAACGAGAGGCAGCGCCAGGTTCACCAGATCATCGTTCAGATAGTTGGCAGCTTCTGGATTAAAGAATCTTCGATTCAGTTCGTTGGTGATGATGAAAGCTTTCTCAAGATACGCTGCACTTTCGCCTGCCTTGCCTAGAACTCTAGCCACCTTCGCGATCAGGCGTGTCGCGTAGAGATAGTGCAGATTGTTGTGAAGCAGCCGGCCAGGCTCCCCGCCTTCACCCACAGGACTCACCCAATCGCCTAGGAAGTGCCAATCCCCAGGAAAAGGCAGCAAAAGCCCCTCGGAATCGCTCTTTTGTTCGAGATAAGCCAGCCAGCCCTGCATGGCCGGATACGTGCGCTCAAGCACTCGAATATCACCATAGGTTAAATACACTTGCCAGGGCATGCTAACGATGAAGCAGCCATAGGCCGGGCTGCCCCCACCCCCGGCGACAGGTGCCGTATTCGGAACATGGCCATCGGGAGTCTGCACATCCACCCAATCCTGTGCCCATTTGGTGTAGAGCCCCGCGGCTTCATAGGTGGTGAGTGCGAACTCGAGGGATGTCGTGCCATCGCCACCATAGCCAAGCTTTTCGCGGTGCGCGCAATCCGACACATAGCCGCCAGTCGTCAGATTGACGTAGGTATTGTGTGTGGTGTCGTAGATCTTTTTGAGTAAGGTATTTGAGCAATCAAAGTTGCCCGCTCGTTCCAGATCGTTCCCAATTCGATAGCCGCAAACGTCTTCAATCTGGAGAGGGCCGAGCGCGTTCTGTACCGTGACGTACTGGATACCATGGTAGGAAAAACGGTTACAAAAGGTGCCTTCGCCCTTGGCATCAAACGTCAACAGCCCGCGTTGATTGAATTGGCACGTCTGATTCTCGTCCATTGAGAATTCGATGCTTGCGCTGGTATCGGGTGTGCCCCGCAGCTTGATCTCGATCCAGCCCGAGAACACGCGCTCCATCACGATTTTAGCTCCAGCGGCGTCCGCGCTGATGCTTAGAGCTTTGATGGTTTCGCAGGCGCGGTTCGGTGGCACACGATCTGCCGAGACTTCTCGCTCAAGCAAATAGGCTGTTGCATGCTCCCAGTCTGCGTCGGAAAGCTCAGAGCTGGCCCAGCCTGAGACGTGCCGGCGCAAGTCGATCTGTTCACCCCCGTAATCGGTTCCACGCCAGCCACCCACATGTGTGAGCGAACTCAGGCTGCATTTCCAGCTCGCATCAGAGGCGATCGTGAGCTGATTCTCGCCAGCAGCAATCTCTGCTTGCGCTTTCAGGAGTGGGCGCTTGGCAAGCTCAAAATCAGGCCAATTATCCCCCACCACGTAAGAAGCCCAGCCCGCTGCCGCCCAGATACCAATCGTGTTCACGCCAAGCCGCAGCAGCGCCGCGATATCGTAACTGCTGTAGAGCACGCGCTTCCCCAAATTACTCACGGACGGCGACAGCACCGCATCGCCCACCTTCTGACCATTCACATACAGCTCGTAATAACCCACCGACGCGACATGCACGATCGCGGAGGTCCCCGGCTCATTCAACGTGAAAGTCTTCCGAAACCAGGGGCACTCAAACTCCGAGGCAGAGCCCATCCCTATCCACTCGCCACGCCAATCCGCCGAACTCTGCGGCCCCATCGAAAAACGAGCCATCCGACTCCATTCCGAAACCTGCTGCTCACTGTCCCAAATCCGCACCTTCCAATAGCAGACCATGCCTGAACGAAGCGGGGCCCCAGCATACTCAATCTGAACAGAAGCCTCCGATTCGAGCTTCACGTCCCAAAGATCGCCGATGCCCAGCGCGAGCTCTGCCCGGCTGCTGGCGACTAAGATCTGACACGCCGTTTGCCGCTGGCCGCGGCTAGCCGCGGCATCCATGAGCTTCCAGCTGAAACGCGGTGCCCGTGTATCGAGCCCGAGCGGCTCAGGAGTGTATTCGCAACGGAGATCTTGAACAGCAACTACAGGATTCATTGCGGCGTCTCGTAGCACACCCCACCCTGTTGCTCACGGGCTTTTGGCTAGTCGGAGCCTTCGCCTTTCAGAAACTCAACAGTGGCCCGCGCCACACGTCGGTCATTCAGCATGAGTTGATGCAAGGCGACAGAGACCTTTCTGACTTGGCCCAGCCCCAGCTCCGAACTCCGCGCGGGGAGAATCATCAGATCGTAGGGCGTGTACAGCGACAAACACGGAAGCGTCGTGAGCTCAATGAGATCGCGATTGAGCTCGGTGAGTAACTCGCTGTCGCTGCGCATTTCCGCGATGCCTGGTTTCTTTGAAAAGCGCGCCCAAAACGTGCCGTGATGGGGAGCCGCGATACTCACGAATTTCTGAACCCGACGCGCGCCATGGAGGCGTTGCAAATAGATCCGAGACACCATGCCACCCATGCTGAAACCAACCAGCGAGAATGGCCGCTTTTGGCCCAACGCGCTGTCGATGCGCTCCGCCAATTGCTCCGCCAACTTGCCGAGCGACGCTGAACCATTGCTGGGCGTTGCATTCCAAGCGTGCACCTCGAATCCCGCTTGCTCAAGCCTCCTCGAGAATTTGCCAAACACCCGCGCCGTATTCCAAATCCCGTGCACCAACACTACAGGTTCACGCTTGCTCTCTGGGGGGCTATTCACTTGAGTGCTCGCTCTTAACCGGGGTGCCGCCACTGGCCGAAACTCATAGCGCACCTCCGACCGGGGCGTGAAGCACGGATTCGCCCCATCAAAGCCAGGAATCCCGCGATTTCCCCGCCCATCTTGCGCAAGTGATGGCCATCTTAGAGGACTCGCTCTAGGTTTCGTACATGTCGCTTGCTGCCGCCTCTCCGTCCGTCGATCTCCCGCTGGCTCAACTGGTCGAAGAGATCAAACGCCTCAAGCGCGATCGAAATGCAGTATTCTTGGCGCACTTCTATCAAGAAGGGCAAATTCAAGATTTGGCGGACTTCATCGGCGATTCGCTGCAGTTAGCGCAAGAGGCCAAACGCACGCAAGCCGATGTGATTCTTTTCGCGGGTGTGCATTTTATGGCGGAGACGGCCAAAATTCTGAATCCCGAGAAGATCGTGCTCGTGCCGGATATGGCGGCGGGCTGTTCACTGGCTGATGGTTGCCCGGTGGGGCCGTTTCGCGAATGGAAAGCACAATTCCCGGGCTCGGTGGTGGTGAGTTACATCAATTGCTCTGCCGAAGTAAAAGCCGAGAGCGATTACATCTGCACCTCGAGCAACGCTGAAAAGGTGATCCGTGCCATTCCTGCCGATCGCACGATCCTGTTTGCGCCCGATAAGAACCTTGGCCGTTACCTGGTGAAGCAAACGGGGCGTGCCATGCAGATTTGGCCAGGAAGCTGCATCGTTCACGAAACCTTCAGCCTGAAGAAGGTGGTAGATCTGCAGCGCCAGCATCCCGAAGCCCAGCTGATTGCCCATCCGGAATGCGAAGAGCCACTCTTAGAACTGGCAGAATTCATTGGCTCCACGGCAGCGCTTCTCAAACACGTTCAGAACGACAACGCGCGCACGTTTATTGTGGCCACCGAGTCTGGCATTTTGCACCAAATGGAGAAGGCGGCGCCCGCCAAGCTCTTTATCCCGGCGCCACCCGAGGCTAACTGCCACTGCAATGAATGCCCGTTCATGCGTTTGAATACGCCTGAGAAGGTTTATTTGGCGCTCCGCGATTTGCGCCCCGAACTTCAGATGGCAGAAGAGCTACGGCAACGCGCACTCTTGCCCATCGAACGCATGCTGGCGCTCTCCTAACTGCGTTGGCCTCCCTACCGAGGGTACCCGTCGGTCGCGGCAAGTCAGATTTCAAGACCCTTATCGCTGTGTTCTTCAATTGGGCATCACGCCGCGCTGTGATAAATTCCTAGCTCTCCACCTTTTTCCTCTCGAACGGGGGATCCATTAGAGTTGCCCCGCGTTAACCCAAAGCCGCAATCGCGACAAACTCCTTGTTCAGTTTGAACGAGCATGGTTCAATGGCATTCATGCACCTTCGCGAAGGCATCTTCTTCACTGCTGTTTCTATGTCGATGATCTTGGGGTGCGGAAACGCCACCAACACCTCGGAAGGAAAGCAGAGCACCGGCGGCACAACCACAGGAAGCTTCGCGAGTGGAGGCGCCGGCGGTACAGCCACAGCTTCTAGCTTCGCGAGTGGAGGCACGGGCGGCGCGGCACAGGGACAAGGATCGGGGCAAGGATCGGGAGGTGCGCTTGCTGCGACGGGGCCCGATGGCTTCCCGGCAGTTTGTGTCAACAGCCTGCCGCTGATCCCCGGCGAGCGTGAGCCCCTAACGTTCTCGCTCAAGCTTGAGTTGAACGGGAAGCCGCTCATTTACGGGGAAAACAACGCCCTCGCTGGCGGTGGCACGTTGCTGCTCAGCAATCTGAGATTCTATATTTCCGAAGTCAACCTGGTAGATGCATCGAATCAAAGGGTACCGGTCGACCTGGTGGACTCCGGTGGCCAACATCGAAAGCCGTACAATGTCCACTTCGTGAATGCCGAAGCTCCCGAGTCGCTTGGGCTCCGAGTTCGAGCGCCCGTGGGTACGTACAGCGGGGTGGAGTTCTTGTTGGGTCTAACCGATGGTTGCAACAACACCTTCTCGCCGCTGGACGCTCCGCTCGATGAGGCCTCTCAGTTGAAGTGGCCGCACACGTTTGGCTATCTCTTTTTACGCTACGAGGGAATGGTGACGGAGCCTCTGACCATCATGCCATCAACCGCGCAAAAGGTTCACATGGGCGGCGGCGTTCATGAACGCATGGCACCCAAGATCTCGGTTCTGGGCGCCATCACGGTCGCCAAGGCCAACGCCGAGATCCCGCTCAAATTTGCGTTAGATGAGGTGCTCAAGGGCGCGGCGATGCCGGCAGATCTAGCGAACTTCATGCTACCTCCACCGGCGCCACCTGGGCCCCCGGGAGCCGAGATCGTGGCAGGCGAACACCTCCGTCAGAATGTCCCCAAGCTCACGATCTTTTCGCTGAGCGGACCGTGAAAGACCAGTCGCCGCGTTTGCTTGCTAGAAACCAGCGTGTGCATGGTTGGGGCTGGCAACTTGTACTCGGATTTCTAGTGTTCGCCTGTAGCGCAACACCCGATGCCGTTAATCTAGAACCAACGCCCAACTTGACGGAAGTATCGAGTCCGTTCGGCTTCTCCGGCAGCCTCGCTTCGACTGCCCCGGCCGACAATCAGCTCACAGAGAGTCGGGCCAAGCTGGGGCGACGGCTGTTTTTTGAAACAGCCTTGTCACGCACGCGCGAAGTTTCGTGTTCGAGCTGCCACGAGCAGAGTCACGCTTTTGCTGACCCGCGACCCGTGAGCGTTGGGGTTGAGGGGAAAATGGGCAAAAGGAATGCACCGGGCTTGGCCAATTTGGCTTGGGTGCGGACGGGGTTGTTCTGGGACGGCCGAGTCGCGTCGCTCGAGGAGCAGGCAGGAAAGCCCATCGAAGACCCCAACGAGATGGACTTACCCCTCGCCAAGGCCGTCGCGCGTTTGAACAGTGATGCGTCGTACGTCGCCGAGTTTCAGGCTGCCTACGCCGAGCCCCCAAGTGAGCTCAGCCTGCGGCAAGCGTTGGCCAGCTTTGTGCGCGCGCTAGTCAGCAGCAACAGCCGCTACGATGCGTTTCTCGCGGGTGATAGTCTTGCACTCAACGACAGCGAAAAGCGCGGCTCCGATCTCTTCTTCAGCAGCAGAACGGGCTGCTTTCATTGCCACACCGAGCGCACCCTCACCAACGATGGCTTCTTCAACAATGGAAGCTACGAGCCTGGGGGCGACATCGGCAGAAAGGGCCTCACTGGACGCACCGGTGATCTCGGAAAATTCAGAGTCCCCGGTCTCCGCAACATCGCGCTAACGGCACCCTACCTGCATGATGGCTCCCTCACGACCTTGTCGGACGTGATCGATCACTACGCCAAAGGTGGACGCGGCGATCCGAGCACGGACGTCCAGATTGAGCGGTTTGAGCTCAGCGCGGCTGAAAAAGCAGATCTTTTGGCTTTCTTGGGCGCCCTCACCGACGAGAAATTCCTGACGGATCCGAAGTACGTCGAGCGCGTCGAGCGCTAAGACGGATCAGCTATCGCGAGGCAATTCGACATACGGCAGGTCGATTGTCTTATGCGCTTGATCGGGTGGCACTGGAGGTTCCGGAGGATCCACCGGTGGGAGCGGAGGCGAAGGCAATGTAGCGTGCGTTGGCGCCATCTGCACGGCCTCGTACGACTGTCGTTGCGGACCCGGCGGTAGCCCGGTGGTCGGCATCGCTTGCGGGGCAAACGGAACTTGCACGGCGTGCAACCGCAATGGGCTCGGCGACCAATGCCTCGCGGCAGCGTCGGACCTGAATCCCGACTGCTGTCCGGGTCTCCGGTGCGTTGCCCAAAGGTGTATTCGCTGAAGATCAAGACACTGGCGGGCAGTTTTTCGGCCTCTACCCTTCCAGGAAAGCGTGCCGCTCACGAGCCTGCAGGGCCGACTCTTGAATGGCAGCCTTGGCAATTCCATAGTAAGCTTTGGAAATGCCAAATACCTGGATTCAAAGGACATTTGAAGGTCGTTTCCGGATTCCGGCGCCCTCATTGAGCCTTTTCCCGGTGTGGCTCCTGCTCGGATCACGTCAAGTTGGGAAGAGCTCGCTCTTACGCCGATGCGGGCCGGATCGGCAATACGTCAACCTGGATGACCTTGCGACCCGTGCTCGGGCAAATGCCGATCCCGTGCTCTTTGCGCGTGAGCTGACACCACCACTGATTATCGACGAGATCCAATACGCTCCCGAGCTCCTGAGCGCCATCAAGCAACTTGCGGATGCAGGCGCAGCTCCGGGTGCATTTTGGCTCACGGGTTCGCAGAACTTTCAAGTGATGCGTGGGATCCGCGAAACGCTCGCGGGCCGTGTTGCCATTTTGAATCTGTGCGGGCTCTCCGATGAGGAAAAGCAGTTGACGCGCGATCAAAAGACACCCCAGGGCTACTTCGAGAGTTTGCTGAGAACGGGCTTTCCCAAGCTCTGGTCGACTACGGATGTCGACGCACGCGATCTTTACCTGTCGAGTTACACGCAGACCTACATCGAGCGCGACGTCCGCGAACTGCTTCGGGTCGACAAGCGCCGTGAGTTCGAGATTTTTCTCCGCCTCTGCGCCTTGCGAACGGGCTGCCTTGTGAACTTCGACGACCTTGCACGAGATGCTGGTGTTTCAGCACCCACCATCAAAAGTTGGCTGAGCGTTCTTGAGGACAGTTTCTTGCTAAAGCTGGTTCAGCCCGACCACGAAAATCGCTCTAAACGGTTAATTAAGAGCCCGAAGCTCTACTTTTTAGACATGGGCCTCGCGGCGTTTCTCGCGGGCTGGAAGACAGGTGAGCTTCTTCGGCTTGGACCCCAAGCCGGCCAAGCCTTCGAAACTCACGTTTTCTCTGAGGTATTCAAGTACTTCCGACATCGGGCGAAGGAAGTGGACGTGCGTTTCTTTAGGACGCGCGACGGGCGGGAAATTGATCTCCTTGTGGAGCATCAAGGCAAAGTTTATCCCATCGAAGTGAAGCTAGGATTACCTTCAACTTCGACTCTCCCTCGACTCAGCGATATTGCACCACCGAACTGGGAACACGGACAAGTCGTCTCTTTGGCAGTAACAAGCGCCGAGACACTCACCAAGGATTGGCGCGTCGTGCCACCTTGGGCGCTAGAATTGCCCTCGTGACTTTGGAAGGGCATTGCTAAGGCGTCTACCCTTCCATTCCCAGAGAATCGTAACACTAGGGTCAGTAACGCCCGCAGCGCCTGCCAGGCCAGTTTCCAACGGCGCCGTCGGGAGAGCACGTGGTGCCGTCCGGTGGCTCGTTTGGGCCGAGGCATTGCTGATCGCTCGTGCATGAACGACAGCGCCCCAACTGGCAGCGATACGCTCCGCAGACGCGAAGCTTGGCCTGAGTATCCGCCGGCAAGTCAGACGGTGGAATTGTGCATTCGATCCCAAAACCGGTATCAAAGCTTGGGATGCCGCACTTCCCGGTCGTATCGCAGAATCCGTCTGGGCACTGGTTGTCGTTTGAGCAACCAGGCTTGGCAGGCTCAGCAGCAGTGGAGTCCATTGTTTGCTGAGTTGCCCGGCCTCCGCACGAGCCGATCGACAGGCCCGCAGCAAAAAGAAACGGCGCGAGCCGCGTGCAAAATCGCATCATACGCAAGCCCTCTCAGCTCGCGCTATGTTTTCCGCGCCGGGATCACGGGGCTGATTAGGGTTGTGGAAGGGCATTGCTAAGCCGTCTACCCTTCCATTCCAGGAGAATCGTAACACTAGGGTCCGTAACGCCCGCACTGCCTACCAGGCCGGTCTCCGACGGGGCCCACGGCGCCCACGAGGGAGCAGGTGGTGCCGTCCGGTGGCTCGTTTGGGCCGAGGCATTGCTGATCGCTCGTGCATGAACGACAGCGCCCCAACTGGCAGCGATACGGTCCGCAGACGCGAAGCTTGGCTTGAGTTTCCGCCGGCCAGTCAGAGGGTGGAATTGTGCATTCGACCCCAAAATTAAAATCACGGCTTGGGAGGCCGCACTTCCCGGTCGTATCGCAGAATCCGTCTGGGCACTGGTTGTCGTTTGAGCAACCAGGCTTGGCAGGCTCAGCAGCAGTGGAGTCCATTGTTTGCTGACTTGCCCGGCCTCCGCACGAGCCGATCGATAGGCCCGCAGCAAAAAGAAACGGCGCGAGCCGCGCGCGAAATCGCATCATGCGGAAGCGTTCTCAGCTCGCGCTAGCTGTTCAGACTCCGCTGAACAAGCCGACACGATCAGCCCTAAGGCAACCGCGCCCGTTGATGCGATGATACTTAGATGTGTGTTTTTTATGACTTCCGCCCTTTCAATATGCCGCCTGAGGTGCGCCGAATAGTCGACGAGCCGCGTACGGCGTTGTTGGTTAGCTGCAAAGCGCTACCCGCCCCACAATCTCAAACGTCTCTACCCACCCCCCCCCACTCTTGTCAACCTAAAACGGCAGGGTTGAACAAATTACTATGGCTCACACGCCAAGGCGGGCGCTTTCAGATTCTCGCCGAATAGGCCCACTTGTATTTTTTCCTACCATAATAATTGGCTGATCACAGCTTTGTTCAGTTTTGGACAGTTGGGCTCCGCAGTCGCCGTGCTCAAAGTTCGCCGACTGACCGGGAATGAAGTAGCCGTCGGGACTGAAATGCAGTTCAATGCTAGCTAACGGTTTACTAGGAGCGACCTGTGCAAACGACTGCCTGGCGCTCAGGTCGCGTTGCATGCCGCGAGCGGGCACCGCTTTGCCGTGCTGCCGCTCTCCTAACGCTCATTCGCTTTCTTATCACCGCGCCCAGGCAGCCGCTTGAAGCGTTCAAGCGCTACTTTCTTGAGCGAGGCGCAGCGGCTTTCACCCAGGTTCGTGAGCTCTAAAGGATCGCTGAGCAGATCATAGCAGCGATAATCCCCATCCCAGGCCCGGGCTGCGAGCTTCAGATTACCTTGCATAACGCCCCAATTCTCGAAAGCACAGCCCCAGACTGCCGCACAGTTCGTCATCGGTAAGGCGGCGAGCGTTGGCTCGGGCCTGAGCCAACTGGTGCCAGGCATACGGGAGCGGTAGCGGGTGATGGCGGGCGCATCCCACACCCCCATCAGATCGAGAAGCGTGGGCAGCATGTCGACATGAAAGGCGAACGTATCCGACTTCGTTTTCAGGCTCCTGGCTTCTTCGGGCGAGAGTGTTCCAGGCGGTGCATCGACCCAGCCTGGGACTTTGATCTCTTCGTCGAAGATGCTGAAGGTGTGCCCCATTTGGTAGTGCTCGCGGAAGGCTTCGCCGTGGTCACTCGTGTAGAGGAGGACGGTGCGTGAGCCGAAGTTCGCGTCACGAATGCCCGCAATCATGCGCGCGATATGACGGTCCTGCTGGTAAATCGAATTCTGGTAGTAGTTCTTGAAAGCGCTGTTGTTTTCTGGAGCCTTGCTCGTGGTAGCCGGCTGAAAAGGTTGCGCTACTGATTCGTCAATGCGGTACGGATAGTGCGTGTTGGATAGCTGAATCACGGCCAAAAATGGCTCTTTGAGCTGGTGAATCTCTGCCAGCGCGCGGGTCGCGAGCAGTGCTTCGTCCGCACCTGTGTCCAGATCCGCGGTGGGGTCCAAGTCCGTGGCGGAAGCGAATCTATCCGCGCCGAGGTTTTCAACCCAAAGCCGCGCGTTGCCAAAAAGCATGTTTTGGCTGGTCCAAAATGCGGTACTGAAACCTGCCGCCTTGGCGTAGTCAAAGACCAGCGGCCAGGTGTGCAAGACCTCGCGCGATTCTTCGGGGCCCACTCCCGTCCACAGCACGGCCAACGAAATGGCGGTGGTTGAAGCCATGGATCGCAACTGCCTGAGCGGCGCACGATTTGGCAGCAACGCGTTCGAAAAAGGCGTCTTTTTGCAGTCTGCACGATATTCGCTGCACGCGCTATCGGCGCGCACGCTCTCCAGAATAAAGAGCACCACGTTCCGTTTTATCGCCGTTTCCGGGAAAAGTGGCAACACTGGGAGCGAGGCACGTGAACGCGGCCGCGCAGCATTGGCATCATCGGTTAAACCGAACTCCTGCCCCAAGAGCGCCCCCACAGCATTCAGGTACAAAACATCGGGAGTGCTAGCCTGCGCTTGCCGATGGTTCGTAGGAATGAAAAAGCTCGCCACCAGCACACACGGCGCTAGAATTGCCGTCAGTCGCCCACGCTGGCGAGCTGGGCGCACGGTGCGGCGGGCCAGGAATACCCACAGCACAGCCAACGCGATCGCGGGCGCCAAAACGCGAAGATAGCTGCCAATGTCGGCCAAAAACTGATTCAGAACACTCGCGCCGAAATCGCTCGCGAAGCGCGAAACGTCGGAGTTCAGGTACACGTTATTCTGTTCGAAAAAGTACGACTGCCCGGCGTGCGCCAAGGCGACAAAGCCCACGAACAGTGCGGCCATCACATGCCGCCAGGGCCCCCGCCGGCGCGAGGCCGCGTGCAAGAGCAACGCCCACACCACTCCGCTTTCAATCAGTGCGCTCAGATAGGTCAGGATATTGACCCCACTCAAACCCCAAATCCGCGGCGCGCGCCGCCACAGATCGAACCCGAGAGCAAGCCAAGCCGGCGCCAACAACAGCGGCCACACCATGCGCTGGCGCCACACCGCAAGCCGGCGCAGCTCTGCAAGGCGCCCTTGGGCGCGCGGCAGAGTATTAGATTCGTCAGTCAGGTCGGAGTCATCCAATTAGTGATCACGTAGTTCGCGATGAGGATCGCCACCGAACTGTGCACAACGGCTCGGGTCGTTGCTTCGCCGACCCCTTTGGCGCCGCCCTTGGCATAGTAGCCTTGCCGACATGAAATCGCGGAGACTAAAAATCCAAAGACGCCGGCCTTCACGAGACCCATAAAAAGATCGTTAAAAGTTAGGTATTTTTCGATATTGGCGACAAACAAACCCGGGTCAACGCCCAGCCAACTGACGGCTACGAGCCAGCCTCCGCTCATCCCGACACAGGTATAGAGGATGCAGAGCAGAGGCATCATCAAAACACTGGCTAACAGCCGGGGCGACAACAAATACTGGATGGGGCTTACGCCCATGGTCGTTAGGGCGTCAACCTGTTCGGTGACGCGCATGTTCCCGAGCTCTGCCGCCATCGCGCTGCCTGCTCTGGCGGTTACCATGAGCGCGGTGAAGACTGGACTGATCTCACGGGTGAGTGAAATGGCGACCACCGAGCCCACCACGCCCTGAGCTGAAAATTGCTTCAAGCTGTACACCGTCTGCAGTGACAGAACCATTCCGCTAAAAATCCCGGTGAGCGAGACGATGAAGATGGATTGGACGCCAATGAAGTCCATCGCCAGGAGCAACTGCGCTATGCGAAAGGGGGGTCGAAATATCCAAGTGACAGTCTTGCCCGTCAGCTCCAAGAGTTGGCCCAGACTTTCAAGAATACCCAGCACATAGGAGAGCGGGTTCAGCGCTTGAAATCCTGAATTCTCACTCTCGCTAGGTTCTCCCACGGGGACGTCCTAGCATTGATCTCGGCACTTTTGGAGTGCGCCCTCAACCTCAGCCAAGAGTGCCTCGCTGCGTGGCCCTCGGGCGCAGAATTGGAGGGTCCGCGGCGTGAAGCCCAAGCGCACGGTCAGGGCATCGCCGCCGAGCGTGTCGATGTAAGGCGTGCCCCATTCGACCAGCAAGAGCCAGCCCGCGTCGCGGCGTGCCGACAGATCAAGCTCAAGGACTTCGCGCTCTGAAGCGAGGCGGTAGAGATCGGCGTGGCAGACGGGCGGCTCGGTTTCGTGCTCGTGCACCAGCGTGTAGGTGGGGCTCGTTACAGAGAGATCCGTCCCCTTCGGTAGACTGGTGCAAAAACTTTGGGCGAAGAATGTTTTCCCTGCACCCAGTGTTCCCTCCAACACAATCAGATCCGAGGCCGCCGCAACCTTCGCCAATTGGCGTGCCAGTGCGCGCGTCCGTGCCTTGCTCGTCAGCTGATAGATCTGGCCTTCTTTCATCGGACTATCCGAAATGTTCGCGGCAGCTTCTGGCTAGCTTCAAACCCATGCGCCTCGCTCGACCACAGCTCGCCCTTGGCGTGGCTGAGGGCTGTGCGAGCCAGCGCATGCAGCCGGCTCGCCTCCTTGCGGTCCTCGACCAATACCGACGCCGGTAAGCCTAGGAGCGCTTCTGCACCTAGGACTCCGGCATCGTGACCGAGAACATGAAACCAGGACTTGCCAGGTCCGACGGCTTCGGGAAATTTTCCGGCTCCCACTGTCACGCGACGATATCCCGAAGGGATGTTGCTAAGATTCGAACTCTCGAGACCCAAGAACAACACGGGCTTAGGTTTCAATCCCGCGAGCCCTGCGACCACCTGCCCGCTGCACTCGGCATCCCCCAACAGCAGCAGCGCTTCAACCTTGGACTGCCGCCACTCTTCAACCGGGAACCCAGGTGCGGCATTCTCTGCTAGATCAGCATCACACGACACCAACCCGGGCCCCACGCGCGCTGTTCTCCCGAACCCTGACTGAGCGGCGACTTCCGCTAACTTCTGTGCCACTGCTTCCGGGTCAGCACCCATCCGGAAAACATAGTCAGAGGTCGCCGCTCCCGCTGGGGTATCCAAGAGCAGCACAGGCAAACGCTCTCGCTCCGCGTAGCTTGCGGCGACGGCCGCGCTCTCCTGATCGATACCTGCAACCACGAGCGCAACGCCATCACTCGCCAACGACTCCAGCGCTGCCAGCGTCGCTCCCGGAGCGCCTGTGTCCGTTTCAGTTTTTAGTTCCACGGCGGAGGTGCGCGTTTCTGAGGTTAAATCAAGCGAAGCGAGCAATCCCGACACCACGCTGGCGGAGCGATCGCGGGCCTTTCGCGTACCGGCTCCTAAAAGGAGCCCTAGGCGGCGCCCAATCACCCTGACTTTCGGCGGTGCACCCGTCGTGGCAAGCCGCGACAGTTCTGTCGTGACATCGCTCAGGCGTTCCCGTGCAGCAGTCGCGCTCAGCAACCAGCGCGCCAAAATCGGATCTTTCTTGGCGAGTGCCCGTGTCGTCAGCGTTTTGCGGAGCGCTCTTAGGAACCACTTGCGAGCCCGCACTTCGCTCGCTTCCGCGCGCGTCGAAAGCGCGCTCAACTCCAATCTGCTGAGCGCGCTTTGGAGTTCGGGCGTTGGCACCGCTTCAACCAGACGTTCGACAGCCGAATGGTTGGACTCGGGCAACAGCAGGCTCCCGCTCGCAACCCATTCATAAGCGAATTGGACGGCCTGAGCGTAACTCCGAGCGTGCAGTGCCGCACGCGTGATCTCTTCATAGAAGAGCTGTCGCTCGTCGGCATCAATCACCTTGCTCTGCAGGGGAACAAGCAGCCCGAGTGCAGTCTCGGGTTTTGCTTCGGAAGTCAACGAGGCAGCCAACACGACCGTGGCAAGATCCTGGACACTGCCCGCGGTTCCCGCGCGAACGCGTGCTGCAAGCTCTCTGCCCCTTTGACTCCTTCCAGCATCCACCTCATTGAACGCCAGGTAGAGCCGAGCCCAGTCAGTGCTTGGGTCTGCCGGATACCGGTTAATCAATACTATGAGCTCAGGCGTGAGCCGGCTGCGAAGAGCGCGTGGTAACGCAAAGTAGCGGCTTTTGAGCGCTCGAAGCTCGCTCTGCGCCGTCTCGCTCTCTGCGAGGGCTGAGATCCCAGCCGCGCGTCCCGATCCTTCGCGCGCATGAGCACAGCCCGTGAACGCTGTTGTAAGGGCTAGCAACGCAACCACACACGCCTGGCTTGACGGCATCCATCTCGTCCCGTAACTCCATGTCGCTCGCAGATGGCCTGGCTCAAACACCACGTACAGGTGACCGATTGACCGAGGAGCCGTCAAGTATTCCCCAACTCTCCGTCGACGTTGCGACCGCGACTTTTGCCGCATTCCTGCTGCTTCGGCTCGGTTGTGAGTCGCCTCTCACTCAGACGGACCCGCAAACGCTGGCGCGTGGATCTGAGCTTCCCTGGTCTTTCGTTTTCCTCGCTCCGAGCGTGCTGGTCGGTTTCCTCGGGGTGCTGGGCCTCGGTCTGGTGCGATTTCTCTCCGCTCACCGAGCGAGCCCCAACTGGACCAAGAGCTTCGGAGGGCTCGGATTGGTGAGGTTGGGGTGGCTAACACTCACACTCGCCTTTATAGGTTACCACCTACTAACGATCAGCTGGCCCGTCCTCCGTGGCGAACTCTATCTCGAGGACATCAACGGCAAGCTGAGTGCTTCACTTTCCAGTGTCACTAGTCTGGGCGTACCGGTTCAGGCATTCGTTTACCTGATCGGGCTTGCGGGCGTCTGCTTTCATTTGGGCCAGAACGTGAGTGAAGTCTGGCTCCGCCCGGGCCTGCGCCTTCCACACTGGGCCGAGCGGGTGCTTCCCATCATTACCCACGTGCTCAGTGCTGGGCTGTTTCTCCTGAGCGCCAGCCAGGTCCTTTATTTTGCGACTGGCGTAGGCCTTTTTGACCATTTGCTGCCCGCCGGGTGAAGGACTAGGCTCCGCCCGTGCCGCATTGTTACCTACTCACTGTTTGCGGCGGTTCTAGTTTGGATCAGCAGTCGAACAACGTGACTCTTTGGAATTTGGTAGAGCAGGTGAGCTTGCCTCAGGGCACTCATCCCGTAGGTGCCATACTCCCTCTCGAAATCCACGCGTACTTCCAGATTGCACCGCAAGAGCTGAAGCAAAGCCTCCAGTTTCGCTTCTCGGTCGTGGCGCACACCGGCCTCGAAACCACGACGGATATTTTCGACCACCGCGCGCTTTCGCTCCGCTATCGAACCCGCACCGCAGGTCTACCGTTGCCACCGGTGACGGGCAGCTACGAAATCCGCGTCGATTGGCGGCATGCTGGCGCCGAAGGCTGGACACGCGAAGACATCGCCTGGCCGCTCACGATCACCGAAACGGATCCGCGCCCGGTCACGACCCACTGAACGCTTCCTATGGACTTTATTCACATCAACGAACTTGAAATCGAATGCATCGTCGGGATGCGGCCGCGTGAACGCCATCAAAAGCAGCCTGTGCGGTTGAGTTTGGCGCTGGGCCTCAATCTGTCGAAGGCGGGGCGCACTGGCCGAATTTTGGATACCATTGACTACTCGCGCGTCGCCGACGACGTGGCTTCGTTGTTGAAGTTCCGGCAATATCGCTTGATTGAAATGGCGACCGAAGAAATGAGCGCCATGCTGTTTGGTTGTTACCCAGTGTTGGAGCAGATTCGCATTCGCCTTGAGAAACCCGAGGCGCTCAAGGGGCGAGCACTCGGCACTTCGGTTGAGATTGAACGCTCGCGCGCGGCGTTTCCGGGAGCCAACAGGAGCGCTGGCCACGCGCCCGTCGAAACGCTGCTTGAGACAGAAGAAGCCGGGCTCTATCTGCTCCGGATCGCCGCTGGCCAACGCCTGGAATTTGATGATCCACGCTGGGAGCGGCGCATTCAGTGGCTCATCTCGGGAGCTGCCGTGAGCGAACAACTCGCACTTCAGATTGGCCAACCCCGCGAATCCGCCCAAGCCCAAGCGTTCGAGAACCGGGAAGGCAGCTCAGCGGTTGTGTTTTGCTGCGCTTGCCAGGCCGGAGGCCAATCTGCAGCCCCAGTGTAAATATCCGTTCTGACTCACTTTCTTTAACTGGATATGTAAAATGTTGGACATGCGGCCGGGTCTCGGCTAACTCCCCCGAGCGGTGCGATGCGGGGATCTCGCGCTGAAGCTTGAGAGGGAGTCCTTCAATGAACGAACACGCCAAAGCCAACGGGCCGCAGACTGAGCGCAGCCCAATTCCGTCGGAGCTAGGCTCCACCGCCATCCCCGCAAGCGGTCCCCGGCAGCGGCCTACCGACGATACGGTACGGCCGGAGCGTTTCACCCTCCCGCCTGAGGACGCGTACAACGCCCACGACACGATCCCGTCGCCGCCGCCGGACATTTTGGAGGAGTAGCGGATCGTCCTATGTTAGCGTGCGGTCTCTTCCGGAGATCACGCATGCTCACTCGTAGGACTTCATTTCTTGCCGCTCAACTGGCGGCGTCATTCTTCATATTCATGTTCTCGGCAGCGGCTTTCGCGGCTGGCCAAGTGCAATGGAAGAGCACGACGCTCAAAGAGCGCAGCACCAAGTCCTGGCAATTGGAGCTCACGCTCTCACTGGCAAAAACGCCGGATTTTGCCAATCTGCCGATGAAGTTCGAATTTCTGCAGATCGCTTACTTCGAGCGCGCGATGATGGATGGCGACAAGCTCGTGGAGCGAGCGGTGCCCATACAAGGGCGTCAACCGATGATCGAGAGCGTAGAGGTTGGCTTCATGGATCCAGGCTCGGGGAAGATTGAACGCCGGACCAAGTTCTCATTTAAGGTGACCCGCGCGCTTGGCTACGAAGCAGGCGAGTACCGAGTCACGATCAAGGACGCGCGCAGCGGGCAGTCCGTTGGCTCAGCGCAGACACTCAAGTTTGAAGGCGAAAACGAGGTCATCGACCGCCGCGCCATTGTTTTCACCGGCGAGAAAAAGAAGCCTGCCGCTGCCAAGGTGGCTGAAGGCGACAAGCCCGCGGCCCCTGCCGACGCGGCCAAACCGGCGAACGAGGCGGAGGCCTCCAGCGACAAGGGTAACAAATCTGACGCGGAGGCGGATGATCACCACAAGGCGGAAGCGACCACCGACGGCGAGAACGACGGCGAGGCAGAAGACGGCGACGCAAACGCTGAAAAAGACGATGATTCGCCGTCAACTATCAAGGAAAAACCAGGCGCCTGCGGCTGCCACGCTGTTGGTTCCTCGCGGACCACGAATGCAGGGAGTGGCGCTGGCCTGCTCGTCGCGGGGCTGCTGTTATTCGGACGCCGTCGTCGATCGGTGTAGCGCTAGGCAACGATTTTTACGGGGTGCTAGGGAATGCTGAATAGTGAGCTTGAAGTGGCGCCACAGCGCATTGCCCAACCCATCTGGCGCCATCTGGCCTACATGGCAGGCGGCGTGGTCCTAGTTTTGGTGGGGATGCGCACCAATCTGCCGGGGGGCGCACCTGGGACGATTGGCACACTCGACTGGTTGTTAGCGGCGGGCGGGTTGGCAATATCCGCGGAAGCGGCCTGGGCTTTCTTTTGCGCGATTCGCAATCGAGGACCGACGACAAGGCCAGCGTTTGACTTTGGTCCGGGACGTTTGACCGTTTTTCGCTTACAAGACAAGTACTTGGGGCGGTGTAAGCTCCTAATGGTAGCAGTGTCGGTTATTGTTTGGCTGATGATTGCTGGGTTGGTGGTTCTAAGCTCTGGCGAAGTTGAGTGGAACAATCTCGTGGTTGTTGGACTCTTCGCCAGCCTGGGGTACGCGGTGGGCGGGTATGTCGTAGCAGGCAGGATAATTTCCAGATTTCAGAGTTTCGCAGTTCTGGTCACCGAGCAGAAGATTGTGAGTCTGTACGATGGTCACCCAGCGCTTGAGCTGACATGGGACCAAGTGGAAAGTATCTTGGGTCCAAAACGGGGCCGCTGGACGATCATTGGGCGGGGCGTAAAGAATGCTCTCACTCTACCTCGCGGCCTCGAGAACGTTGAGGAGTGTCTCGGCATGGTCCGCGCCAAGATTTCAAATGGGATTTTAACAGTGCGCGTTCACAACGCTGAGCAATCCCTCAATCCCTGACCGAAATATTTCGGGCGGAGTGATGAGGCTCACGACCAACCGCGCTTCTTCTTCAAAGTCGTAAAAGTACCCGGGTTGCGTGAGGATCTGGTGATCCTTCAGCAGCATCAGAGCCCAGCCTTCGTCGGTCATGAGCTTCGGGAGCTGGAGCGTCGCGTACCATCCGCCCTCGGCAAATAAGAGGCTAACCGAAGTGGACCGAAGCCGTTCGCTCAACCAGGCGTGATTGGCGAGTAGACGCTCTCGAATGCTGTTCGTCACCGCCTGCCCAACCGATAAGAAATGCGCCGCGGCCAGCTGGATCGGCGTCGAGACGGAAAGGTAGGCGTCCAGCATGAACTCCAGGCGCTTCATGCTCGCTGAGATGTTGTCCGGCGCGCCAGAAACAGTGATCCAGCCGAGCTTCATCTGCGGCAAGCCAACCGATTTAGAGAGACCATCCAAGCTAAAAAAGAGCCCCTCACGCATACCGACGACACTCGTGACGCGACGCGCATCTTGGGTCAACGGATAGTCCGCAAAGACTTCATCGCAAATCACGGGAAGCCCGAATGCTAAGAGGCGATCTAACTCATCTCGCTTCAGATAAGAGCCAGTCGGGTTATTCGGGCTCACCACGCAGATCGCTCGCGTTTTTGGGCTCAAAGCCGCTTCGATCGAAGCCCAATCGAACGACCAGCTGCCATCGTAGCAAAGCCGGTAGTCCCGCAGCACCACGTTCTCAAACTGCGCTAAATGATCCAGCAACGGATAACTCGGTCGCGGCACCAGCACCTCGTCCAACGGATCGCACAGCAGCTTGAATACGAGCGAATAGGCCTCGCTGGTGCTAGCCGTGAGCGCAATCTGCTCCGCGCTCACCGCGTAGCCGCGACGTTGCCAGAGCTCCACTATTGGAGCCAGGTTAACCCCTCTAGCCTCTGGCCGATAGGCTAGACTCCTCGGATTCGAAAGCCCCTGCAGCAACTCAACGGGATATGAAAAGCCCGCTTCCGTGGGGTTTGAAACGGTGAGGTCAAGCCAAAGTTGGCCTTTTGCCTTGAATTCCTCAAGCGCGAGCGCGAGTGGGTTCGGCGTCAGATTGAGCGGCGTGCGCTTCGAAAACACGCGCTGAGCTTAGTCCGCTCGACACACGACGCCAGTGCTCGACCCGGTGCAGTCGGTATCGCCCCAGAAACCATCGGCCGCCATCCGTGCGCAATTCTGCGAGCCACCGTTGTTATTAGGCTGCCCGGTAGTCCAGTTTGAATAACGACCCGCCACCGGTGCACCGGTAGCAGCTCCCTGCCAAAATTGGGTCATGCTCACCCAACGCCACTCCCCCTCCTCCACAACATCGCTGCCTCCAAGCCAAAGTGAGCCAATGCCCAGATCGGTCGCTGTGCGGCGAACCCAGCTGTTTTCTTCGGCAGAGTTGATCTCCAAAAGATAAAGTGAGCTTTGGTTGCAGCGCACGTTGGCCTCGGCGCGATTCCCGTCCAACAAGCAGAACATGTACCCGTGGGAACCGTAGCTTCTGCCCACGCAATCCGATGGGCACACTTCATCGGTCACCCCCTTCGTGCAGTTCTCATCCCGACCATCGCAGCGTTCAGCAGTTGGCGCACAAGCAGCAGCACCTCCCGTTCCTCCCGCGGGCATCGCTCCGCCTGAATTCCCGCCACCAGTTCCTAGTGCAGCACCACTGCCAGCCGTACTCCCACCAGCGCTCGTTGATACACCTCCACCCGCCGCCGGGGCGCCGCCGACACTCGTTGTGCTGCCACCGAACGAAGAACTCTCCCCTCCGCTTGCCGGTGCACCGCCAAAGGCGGTGACAACAGTTGCGCTGCCGCCGAGTGAACCGCCCTCAGCCTGGTTGCCCCCAGAAGACAGTGCCGAAAGAACACCGCCGGTGCCTCCACCCGATCGCAGCACCGCGCCGCCAACGCTACCCTCACCATTGGAGCCTCCCACCGTGTTAGCTGAAACGTCAGTGAACAGACTGGTATCTTGCTGGGCGGAACACGCGCCGAACACAGCGAACACGGCAATTGCCGAAGCGAGCTGTCTAATGGTGTGGCGTGTCTCGGAAACGTTTTTCGAATTCATGATGTTTTATCCAAAAGGTTCGGTAGACGGGAGACCCTCGCGCCCGCTTCGCGAGATCAGCTCGTAGCTCACGGGCTCACGCCAGATCAAGCACTCCCGTTGCTGGTACACTCCCGTTCCT
The DNA here is from genome assembly GCA_038251425.1 of Polyangiales bacterium. Classification (GTDB taxonomy): domain Bacteria; phylum Myxococcota_A; class Polyangia; order Polyangiales; family Polyangiaceae; genus JBBRRP01. The sequence continues at coordinate 40,177 of JBBSBI010000006.1, forward strand.
GGCAACGACGACACCAGGTGGCATTGCGCTGACTTTGTCTTTTGTCTCAGGCCGGGAAACAAGCTAACACCTCGCTCCAGCCAGACTGGAGCGGGCCATCTTGTAATGAAGAGCCGCACTCAGCCAGCCACATGGTGGAAACAGGCGACCGTGGCAGAGCGCCACACCCATGACCCTCTTTAATCTTGCTCAAATTTGGCGCAAACAAGTGAAACTTGGAGGGCCTTACCACTCGTTCTAGGCTGCGCGCGCGCATAAGCTTGGCGCGCGATTGAGCTGACCCACGAGAATTCAATATGCCCAGTACTTCTGAACTCCTGGCCCAGGTGCCCTTCTTTAGCCTGCTCGATGAGCAAGAGCGTACCGTACTGGCGGAACGCGTTGACGTTGTCACTTTTGCGAAGGGCGCAACGATCTTCAACTATGGGGACCCAGGTGACGCCCTGTACGTGGTCGTTTCTGGCGAGGTGGAGGTTTTTTTCAAGAATGATACCGGAGAACGCATCGTTCTTGAGACTGCGAGGACGGGCGATTTTTTTGGCGAGATCTCGCTGCTCGACAGCGGCCCGCGCACGGCTTCGGCGGTGGCAACGAGCGACGTAGATGCCATCGAAGTTGATCGCGAGGATCTGGATGAATTGTTTCGCCTGGCACCGGGTGCAGCGATGGACCTCTTATCCGCAACCGGCCGTCGGTTGCGAAAGAATGCTGAGCTGTTGCGCCACACCGCGACGCGCAACGTGAATGAAGAGGTTGAAGACCTGCGCACCAACGTGATGAAGGTGGCCGACTGGATCTCTGAATTTAGCGGCAGCTTGCCGTTTCTATTCATCCATTTGGGGCTATTTTTCACGTGGATTATTCTGAATGTCGGACTCTTTCCGTTCGGCCAATTTGATGCCTTTCCCTTTGGCTTGCTGACGATGGTGGTGTCTTTGGAGGCCATCATTCTCTCGGTCTTCGTGCTGCTCAGCCAGAATCGCCAAGCCGCGCGGGATCGCGTGCGGGGCGATATCGAATACGACATCAACCTCAAAGCTGAGCTTGAGATTGCGCACTTGCACGAGAAGGTGGACCAAATGAATGCCGAGCTATTGCGCAAGCTGGCCATCCTTGAGCGTGCAGCCAGCAAATAGGCTACGTACTTGAATGAGTGACCCGAGCAACGTAACCCGCATCGATCACGAAGGGCGCGAGCTCTATCTGATCGGCACCGCACACATCTCACAGCAAAGCGTCGAGGAGGTGCGGAGCACCATTCTCTCCTTGCGCCCCGACACCGTGTGCGTGGAGCTCGACACAACACGCCATGCCGGGCTGATCGATGATTCCGCCTGGCGGCGGTTGGATATTGAGAAAGCGATCCGCGAACGGCGCGTTGTATTCATGCTTGCCGGCTTGGCCCTCTCAGCTTATCAGAAGAAAATGGGGGATAAGCTGGGAGTTCGACCGGGTGCCGAGCTACTCTCTGCGCTTCATGCAGCGAAAGAGGTGGGCGCGGAGGTGGTGCTCGCCGACCGAGATGTTCAGATCACATTGAAGCGCGCTTGGCGTGGACTGTCTGCTCGCGAGAAGGCACAGCTCCTGGGTGTCGTGAGCGTTCCCTTCGACAAGAATCCGGAGCTTGACGTGGAGCTCACCGCGGAACGGGTGGAACAACTCAAAAACAATAAGACCATGACGGACCTCCTCACCGAAATGGCCAGCGCTTTCCCGGGCATCAAGCGGCCACTGATCGACGAGCGTGATCTCTATCTGATTTCAAAGCTGCGTGAAGCCGCTGGCCAACGCGTCGTCGGTGTGGTGGGAGCCGGGCACGTGCCTGGGATGGTTGCCAATCTCAACACACCTGTGGATCGGAAGGAGCTCGAGACGCTGCCGCCACCCACCGTGCGTCAACGGGTGCTGCCGTTCTTGATTCCGAGCGTGATGCTGATGGCGCTAGCTGCGGGGTATTTCGGCCATTCGCTACCATTCTTTCTACACCTTCTTTATGCCTGGGCGCTCTCAACGTCCACGCTGGGATTTCTCTTGGCACTCGTGGCACGCGCCAAGCCGCTCACGTTGCTGGGCGTGGCCGTGTTTGCCCCATTTTTGACGCTCGTGCCTGGGAAGCAACTCGGACGGCTCGCGGGCCTCTTGGAGCTTCGACAGGGTGCCCCGAGTGGTGCGGATAAACGTGCTGTGCGCGACGACATTCTTAGCTTCCGCGGGCTGTATGCCAATCGCTTTACGCGGATCGCGTTGGTGTCCATTTTGGCGTCCTTCGGGGGAACACTCGGAAGCTGGGTCGGCGCCAGCTGGGTCCTGTTGGCGCTCCTGTAACAGGTGTACGCTGACCGTATGGATCACGAATGGCCCAATTTCGACGGCATGCCGGATGATGTTCTGCCCCTTGAACGACCCCAAGGTCAGGACCTCGCGCGGTTTGTTTGGTGGAATGGCGATCTGAAGGAAGCTGACACTCAGAGTGTACACTTCTATGCCAATGCGCTGCACTATGGCACGGCCGTGTTTGAGGGCATCCGGTGTTATCCTGTGGATGGCGGCGCCGCCCTTTTGCGCTTAGGGGATCATATCGAACGCTTGCTGGCATCCGCCAAGCTGTACGGCATGAAAGTACCGTTTGATGCTGAGGCTCTGGCGCGCGGCGCCATCGAAGTCACTCGCAGAAACCAGATCAAAGATGGCTATCTGAGGCCGCTTGCCTACTTTGGGCATGGGCCGATCGACCTCAAGCCTAAACGCGAATGTCCAGTGCGCGTCTTCATCGCAGTGCGCGAGCTTGGCTCATTCTTGGGCGAGAGTGCGCTTCGCAACGGCGTGCGCGTCACCATCTCAAGCTGGCGCAAATTCCACCACACCATGTTTCCAACCATGGCAAAAGCAAGCGGCCACTACGCCAATAGCGTGCTAGCCGCCCATGAAGCGCTCGATAAGGGCTTCGATGACGCCATCATGTTGAATCAAGATGGCACCGTGGCGAGCGCCACCGGCGAGAACGTCTTCTTCGTGAAATCGGGCGTGCTCTACACGAATGATGAATCCAGCTCGATCATCCCCGGCATCACGCGCGATTGCATTTTAACGATTGCGCGTGAAAACGGCGTATCCGTAACCATCCGAGCCTTCACACGCGAGGATCTCATGCGCGCCGATGAGGTGTTCCTCACCGGGACCGCCGCGGAAGTGACTCCCGTCCGCGAACTGGACGGAATCGAGTATCGAACTGGGCGAAAATCGCTCGGCGCCGTGCTGCAACGCGCTTATCTCCGCGCCGTCACAGGCAAAGACGAAAAGCACGCGGGCTGGCTGACGCGCGTTTAAACGCTACTTGGTGGTCAGCGAGGCAACACTTGATTTCGCTTGCTGGTGCCCGGTTTCGATCAACTCAGACCGGTAGAGGATGTTGCCATCTTTTGCTTTGATCTCCCCGGAAATATCGCGGCCCGTTAGCTCAGAGCTCGACGTCACCACCATGGTTGCCATCTGCTCCCCCACCACCACGCTGTAGTGCTTGGCTTCACACGCGACCTGCTGAGTCCCGACCAAGCAAGTGCTCTTCTCGGCATCCACCAAGCCTTCGTTCGAATCCGCGGCAAAGACTGTCTGGCCAAGCAGAGCCTCAAAGTCAGCCGTGCTGGCTGGAAGCTCCGCCTTGCCTGCGATCTTCAGCACCTTCTCCACGGCATCTGTCTTCGCGTTGCGATAGACATTGAGCGTGATGGGGTGTGAGCCATCGTCCAAGGTGTACGCGATCACAACCACCTTTGGATCTCGCGACAAGACTTCTTCCCTGAGCTCTAGGGGATGCTCGCGGAAAGTACCTGTGAAGCGCTGCACGAAGTAGTCCCCCACGTGGCGCTCCAACCGGCCATCGCCGATTGTGCGTGCCTCCGCCTTAGCGACAAGCGCTTTCGGAGCTTTAGACGCTAACGTTTTGCCCGTATGAGGGGCCTCCGCTCCTGGCGTGTGTTGGAGCAAACTGCAGCCCGAAAGAAGCCAGCCCAGGGTCGTCAGCGCGATGATCTTGTGCGTCATCCTCCAGCATTAGCCACAGCCATCGCTGTTTGGACAAGTTTTCCCCATACCGCTTCCGAGACCAGCGCGAATCAAGGTAGGTTCCCGGCATGGTGGCCTACCGGCTGGCCCAAATCCTCCGCCGCCGTTGGCTATTAGCGGCGAGTCTCGTGTTGTTAGTGCTGCTCGGTGTCGGAGCGCTCGTTTCGGGGCCGCTCGCGCTTCACTTCCTGAAGCGGCGCGCACTAGCCCACGGCCTCGACCTCTCAGCGTCCAGCGCAAAAGTGGGTTTTATTTCGCTCACGCTGACCGATGTTCGGCTGCGACGCACACAACCCACCCTCGACGCGCAATTGGATGAAGTCGAGCTCACGCTCAATCTCAGCGGTAAGCTAGAAGCCGTCCGAATTTCGAACGGGACCCTCCTCGCGCGTTCTGAGCTTTCTGCCTGGCAGCGCCTCTTCGTCACCAGTTCACCGCCGGAACGCACCGCTTCTGGAAACAAGCTTGGCCATCCAACGTTATCGCTCCGCAACCTCAAGCTGCGTTGGCAGCCCGCGGACGACAGCTACTTAGAGCTGACGGCCCTGAGTCTTGAGCAGCCGCTGCCAGGGAAATACGCAATCTTCAGCCAGAGCGCGACGCTGGCGAACGGTGCCCTGAACGCCCAACTGACGGAATTGCACGCAGACGTGGACCTTGCCGAAGGCACTCGACGCCTCAGCCATCTCAACATCGAGACCCTCAGTGCCCAATTCGCGAGCGCGGCCAAAACAGCAATCCCACCCAGCACCGCGGCGCCAATCCCACCCAGCACCGCGCCGGGCACCTCGCCGAACACATCTGAGAAAGCGGCACTCAGTCGCGCACTCCGCTCCCATCTAGATGCGCTGTTAACCCGCACGACTCCGTTTCTCTCGCAGAATTTTACGTTCAAACTTGAGCAGTTCACGCTCGGTGTGAAACTCGGTGCGCAGAGTTTCAGTGTGGGTCCGGAAAGAGTCACGGCAACACGCGAGCCGACACGCCTCAAGCTTCAAGCTGAACCCAAAATAGGTTCACTCCCGGGAAGCACTCCACTCAGCCTAGCGCTCACGTTTCCGTTCAATCGTGCGGAGCCTCTCGAAATATCACTCGTGGGCGGACCGGTCACCTTGCGCGAATTGGGCATAAAATCTGGGGATCTCGGGCTCGAACACCCGGAGCTTGGCACCCTAGAAGCCTCCACCAAGATCTTCCTGGGCGCGGATGGTGCGCGAGTATCTTTCTCTGGCGGCGGCTCCCTCACTCATCTTTCACTCCGGCACCCCAAGCTCTCTGCGGATCCTATCCAGAACTTGCAACTCGGCGTGAAGGCGCGTGGCGAATGGGATGCAACCACGGGCTTACTCACACTGACAGATTCAGAGTTGACGCTCGGCGAGGTGCACATCGTTGCCAAAGGGACCCTCGAAAACACGTCGAAGCGCGGTGCGATTCACGGCACGCTGGAAGTTCCACTTGCCTCCTGCCAAGCGGCCAAGAATTCTCTGCCGAAGGGGCTCTTTCCGTTGCTTTCGGAGGTGGCACTTTCGGGCACGTTCGCGTTTTCTGCGCAAGTGGATGCCGATTCCGACGCTCCTTCGAAGACGCTCGTCTCTTGGGTCTTGAACAATGAGTGCCATGTGGATTCGATCACGTCCGAGCTCAACCCGGATCGATTCGCCCAGCCCTTCACACTTCAGGTAGTGGGCAGCCGAAAAGAAGCTCTTTTCCTCGAAACGGGTCCCGGCGCTGCGAGCTGGACTCCGGCGGATCAAATAGCTCCCGCGGTGATCGCCGCCGTGCTGGTGAGCGAAGACGGGAATTTCTATGGGCACCATGGCTTTGACTTCCGTGCTCTGCAAATGGCTGTGAAGGATAACCTCAACGCTGGCAAGTTCTTGCGGGGCGGCAGCACCGTCTCCATGCAGCTCGCCAAGAACCTGTATCTCAAGCGCGAGAAGACGCTCACACGCAAGCTCCAAGAGGCCTTCTTCACCGTCTTGCTGGAGCAGGAGCTCAGCAAAGAACAGATCATGACGCTCTATCTGAATGTGATTGAGTATGGGCCCGATATCTATGGCCTCCGCCAAGCCGCACAGTACTATTTTGCCACTGAGCCCTCGAAGCTCTCGCTCGCCCAAGCCTTCTTCTTGGTCTCCATCCTTCCCAACCCCAAAGAACCCCACTTCACGGCGGACGGCCTACTCAAGCCACGCTGGAACGCGTACCTCAATACTTTGTTGCGCATTGCGCACGAAAGGAAGCGCATTTCTGACGCTGAACTGAGACTTGGGCTCGCTGAAGAGCTGCATTTTGGCGAAGCTTCCACGCTCCCGAGAATCGGCACCCAGGCCCCAGCTCCCTGAGCTTAAGTGCCTTTTCGAAGCGCCGCAAAGAAGCCCGTTAGCTGAGCACTCGCTTCTGCGCCAAGCACACCGGAAGTCACCTGCACCCGGTGATTGAGCCGGGGATCGCGACCCAATGTGAACAGCGATTCCATGGCGCCCGCCTTCGGATCTCGCGCTGCATACACCACACGCGACACTCGCGCGTTCACGATAGCGCCCGCGCACATCGGACAAGGCTCCAACGTGGCATAAAGCGTGGAGCCGCCCAGGTGCCAAGCGCCCTGAGCCTTCGCCGCCGCGCGCAACGCTTGAACTTCAGCATGCGCCGTTGGATCTGCCTGAGATTCACGTTCGTTGTGGCCGCGACCGATCTCACATCCTGATGCATCGATCAGGATCGCACCCACTGGAATGTCGGCGTGTACGGGAGCCTTCGCTGCTTCTTCGAGCGCCAGGCGCATCCAGGCTTCATCGCTGTTCACCCGAGACTTCTACACGCTCCCAGGAATTCTGGCTAAAGTTCACGCTTTTTTGGGCTCAGGATCACTGATAGCGTGCGAGCATCGTGTTAAAGGGAATCAGTCCTCTCCTAAGCCCCGAACTCCTCAGCACTCTGTACATGATGGGGCACGGTGATGAGATCATTCTGGCAGATGCCCATTTTCCTGGGAACTCCGTGAATCCGCGCACGCTCCGCGCCGATGGGCTGCGTGTTCCTGCGCTCTTGGACGCCATCTTGCCGCTGTTTGAACTGGATGCCTACGTGTCCGATCCACTCGTGATGATGGCTCCCGTGCCCGGAGATACGCTCGACCCCCAGGTTGAAGAAAGCTTTCTTGTCCCGATCCGTCGCCACGCACCCAAGGCGCCCAGCATCGTGCGCATTGATCGCTTTGCTTTTTATGAGCGCGCCAAGCTGGCGTTTGCGATCGTCATGACAGGCGAGACGGCTAAGTACGGCAACATTATCCTGAAGAAGGGCGTGACGGCGGTCTAAGCGAGCGCACGCAGCCGCTCGAAACACGGGAGCGTGTCAACGGACCAGCACGGGTTCAGCGGTGAGAAAAGCCAAGCCTTTCTCAACATAAGCGGACTCACCCACAAACATGGGGCACGCACGGCCACCCTCTGCCAGAAATTGAAGGAGCTCATGCGGGACGCCAGCGGCATCCTGCAACCGCAGCTCTTTGCCATCAAATCCCTGAAAAATCGGCGTCTCCAGGGTGAGTAGCCTAAAATCTGACCCGTTGAAATCGGGATGCAGCGACACGCTCGGGACGCTATCCGCATCCCTCGGATAATCTAAACTGAAAGGCAGCCAGCGGTACAAAGCGACCTCCAAGCCATTCATGCTGGTTGCAATCTCAGGTTCTCGATTAAGCTCATCAACGACCTGCACGGCCGCCTGGATGGCTGAGATCATTTGTTCAAGCGCTCGAACATCCAGTGTCCCTTGGGCGAGCGGCCCTACTTCTAACGTGAGCTGACGCCGAGCCAGCGACGCGGTGGTGCCTGGGAAGCCAGCGCTTGGCCCGTCACTCACGATGCGCGCATTCGGGACACGTTCGGCCAAGCGCGAGCAAAAATGAAGCGTCCAAGGATCTTCGTCGCCCACGATGAGCGACATTCCCATGTTGGCAGTGGTGGTGTGCAGATCGATCAAAAACGGAACAGGCTCGGAAAGCGCACCTATATCGCTGCGTAAGCTCAGCGCACGACCCATCTCATATTCGCGAGTGCCCGCAACGCGTGCTTGAATTTGAGTCTCAGTGAGCGGCGCCCCGTACTCGTAAAAGAAGCAGCGATTCAAGTCTCGATCGAGATAACGCACGTTTCTTTGAATGGCACGCGGGTTCCCATAGAAGCCCTCCACCACCTCAACTGAACCGCACTGAAATTGTTCAGGCTGATTGCGCACGTGCTGGACCGCGTGCACGCCGGTGCGTTCATTGCCGTGAATTCCCCCCAAAACAACAACACGTCGAAGTGCGCTCGGCTCACGCCGCCGTTCGTCCAACTGGCCCATACTGCCGTGGTAGCACCAAAATTCGCGCCGCGTAACTGAACGCTCCGACAGGAAAGCTCGCGCGTTCGGCCAGAAGCTTGAGGACTAAATTCGAAATTCACCACGCGCGACGATTTGAACGCCACCGCCGACTTCAACTTGTTCGATCCGCTGCCCCTGCCCACTAACCTTCGCGAATAGCTCCGAGGGCCGCTGAATTTCCGCCCCTTGCTCAATTCTCAGTACCTCGCCGAACGGCCACTTACCATACCGTGCCAGGTGGACTGCTAGCGGCCCAGCAGCTGAGCCAGTTGCCGGATCTTCGGGCACGCCAGAAGCCGGCGCAAAGACTCGGGTTTTCGCGCTCAGATCCGTGATCGAAAACACGCTCACCGTGGCCTTGGTCAAGCGCTCAAGCTCGTGCAAGTTCGGTGTGAGCCCTGCCACCATCTCACTGCTTGCGACGTGAACCAAGAGGTGCTGTGGCCCGTTGTCGTAGAGCTCCACGGGCAACTCACTCTGCGTCAGCCCGAGCACTTTCAGCAGCTCTGCGCTCTCCGCGTAGGGCGCCCAGGTGGGCACCGGCTGCAGCATCCAACCAAACACAGCGCGCGGCCCCTCACGCAGGATGCGTACTGGAATGGGCCCATGTTTCAATTCCAGTTGGATGACTTCAACCTCAATGCCGTTCGCCAAGACCAACGCGGTGCCCAACACGGGATGGCCTGCGAAGGGCAGCTCCGTGCGCGGTGTAAAAATGCGCACCTTCGCGTGTCCGCCTTTTTCTGCTGGAAAGACAAACGTGGTCTCCGACAGATTGAGCTCACGCGCGAACGCCTGCTGCCGTTCATCGCTCATGCCGCGCGCATCGGTGAACACCGCGAGCGGATTGCCCTTCAGTTTTTGCTCTGTAAAAACATCACAAATCACGTAGCGGTAAGTCTGCATAGGATGATCCGGCGGGAGCTTGCCTCCCTACCCCGGATGCCTCAACACTTTTCTCTCGATGGCCAAGCCCCCGAACCCCTCAACGCCTGCCACACGGCTCCTGAAGTCCAAAGGCATCACCTTTAAAGAGACCCCTTACGACTACGTGGAGAAGGGCGGCACCGCGCGCGCTTCGGCCTGCCTGGGAGTTCCGCATCATGCGGTGATCAAGACATTGGTCATGGAGGATCACGACAAGAATCCTCTGATCGTTCTCATGCACGGGGATTGCCAAGTTTCCACCAAACAGCTCGCACGGCAGCTGGGCGTACGCGCAGTCGCACCCTGCTCACCGGAAACGGCCCATCGCCATACAGGATATTTTATCGGTGGCACATCCCCGCTCGGTACCCGAAAGGCGCTGCCGGTTTACGTCGAGGCTTCTATTCTGACCCTGGAAACGCTCTATATTAACGGCGGCAGCCGTGGCTTCCTACTCAATCTTTCGCCGCTCGATTTGGGCCGCGCGCTTCACATGACGCCCGTCGATGTCGCGATTTCAGAATAGTCTCAAGCGTCGAGCGAAGGCACGCTCTCGCGCCGCACGGAGTCCGTGCTGACGCTCAGATCTGCTTGCACGCGTGCTAAGAGCGCGTCCAAATCTGCGCGTTGAAAGGGCTTTCGGAGCACGGGCTGCGCCGTTCGAACCAGGAAATCATGGGCGGAATCGCTGAATGCACCACCCGTCACGAACACCATCTGACGTTGGAGCCTGCTGTCGATATCTCCGAGAATTTCGTACAGCTCCATGCCGCTCAAGTTGGGCATCATCAGATCACAGAGGATCACGTCGAACGTCTCGCGGCCAAGGATCTCGAGAGCTTCCCGCCCGCTCGACGCCGTCTGCACTGTGTGCGTATCGCGGAGGATCCTCGTGAGCGAGCGCATCACGTACATGTCATCGTCCACAATCAACACCCGCAAGCCAATCACCGCTGCAATTGCCTGGCCGTGTGCCAGCAGGGCCTCGGGCACACTCCCGATCGGCAGCCGCACCTCGAACGTGGTGCCGACACCCACTTCGCTCTCAACCCCGATTTCGCCGCCCATATCCGCTACGATCTGATGGCAAATGGCGAGCCCGAGCCCCGAGCCTTCACCGAGCTCCTTGCTGGTGAAAAAAGGCTCGAAGATGCGGCGCCTGATTTCATGGGGAATGCCCCGGCCGGTATCCGTCACTCGAATGGTGACGCGACCATTCGAATCCAGCTCTGAACTCACGCGCACTTCATTTTCTTCGGCGCGACCCACTGGAATCGCATGCGCAGCATTGCACATCAGATTCACCACTACCTGAGAAAGCTTCCCAACCGTTCCGGCGACGTGCGGCACGTCCTTCAAATCCAACACCAAGCGTGCTCGATGCCGCACTTCGTTACGTGTCATGCGAACCGAAGACTCAATCACATCATTCACAGAAATCATTCCGCCCTGCTCGCGGCCTTCCCGGCCGAGCGCATCCAGATCGCGCACCACATCGCGCACGCGTTGGCCGCCCAATAAGGCATCCCTGAGAGGCTCCAACAGTGATTCAACTCGCGAACCCAACGCGCCAGACGGTTCAGCATCTCGAACATTTTCGAGGCGCTTGATCACCGTTTCTACGTTGGCGAGGGTATACATGAGCGGATTGTTGATCTCGTGGGCCACACCGGCGGCAAGTGTTCCGAGGGCGGCCATGCGCTCACCGATGGCAAGCTGATTTTGAACTCGCTTCTTTTTGGATACATCCCGGTAGTGCCAAAGGTGCCCGGCAATGCGCCCGTCCATGTGCACAGGCCGATAATCCAGCTCCAAGCTGCGGCCATCGCTCAAGATCATTTCGTCGCCACTCACGGGCTGCCCTAGCAGTAACACCTCGCGCACTCGAACCAGAAATTTCTCGGGATCGGCGAAATGCTTGGCGTATTCCAACGTCCCCGTCTCACTGTCGGCGCCGAGCAGACGCGCGGGCTCTAAAGTGCCAAAAAGTTCGCAAAACGCCTGATTGATATACACAATCGTGCGTTGCTCATCTTCAAACAGGATGGCGGAATCCAAGGAATGCATCAGCGTTTTCAGGCGCGAGGTCGTGTGCTGCAGTTCCTCCTCCATCAGCTGTCGACGCTCTTGCTGACGTGCTGCCTGGATCAGCAGTGTCATCTGGTGCGCCGCTTCCTGCAGCGTCTCCTGCTCTTCCAGCGTAAACCGACAGGGAACCGCCGAGATCAAACTGAGCACACCCAACAGATCGTCCGAATGCCGGACAGGCACCTCAAGGATAGCCCGCGCCCCAGCCGCTTCGCAGACCTTGCGGATCGGCTTCATGCGTTCATCTTCGCGCACATCGACCACACAGACGGGAGCGCCGGAACGCAAAGCTCGCAGATATTCGAGGGCTTCCGAAAGATCGGCGCTTGTGTTCGGGGAATCGACTGGGCTCGCGAACGCAGCGGAGAACACCAGCGTCAGCTGACCTTGGTCTCCGATCACCCCGTAGGCTGCGCGATACTCTGGAAATTCCTGCGCCAGAGTCTGCACTGCTTCTTCAATCAATTGGTCCGGCGAGAGCTTTGCCGTGAAGCAAGCGGCGATCTGCCGCAGCAGACGCACCCGAGTTTCAAGAGCGCGCAGGCGCGGCGCAAGAACAGGCCCCTCCACGACGCGTGCAGCAAGCAGCGATTTTTCGCTGTCTCGGAACTGATTGGGAGGGGCCGTTTTCAAGGTGGGCAAGGTGCTAGAACGGCCATTCGGAGCTCAGGTTTAAGGCGAGCTTCAGGGGTACAGCGACCTACCTGAACGTCCGCGCCTTACTCGCAGGACAGAACGTCCGCGATGCTCGTTTCAACCGTAAAATTTGACTCGGTGGTGTGGCGTTCCGCAAAGAACAAGTTGAGAGCATACTTCTGTCCAACCGTGATGCCCAATTTTTTCGCGTCGCGGTCCAGATCGATGGTGCCCGTTAGCGATTGGTGCAGGCCTCCGAGATCGAGCCCGAGCCGGCGATTGATGAACACCCAGAGATCATCGTCGCCCATAAAAGAGAATGTTTCCCCTCCAACATAGACAAACTCTGTCGCCACTTCGAGAGTGAAGTGAAAGTTGTGGTCGCGCCCTTGATTGCCAAAGCCTTGGCCATCGATCGGAAAAAATGCTCGATTGGAATAAACAAAGAGTGCTTTTTGCGCAGATGAGCTGAGGAGCTGGAGGGAAATCGGCAACGGCGTGTTGACGCCCGGAACATCCCGATACCAGGTATCGAAGTTGGCTTTTCCACTGGTGCTTGGCGTGCGTGTCCTGGACGCGTACACGGGCTTATCGTCCGGGCCAAGCATGGCTTCCAGCATCCCTTTGTCGCCAAAAGTTGTGTCGAATCCGCCGAGGGGGATCTCGAAATCCGGGTGAGTATCCCGAAAATCCCGCACGATCGTTCGCAGCTTGGGAGGCTTGGGCGGAGGCGCATTACACGGGGAAAACTGCCCATTCACGCAGCGTTCAACACCCGCGCCACAAGCGCTAAAGCACGGCGTTTCAATCGGCGGGATCATGCAAGCCGTCCCCCAAGCCCCACGCTCGCACTTCTGCGTGCCGCTCCCGCAAACGTTGATACACGCTCGTTCGGCGACCGGCACTTCGCATCCCTGCCAAATCCCAACCGTGCAGGCCTCAATACCTGACCCGCAGGCATCGCTGCAGGTCCGCGTCACGCGCGGCACTTCGCAGTCGTGCCAGTATCCCGCTTCGCAGCGCTGTTCCCCCTGGCCGCAGGCATTCTCGCAGGCGCGCTTCTCACCCAGCTGTTCGCAGGGCTGCGGCAGTGAGAGACTGGAACGGGCCCCGCAACTCGTTGGCGCCAACAGGGCGGCGAGCAGGAGGACTGGCCAGCCAGCGGTGACTTTGAACGCCATGAACGCAGGGGCACCATTGCCTAAGAGATAGGCGCCGGCAACGAGTTGCAGCCGGCGGTTCGCCCTCAAAGTTGGACATCAGAAACAATGTTTCGAAATACGCCGAACCCCAACGGACCAGAAAAACAAATAGCTCCATATTTACGCTTACTTATGGGGATGTTCTAAGCTCTCCCCTGCCATGTTTCGACGAAAGGAACCCGAAACATGCCAGCAACCTCGCAAGGGTTAGGTAGGTCCGTGTGCGCCAAACGTTTGCGGTGCGCTTATCGCTCAACCCTCGGAGAACCAGTCAATGCAAACCACCCGCTTCGCTCTTCTTTCATCCTTAGTCCTGCTCTTGGAACACAACACCGCTCTGGCCCAGACGCCACCAGCCGAGCCCATGGCACCCATTGCTGAGACTCCAACAGCTGAGGCTTCTGCAACGCCTACTCCTGAGCCGGTCGCCGCGGGAGCCGCCCCCGAAGGACCTGCGTTTGAGCCAGTTGCGGTTGCTCCGGCTGCCGAAGCTCCCGTCGCGGAGGAGACATTTCCGGCTGCTTGGTTCCGAATTGATTCGGACAGCTTAGGTCTGCAGCTATGGGCGGGCGCGACGCACCCGCTGACCGACACCATTGGCCTCGCCACGGACCTCTACGCCGTTGGCACCCTGGGCGAATTCGATATCGGGCCGGCGATCACCGCTGGTTCTTTCGTCATCACGCCGATGCTGGGTGTCCAGGCGGACTGGTTCAATCGTCGCGTGGCCGCGCTGGTCCCCCAGTTGTATGTTACCGGCGGACCAGAGCCCATCTACACTGAGTTGTGGGTTCAGAATTACGCCTACACCGTGTTCGACAAGTCGGGCGTCACCTTAGCCAAAGGATCAACCGGTGGCGGCAACTCGATCTACGTTCGTTGGTTCCTGGACTACAAGCTTGGCAAGTACGCCGCAATTGGTCCGGAAGTTGAACTCACGTATGCGCTTAACAGCAAGTCAAAGAGCTTTGAAGGTAAGAACCTCGCGAGCTTGCCCGTGGGAGTCAACCTGATGCTCCCCAACTACGGGAAGGGAAACACCTTCTTTATTTTTGCCGGCTACGAGACCGCGAAGACAGACCCCGACACGAACTTCGTTGGCCGTTTGACCTTCGTGAGAAACTTCTAGTTTCAATCGCACAAACCAGAGGGTTGCTCCTCTGAACCCTCGCTGCTCAGCAGCCTAGCCTCCGTTTCGATGGGCGCCAGGCTGTTTTGCAACCGCGCCGCAACCACGCGAACATGCTGCGAGGTGCCTCACCAGCCGAGAACAGGTAGTAAGCATGCTTACTATCTCTCATCCCAAAAAGGGGTGCCCGCTCCGCAACACCTTGCAGACGTCCACCCGTCAAATTGCCGACCCAAAAAGGGGCGCCCCCTTATCAACACCTTCCATAGGTACATCCGTCAGGAGGTGCACGCGTCAAGTTGCCGAATGCAGCCGCTCCAACCGTATGAGAACCTCTTCAATACGGCGACGCGGGGGTGAGAGTGCCTGCGTCTGCGGAAACAGTAAGCGGGAGGGGCGTGTTCACGCCCAAAGGGAATTGCACGGTGTCTCCATCCTGCAAGCGGGCGTAGCGCAAATCTTTGAACGTGAGGCTTTGGCCGGCTTGGCAGCGTTCGGGCACCTTGGCACCTTCAACAATGTATGCCTGGTTGGCGCCGAGCACTTTGCCCAGCCCCTGGGGATCGATCACGATCGCGGTCGCCTCGCTCACGCCAACGCCATAGCTGGTGGTGGCCCAACCATCGACAATCGTGCGTCCCACAAAGCTCATCAGCCGACCAAATCGATCACGCTGCGCAAAGTGGGTGTCCGTGATGACGTTTTTCAGCGTTGGGAACGCAAGAAAGCCCCGATCTAGCGTGATATTTCCCGAAAACGGATCAGCGAGCGCATCACTCGAAACGGCTGAGCCAGCCAGTGCCGAGTAGACGAATTCCCCCAAAACGGCCAAGCCCGCACTGGTGCCTCCGATGACTCCGCCGCGCGCATACACCACACGCAGGGCATCCTGAACTGCTGTCCCCTTCCAAAAGCTGATGTACTCACCTTGATCGCCGCCCGCCAAGAACACGCCTTCCGCGTGCGAGACTCGATAGCGAACGTAATCGCTGTTAGCCAGATCTTGGTTCGTGACCATGAGCGTCTCGACGGAGTCCGCGCCGCCCATGTCAAACAGATAGCTATTGTAGCCATCCGCGCCGCTGGTTCGGAGGATAACGATATCACCATGGGTGATGTAGCCGTTCCACCATTCAAACGCCGCTGTGACATCCGTGCCGCCGCCCATCAAGATCAGGCCTGGGCCCGTAGGTGCCACATTCGCATCCGCATCATTGCCGGTCAAAAAACGCATAAGATCTGGGGGTACGGGGGGAGATTCCAAACCGTCGTTGAACGTACCGCCGAGACTCGTGGCTATCCCGCCGCTGCCGCTAACCTGCCCGCCGCTGCCGCTAATCTGCGATGCACCACCGCTGACTGCTGCCTGGACACCACCGCTGACTGCTGCCTGGACACCACCGGACGCCGCCTCGACGCCACCGGAACCGTTACTGGTGCCGCCACCACTCGCACGGGCTCCACCTGATGAGTTACCATTGACCACGGACGAACCGCCACCCGCGCAACCCCAAGCTACTGCCACAACAGCGGCTCCCCAAGCTCCACGCACACTCATAAAAGAAACTTGAAAGGCCATCCGGAACTCCCAACACGTCAATAGCTGTAGCAAGCTGACCCGTGCGCAGTCGCGCGTCAGCAGCGCGCGTAGCTTACCTTCATACGCGACGACGTACGACGCTACTCGTGACAGAAAAGCACTTTGGGTTCGGCTAACCCGGGAAAATTCTGATGCCCGTGTGCCTGAATCTGAACTTGCGTGAGCTCTGCCCGGCGCCCTGGGTCGGGATGGCTGGAGAGAAATTCAGGCGGAACAACCGCTTCAGTCGCTAGCTTTCGAAAGAAGCTCGCAAACCCATCCGGCCGAATCTTTGCCGCTTGCAATAGCTCCAGACCCATCCGATCCGCGTCAGCTTCCTGCTCACGACTCGCCCGCAGCCCTTCAGCATTCGCGAGCACATAGGCCGGAACCTGCAACGTCGTGTCCCCGAATACCACACCGAGCGCCGTCCACCCGCCCACCTGACGCAAGATGCTCCGCGTTGAATGCCGCAGCTCAACATGTTGGATCTCGTGTGCCAGCACCGCCGCTAGCTCCTCGCCATTCTTTGCTCGCTTGACCAACCCGTAATTGAGCGTGAGAAATCCGCCCGGCAGAGCAAAAGCGTTCACCACATCATCATCGACAACACTCACTTGGTAGCGAAATGGCGAACCGTTGAGCTGAGTCGTCAGCCGCACCAACAGGCTCGTCACGTAAGCATTGAGCTCCACGTTTTCGCAGCGCTTTGCTGAATGCCGTTGAGCTTCCGAAAGAGCCTTTCCTATCCCGACATCGAGTTCAGGCGAGAGCATCGGCGTCAACCAGGATGCCACGAGTCCCGCCCCTTTCAGCACCAGCCATACCGCCAAACCCAGCCCGGCAAAGATCACGCCGAACTCCAAGAGCGTGCGCCGTGCGCTCATTCCAAAGCCCTGACTTTGCACCGGCTGGTTGTCCACTTCTAAGAACCTTGCCCTTTACACGGAGAGGAGCGAGCACCAAGCTTGCCACCTGCGCTGGCATTGGGCATAGCACAACGCAGAACATCGGAACCGAGACATGCATCACACAATCGAGCACGGCCCCGCGTTTGCGTGGCTGCGAATCCAGTTGGCCCAAGGCGATAGCATCCGCGCCGAGGCCGGGGCCATGGTGATGCGCACTCCTAACGTGCACATGGAAACGCACCTGAATGCCGGTTACCGGCCGGGGATCTTCCGGGTTATTTGGGCGTTTTTCGTAGCCCTGTTGAGGAAGCTGCTGGGCGGCGAAACGATGTTCCTCAATGATTTTTCCACGACCGGAGCTAGTGGCGAGGTAGTGTTGGCGCCTTCACTCGCTGGAAGCATTGTCCACAAGCGTTTGCAGCCCGGGCAGCGGCTATTCGTCCAGGCGGGTGGTTACCTGGCGAGTACCGGCAGCCTGGATACGAAGGTGCGCTTCGGCGGCTTGCGCACGCTGCTCGGCGGTGAAGGCCTGGTGCTGCTCGAGTGTTCGGGTGAGGGCGATCTGTTCGTGAATGCCTACGGAGGCATCACGCCCATTGAGGTTCGCGGCTCGCTCACGGTCGATACGGGACACATCGTGGCGTTCGACGGCACGTTGGATTTTAAGGTGGGGAGCGTGGGCGGCATGAAGAGCCTATTTTTGTCGGGCGAAGGGCTCGTTTGCCGTTTCTTCGGGCAAGGCACCGTGTATATCCAATCTCGCAATGTGACGAGCCTAGCAAGCTGGATTTCGCCCATGCTCCCGGGCTGAAGGAAGCGTATCGACATGCAATTTGAACTGAACTATCGCCCCTCACACTCGCTCGCCACCGCACATCTCGAGCCTGGTGAGACACTGCGCGCAGAAGCCAGCGCCATGGTGAGCATGACCCGCAATCTGGAAGTCCACACTTCCTTCCGAGGTCGCCCAGGCGCAGGTTTCATACAGAGCCTGAAGCGCGGATTTCTGGGCGGGGAGAGCTTCTTCACTAATACCTTCACGGCCGTTAGCGGCAAGGGCCATGTTTCATTGGCGCCCAAGCTGTGCGGAGACATGATCGTTCACGAGTTAACGTCGTCACACGAGCTATTCATCCAAGGCTCGGGCTACGTGGCCGCTCCAGATAGCGTGGAGCTGGACACTCGCTGGCAAGGATTTAAGGGCTTTTTGTCCGGGGAATCGCTCTTTTTTCTGCGCGCCTTAGGGCACGGGCCGGTGCTCGTCAATGCTTTCGGCGCCCTCGAAACGATCGATCTCGATGGCGAGCTGATTCTGGATACTGGGCATCTGGTGGCGTTTACTACCGGCCTTGAATACGAGATCACCAAAGCGAGCGACGGCTGGATCGACAGCTTCCTTTCCGGAGAGGGCTTCGTCTTGCGCATCTGGGGGCGCGGCAGGCTGTATGTGCAATCGCGCAACCCGGCTGAATATGGCAAGGTTCTCGGTCGCAATCTACCAGCGAGGCAGCAATGAAATACGAGATCGAAGGCAGCCCAGATTATGGGCTACTGCGCGTTACGCTGGAGGCGCCTGGCGAACAGGTTGTCGCCGAATCGGGGGCCATGGTCGCGATGGATTCACAGGTTGAAATCCAAACCAGCGCACGCGGAGGGTTCCTGAGCGCGGCGAAACGCAAGATCCTGGGCGGAGAGTCCATTTTTCAGAACACGTTCATAGCCAAAGCAGCAGGCCAAAATGTCTGGCTGGCACCCGCTCCTGAGGGTGATCTCCGCGCCATGGCGCTCGCACGGGGGGAAACATTCTTCCTGCAGAGCGGTGCTTACGTGGCGCACTTGGGCGCCGAGCTCAAGCTGGATACGAAGTGGGGCGGCGTGAAGGGATTCTTCAGCGGCGTTGGCCTATTTTTGCTGAAAGTCGAGGGGCCCGGCACCGTATTCTTTGGTGGCTACGGCGCGCTCCATCCCGTGGTGGTTGGGCCTGAAGGCTACACCGCAGACACGGGGCATATCGTGGCCTTCAGCTCAGGGCTCGATTACAGCCTGCGCAGCTTTGGTGGCATGAAAGGCCTCTTTCTATCGGGCGAGGGTCTGATCGCCGACTTCGGCGGCCATGGCACCATTTACCTGCAAACTCGCGATCCGCGCTTGCTGGCAGATTTTCTGCACCCATTCCGACCTGTCAGTAGCTCCAACAACAGCTAACGCCGCAGTAGCTCCAACAACAGCTAACGCCGCGGCAGCTCCAATAACAACTAATACCGCCGGAAGCCGCCGCTTCACACGGTGGCAATAACAGCTAACACCGCTAACCAAAATCTGCGGGCAAGAGAGCGCCGATCCCACGCGCCTTCAACTTCGCGCGAGCGCCTTCAAACTTCGGCTCATTCCAAAACATCAGGCAACCATTGCAGCCCAGGCCGCAACAGCCATCTAAGCCCAAGCGCGGCGACGGACGCACTTCCTTGGAGCGCGCCCGCGCGACTAAGCTGGACGCTGAAATCAGGCCTAATTCCGCTTTTTGAGCGTGCTTGTTGGCCTCCAAGAACGCCGCCTGATCAGCGTTCAACACAGCGCGCTTTCGCACCAACGTGCCGACCGGGAGCTTGGCCTTCAAACGGCTCACATCTTCGGCATGAAACAAAGACAAGGGGACACGGAGCGCGCGCCCGTCGCCCGCGGAGAGCTTCTGCTTCTTCTCCAGAGTCTCAGCATCCATGAGCTCGTACAGCCGCAAGCGGACGCATTCGAGGCTGCCGGGCACCAAGAACTCCAGGATATCACCGCCGATCAACCGATTGCGCAATTCCAAGACGAGCGCATCCTCTGCCCACTCGCGAATGAAGCCACCAAATTCAAAAGCACTCAGCGACTGACCATTCTCGTAATCGTGGGCCAGATTGGTGAGGCGGCCATCGTGAAAGCCCAGCGTGTAGCCGCGCGACTTAGTGGTTTCCAGCTCGTTCATGTACGGGCGATAGTCCCAGGCTTCGGGATTGGCGTAGTAGGCATCAATAGCCTGACGATACGCGCGCGTGACAGAGCCCACGTAGTACTCATTCTTGTTGCGGCCCTCGACCTTCAACGAATCGATCCCCAACTTCAGATACTCGGAGAGCTTCGGCATGAGGCATAAATCCCGCGAATTCAAGATATATGAGCCGCGTTCATCTTCTTCGATCGGGAAGAGCTGCCCAGGGCGAAATTCCTCCTCAAGAAAGAACCGAAACTCATCCATGTTCGTGTCGGTGATCTCGAGCACCTCGGTTGAGCCATCAGCTCGGGCAACCTTCAGATTGTACTTCCAACGGCAGCTGTGCGCGCAGTTCCCCTGATTGCTGCCCCGCTCGGCCATGTAATTACTGAGCAAACAACGGCCGGAGTACGTCATGCACAAGGCTCCGTGCACAAACGTCTCCAAGCGAATATTCGGGCAGCGTTCACGGATCTCGGCGAGTTCCTCAAAGCTCACTTCGCGGGAGAGCACGCACAACGCCGCTCCTTGCTTTTGCCAATAATCCACCGTCAAAAAAGACGCGACGTTAGCCTGAGTTGAAATATGGCGCTCCAGCCAGGGCAGCTCATCTTTAATGTATTGGAACACGCCCGGATCGGCCACGATCACGCCATCTGGCCGCAAATCGGACAGCACCTCTTTGAACTTGCTCAGCGTTTCGATATCCCGGTTGTGCGTGAACAGGTTCAGCGTGAGATAGATGCGTTTCCCTTGAGCGTGCGTGAGTGCGATGCCCTCCGCCAGATCGTCGAGTGAAAACTCGGACTGGGTGCGCAAGGAAAGATCGGGGGTTCCAGCGTAGACGGCATCGGCACCGTAGAGGAGCGCCGTCTTCAGTCGACTGAGCGAGCCCGCAGGCATGAGGAGTTCACTTTGATGGTGAGGCTTCGAAGGAGTCGGCATCGCTAATACTTCCGCTTGGCGACTAGCATACTTCCGTGCCAAAAGTGCCGGGATTGGTCCGAGATGGCTGAGGATAAAGACGAAATTTTCCGCGAGGAGCTGAAGAACGTTGGAGAGTTCCAGTTCAACGCTAAAGTCGCCAACGTCTTCGACGACATGATTCGTCGCTCTTTGCCAGGTTACTCGACGATTCTCCAGATGTTGAGCGTGATAGCCGAACGCTTCGCCCAAGCGGACACGCGTATCTATGATCTGGGCTGTTCCTTGGGGGCCGCTACGCTGGCCTTGCACCGCGGTGCAGGCGCGAAAGGTGTCGAGTTCATTGCGGTCGATGCGAGCGATGCCATGGCGGAGCGTTGCCGCACGGCTCTGGCTTCGCTGGATGGAGGCCAAGTGCAGATTATCTGCGCAGATGTTCGCGACGTACCCATCGAGAACGCTTCGATCGTTGTGCTGAATTTTACGCTTCAATTTGTGCCCGTCGCTGAGCGTGACGCATTATTGATTCGCATAGAACGCGGGCTGCGTCCTGGGGGCGTGCTGGTGCTTTCCGAAAAGCTTGCCTTTCCTGACGCCGACCAAGCCGAGCTGTTTGCTTCGCTTCACGACAGCTTTCGAAAACAGAACGGCTACAGCGAGCTTGAGATCAGCCAGAAGCGCACGGCGCTTGAAAACGTGCTGTTCAATGAGAGCGAAGCTGCACATGTCGCTCGCCTAAAGCGCGCTGGGTTCGTGCGCGTTGAGTCCTGGTTTCGTTGTGCCAATTTTGGGTCCTTTCTCGCATTCCGTAACTGAAATGAAAGAGCTTACTGAGGGGTCAGCGCTGCTTGGGCAATCCCGCGAGTGGCGGCACTTCTTAGGGAAGGATCTAGGTCCGACCGTTGCTGCAAGACTCGAGGAACTTGCCGCAAAAAAGCTGGCTGCGGAAAAACCTGGCGATGCGCCGAAATGGGAGTCGGCGCTTCGGACACTCCACGCACTGCCGCTCGATCCGGTGGCTGCAGACTTAACGCGCGATATGCCGCGTCTTGGCGGGCACTGTTCGCAGGCAGCTCTCAAGCAAATCGAAATGGCACTCCGCAAGTTTTGCCCTTGGCGAAAGGGTCCTTTCGAAGTTTGCGGGTTAGCGCTCGATGCCGAATGGCGCTCGAACCTCAAGTTCAACAGGCTTCGCGCCCACGTTGATTTCAACGGCCAACGCGTGCTCGATGTCGGTTCTGGCAATGGCTACTACTGCCTGCGAGCCTTGGGTGCGGGAGCGAGCCTCGCGCTCGGCGTAGACCCAACCTGGCTGTTCATCGCCCAGTTCGCAGCGCTCACACGCTTCATGCTGCCCGTCCCAGCTCACGTCCTGCCTTTTGCTCTCGAAGAGCTGCCCGAGGATTTAGGAACCTTTGATTACGTACTCTCGCTCGGTGTTCTCTACCACCGGCGAGCTCCACTGGAGCATCTGGGCGCACTCCGAAAGTTCATGGCCAAAGGCGGAAAGCTGGTGCTCGAAACCCTGATCGTGGAGGGTCCCGAAGGTTACTCGCTGAAACCGGAAGCTCGCTACGCCGGCATGCGCAACGTTTGGGAACTCCCCACGAGCGCAACACTCCTCCGCTGGCTCAAGAGCGCAGGCTATCGCAACGTGCAACTTCTCGACGTCACCGCGACGACTCCGCTTGAACAGCGCAGCACCAACTGGAGCTCCGAGCATTCTCTGATTAACGTCTTAGATCCAACCGATACCTTGAAAACGGTTGAAGGCCACCCTGCACCCCGACGTGCACTCCTCCTTGCCGAGCATTAGGCTGGACTGGTACGGCGGAGATCCAGAGGTTTTTCAGCCGCATTTCTTCTCACAAGAAATTCTGCAGCACCTCAATAATTCACACCTACATAAACAGGCGAACGGCTGCATTGAGTGATGGTTCCTTGGTGGATCCTCAGCCTTCTGCGCGTTACCGTCTATTAGAATCTCGCTCACTGAATCGTAAGGTAGCAGTAGGTCGCCATGCCCCAAGTTCGTTGGATTGGTCTTGTAGTTCTTTCGTGCTGCGCATCGTTGATGGGTTGTCAAGCCGAGGTAGGCGGCAATGGCGGGTCGCGGAGGCCGAGCATCGGCGCACCCGTCGGCACTGATTCGAACGGGAATCCCATCGACGCCAACGGCAACATCGTCCCGCCCGCTCCGGGCAGTGGCGAGACCGGAGGGCCGGGCACCGCGGCTCCGCCAGGCGCCGTCGTGATGCGCCGGCTCACGCGCGTCGAGTACGACAACACGTTGCGCGACATTGCTGGGACCACCCAATCGATGGTGAATGGTTTCCCAAGCGAAGAAAGAGATTTCGGCTTCAACAACAATGGAGCCGCGCTGACGTTCCCGCCAACTCTCGGCGATGCTGCATTCACCGCAGCGCAAACGGCTGCGCGCGGCGTGGTTGCGAATCTGGCAACCCACGTGGCCTGCGCCCCGACGAAAACTCCCGAATGCGCTGATCAGTTCATTCGAGACTTCGGCGAGAAGGCCTGGCGGCGGCCGCTGACGGCCGAGGAAGCTGCCCGACTGCGCAGCGTGTTCGACGTCGGAAACGGGCAGACCGGCTTTGATCTTGGCATCGAGATGGTCGCAACCTCTATGCTTATCTCGGCTCCATTTTGGTACCGTGTTGAATTGGGAGACGGCAAGCCTGTCGCGAACGTCCCGAACATGGTGCGGCCTACGTCCTTTGAGATGGCCACGCGCCTTTCGTACTTTCTATGGAATTCAGCGCCCGATGCCGCTCTTCGCGCACTCGGGACTCAGGATTCACTCAAGGATCCTGCTGCCATCAAGACGCAAGCGCTCGCGATGCTCGGCGATCCGAAGGCGCGTCAGGCTGTCGCGAACTTCGATGCCCAGTGGCTTCAGACCGACAAGACGGACGGCATTAACAAGGATCCCAATATTTTTCCCAAATGGGCGACGGAGTTGAGGCCGCTGCTCAACACCGAGATGACGACCATGCTCTCGCATGCCGCCTGGGATGTTCCGAATGGTCTCCAGGATCTTCTGACCACCCCGAGCAGTTTCATGAACGCAACGCTGGCCAAATATTACGGTGTTTCTGGTCCAGCAGGGGCCGCGTTCGAGCCGGTTCAGCTCGATGCCGCAAAGAGAAGCGGTATCTTAACGCGCGCGGGTCTGCTCGCATTCGACGGCTTTGTGCAAAGCTCGCCCACGCTGCGCGGTGCCTACATTCGACGCAGATTCTTGTGCGGGGAGCCACCGCCGCCGGATCCGCAGGCGGCGAAGCTGAAGCCGCCACCCTCCCCGAGCGTGACAACGCGTCAACAGTCCGAAGCGCACGCGAGCGCTCCCGCGTGCAAGAGCTGCCACGTATTCATCGATCCCATCGGCTTCGGGCTTGAGAAATACGACGCCATTGGCATGTATCGCGACACCGAGAATGGCCAGCCCGTTGACGACGTCGGCAACGTGGCGGGTATGGCGGCTGACGGCTCGGAGATCCCCAGCGACATTGGCGCCTTCAAGGGCGCCGTGGAGTTGGGTCAGAAGATGGCAGCCAGCAACACAGCCACTGATTGTTTTGCTCAGCACTGGTTCCGATTCACCAACGGGCGTGCACCCGTCACCGGGGATGCCGCGACGTTGAAAAGCCTGGGTGAACTTGTGAGATCCAATGGTGGCAACCATCAAGAGCTGATCACGGCACTGACCCAGACCGACGCGTTCCTCTATCGACCCAAAGCTGGTTCTTGATCCAAGCGCGGGCCAGCGGCCTCGGTGAGCTGCTACTTGACCCTTGTCTCCCAGTCAGCAAAAGCTTGACGGGATGACGTCGCTCCTACCCGCTTGGGATCTTGCAAAACTCCACCAGGCCCCGAAAACCTATGACGCACCAGGATTCTCGTCTGCCGGGTTGCGCCCGCTTTTCTACGAAGGTCTGCCCTACCACGGCAAACCCACTCGCCATTTCGCCTGGCTAGGCCTACCGCATGAAGCGGCCACGCGCCAAGTGCCTGGGGTGATTTTAGTGCACGGGGGTTGCGCCACGGCGTTCGCTGAATGGGCACGGCTTTGGTTGCAGAGGGGTTATGCTGTGATTGCTCCGGACATCTGTGGTCAGACGCCCGTGCAAGGTGTCGAAGACAAGTTCTGCGATAGTTGGCCGCTGCACGAATGGTCGGGGCCTCCCACTTGGGGGGGCTCATTCAAGACACTGTCTGAGCCCGTTGAGGAGCAATGGCCGTATCATGCAGTGAGCGCGTTGATGCTGGCCCACTCGCTGCTCGCTGCCCAGCCTGGAGTGGCTGCTGATCGGATTGGGCTTACCGGGATTTCCTGGGGCGGCACCTTTGCTGCCATGATTGCTGGGATTGACTCGCGTTTGCGCTGTGTAGCGCCCGTTTACGGTTGCGGTTACGACCCTCGGAAGTTCACGTTCTTCGCGGGAGATCAGGAACCCGAAGACAAGGCGCGTTGGCTGGAGCTGTACAATCCTGCGAATTTTTTGCCCAATGCCAAAATGCCCATGCTCTGGACAACCGGCACCAACGACCACGGTGGCGCACTGGATCATCAGCTCTACTCAGCGAAATCGGCGCCTGGCCCCTCCACTCTCTGCGTGAAGTTGCGGATGGTGCACGGGCACGGTGGCGTTGCGGAAAGGCCGGGGGAAATCTGGCAATTTTTTGAGGCCTCATTGAATGGTGGTAAGCCGCTCTTGCGCATTCTCGAACAAGGTCGCGAAGCGCAGGAAGCTTGGCTCACCTACCAAGCCGTGACCGAAGTTGCCCGAGCAGAGCTCCTCTACACACTCGACTCGGGGCCTTACCCAGAATGCCTTTGGCACACGCGCCCCGCGCGCCTGGATGCAAAAACGTCACGTGTCACGGGGACACCGCCCGAAGGCACCCGCGCCTACTTCTTCAATGTCGAAGACTATCGCGGATTCATCGTCAGCAGTGAACATGTGGAGCTAGTGCAAAAGTGACGCACCTGGTGGGCGCTCCCCCAGCTCTAGATCACCTTCGCCTGGTTGGCTCCACCAACACGAACAAGGTGATGGCGGGCGAACTCAATCGCCTGGCAGTGCGCGCCTTGAGTCGGCGCCTAGCGGAGCCTAAAAAAGACGGAACTGGCGCCATTCTTTACGCCTTCGACGTCGATTTAGCTGCCCTCGCTGTGCGCTACCACCACACGTCCGCCCGCGTGCTCTGGGATTTGTATGAATCCAAAGCAGCACGCCTGGAGCCGCTCTATGCCGACCTCCTGGAGCAGATGGCGCGGGACGAGCGCCGTTACATTTGGGACGGTGCCAAAATTAGCGTGCAAGCCTACGGCGTCGAGGAATTTGCAGCGGGTGAGCGCCAAATTGTCGGAACGCTTAAAAACGCACTGATTGCGGGCGCTGCAGCACGCAACCTCGCGCTCACGCTGGAACCCGAACATCCTGATTTGTTGTTTGGTGTGCGCATGCCGGGTGAAGGCCGCGTCCTGGTTTCACTCGATCTTGCAGGGCGCCCCATGAATCAGCGGGGCTACCGCATGCAGCAAGGCGAAGCACCCCTGCGCGAAGATGTGGCGGCGCAACTCGTGATGATGACGCGCCACGATGCACGGCGAGAAGCCTTGATCGATCCGATGGCTGGCTCCGGAACGATCGCGATTGAAGCGGCGTGCATGGCTAAAGGCCGCCCCAACTGGCAATCCGGGCGAATCCCCTCCGCAAGCCGTCTGCCAGACTTTGCCGAAGCGTTCGCCAAGCGCGCCGAGCCGCTGTTTGCCGATACCCAGCCGTTGATATTCTGCAATGAGATCTTGCCCGAGATGTGCGAGGCACTCAGCCGAAACGCACAAACAGCCGGAGAGGAACACTCGCTTGAAATCCGCGAGGGTGATTTTCGCAACTGGCGCCCAGCGGAAATCATGGAACAAATCGCAGCCAAAGGGGGCGATCCGACGCGCGGTGTGATCCTCACCAATCCACCGTATGGCGTGCGCATGGGTGGAGATTTGCCGCGTCTGTATCAGGATTTCTCGCGCTGGTGCCGAGGCTTTCCGGGCTGGCGCGTGGGTGTGATCGTGGACAACGGGGATTTCGAATCGATTGTGGGCGGTCGCCCCGTAGTGAAAAAGCCCGTACGCAATGGTGCGATCAAAGCCAATTTTCTGATGTACGAGCTCTGAGATGGCAACCTATGTGATGGGTGATGTGCAGGGTTGTTATGACCCGCTTTGCCGCCTCCTTGAGCAGATTGCGTTCGACGAAGCACGCGATCAACTCTGGCTAGTGGGAGATCTGGTCAACCGCGGCCCGCGTTCACTGGAGGTCTTGAGACTTGTAAAGAGTCTTGGCCATGCTGTGGTTGTCACGCTAGGCAATCACGATCTGCACGCACTCGCGCTTTGGTATCGTGTGAAGAAGCCGAAGGCCACCGATACGCTGGGCGCTCTGCTCAAAGCTCCCGACGCACCGGAGCACTTCGAATGGCTGCGACACTGCCAGCTCTTTCATCAAGACCACAACTTGAAGTGCGCGATGGTCCACGCAGGCGTGATCCCGGGCTGGGATCTTGAGACAGCAGCGCTTCGGGCGCGCGAGGTCGAAGCGGCGCTCCAGAGTTCAACTCCAGAGGCATTTTTGGCTCAAATGTACGGGAATAGCCCAGAAACTTGGTCGGAGAGCCTCACCGGCCACGAACGTTTGCGAGTGATCACCAATGTTCTCACCCGACTGCGCTTCTGCACGGCGCAGGGTGCCCTGGATCTCAAGAGCAAAGAGGGGCTTGAAACAGCCCCACCCGGTTACCTCCCATGGTTTTGGCACGCGCACCGAAAGACGGCGGCGGATCGGATTTACTTCGGGCATTGGGCAAGGCTGCGCGGCGAGAGCCACGTCGCGAACGCTATCGCGACTGATACTGCGTGCGTGTGGGGCGAGTGCTTAACGGCTATCCGTGTGGAAGATGGCGCGCGCTTTCAAGCTCCGTGCACTTCAGCTTGAGCCTTGGGCTTCGAAGTCGCGGTAACATTCAGCGCAAAGCTGGCCTTTTTGCGTGATCATAATTTGATGATGCGCCATGGGTTTGCTGCAGCCGCGGCACACGGGCAGGCTGGGTGCCGGTTGGCTCGTCCGAGAAGGACGCGCATTTTCTGCGGTACTTGGCGTAACCGCAGCTCGGGAGGGCTCGATCGTCGCCACCGCACCGCTCGCAAGGAGCGCGATACGAAAGCGTTCAGCCTGAAGCTGTGGAATCGCCTGCGCCACCAACGCGGGTGTTGCGAACGCCAACGAGTAAGCTTTGGAGCTTGGGACCCCCAACGATTCGAGCGTGTGCGCTACCTCGCTCTCGACATCTTCGGCCGAAACCAAATGAACATCACACAGCGTCTGAACTTCATCTTCAACCGGCTCCAGCTTTGGTACTCGGCTTCGGGGCAGCGCTGGCGCTGGGGCGGGAGGGGTTAGCTCGGAACCCGGCACCATCGAGCGTTTTGGCGGACGGCCACTGGCTATCATCGCGGAACGCCAGGTCGCCACGTTGTCCATGAACCACTGCAAGTGGCCGCATTTGGCGCATACCACGGTGGTCAATAGTCCGGGCCCGTTGCTTCCCGAGTCGGCCTCGCCTGGCTCCGCAAGGCTGAACTTGATGGGCGCCTGCCAGACCTCATCGTGGTCGCACAGCGCACACCGACCATTTCGCATGTCTGGGGTTGTGCTCACCACTCACAAGGTTCCCCACTCTTGCGAGATTAGGCAACAAACTGAGGTCCTGGCCTCGTCCTGACCCTCAGGGATGCCCGCCTTTCAGGGCATATTGAGCCATTTTTTTGCAACCTGCTGCTTTCAAGGGTGAACCCGAATTCGCGCCCGGAACGCCCCGGCTTCCTGGCACCCACCGGCACCCATGCCGTAGGCTTCCGCTTTGGCTGAGTGAGGACCTCATGAATCGTCGGATGAAATCTGTGTGGCACGTCCCAACTCTCGGCCTGGCTTGGATGCTGACGGCGAGCTGCGCAACGTCGTTGAATAGCGATAAGGCAAGCGCGGGGTTCCCAGGTTCTACCAACACGGCGCCCAAGCCCATGGCTGGTACAGGCGGAAGCGCGTCTGTTCCCGGAGCAACTCCCATCCCCGCCGAAACAGAGGCAGCGCTTGATTTTGAACAGCCGCACGCTGGTGAGCACTTTTGCTATGTCGTGAATCCAGACACCAACCGGGTCGCGGTGATCGATGCTGCCACCTTAGCGATTCACTCCGAAGAAACAGGCGAGAATCCGAGCTACTTGGAAACACTCCGAGGAAAGGATATCGCGATCGTGTTGAATACGGCGTCGAACGACGCCAGCATCATCCGGACCTCCGCTTCCGGCTCTTCCACAGTGACCCGAGTACCGCTCAGTGCGGGCTCCAACACGATTCGTGTGGCTCCGGACGGTCAGCACGCCATTGCCTTCTTCGATGCTGAAAAGGGAGGCTTGGGAAGCAGCGGCAGCTTTCAAGACGTGAATCTGATATCCATTGCGGCAACCGGCGCGGAGGCGGACGCATCCACCGCTATCACCGTTGGTTTTCGACCCAATCGTGTCTTTTTTGACGACAGCTTGAAACATGCGTTTGTGGTGACCGAGGACGGGGTGTCTGTGATCGAACTCGGAGCCAAGACCCAAGCTGGTATCGCGCGCACGCTGCCACTCGGTCCAAAGTCAGTTTCTAAAAAGCTGGACGTGTCGGTGACACCCGACGGCAAATACGCGCTCAGCCGCAACCCAGATTCGAGCCTGATCGACCTACTGGACCTCACCACAGGTGCCCTGACGACACTCGATCTGACCGAGCTTGTAGTGCGCGCTGGCTCAGCCAACGGTTCTCTCCCGCTGGTCCAGGGCGCGGCTGGTTTTTCCGGTCAGGCGCTGGCGGGTGCTGCGGGAGCGCTCATGGCGGGCGGCTCAGCAGCTGTTTCAGGCACCGGTGGAGCCACCCAGGGCGGAGCGTTCGTGGCCGAGGTGAGTGATCTGGATCTCGCAGAAAGCGGTGAATTTGCCCTGGCCGTGGTGCGCAATGCGGGCGCCGCAGTGCGCATTCCGATCCCAGGTGCGTTCACAGATTCGGCAGAGGCGCGCGTCGTCTTCATCCCCGATGAATTCATTGGCTCAGTGACCCTGACACCGAATGGCAACCAGGCCCTGCTCTACACCACTGCTCAAGCAACGGTGGAACGCCTCACGGTGCTCGATCTGAAACAATTCACCTGGCAGACGCGAGATCTCAGAAAGATCATCCGCTCGGTCGTGATCACACCCGATAATTCGACGGCGATTGTCGTCCACGACAAAGCCCCTGGTGATCCCGGTGACGCCGGGCTTGATCCAGACTTAGTGATCGATCGCTCCTACGGCTACAGCTTGGTCAAGCTGGACACGAATTTCTCCAAGCTTCAAACCACAGCGGCGGACGTTGGCCCGATGAGCGTGATGCCCGATGGCAGCTCACTGTTTGTCTTGGTAAGCGGTCGAAATGCCCACCAAGGCGCCCCTGATATCCAGTCTTTTGAGCGCGTGGGCCTCCAGGATTTCATCGTGACGCACGTGGCGCTCGGGAGCACTCCGCTTGCTGTGGGCTCCGTTCCCGGCGCCCTGAAAGCCTGGGTTTCTCAGCGTCATCCCGACGGGCGCATCAGCTTCACGGATTTCGCGGCCAACAATATCGAAAGCGTCACAGGTTTCGAACTCAACAGTCGCGTGCGCGAGTAGTCCTCATCAGCACTCAATGTGCTACTTCGAAACGGATGTTGGCAGAGAGCGCTGCATTCCCGAGGCGCGCAAAGTTCTCAAACTCACGGTAAGCTTGAGGGGTCACCCGATCCGCCCGCACCAGCACTTTGCGTGAGAGATGGAGCACTTGGCCCTCCGAACGATCGGTGCGTTCAATTCGCCGTGAGCCGTCACTCAAGGTGCGGGCCGGAGGTACGAAAACATTCGCGCTACCTGCCGGCAAGGTGAGTGCCAAATCAACAACCTGAGAAATTCCTTGTTCGATGATGAGCGGCGTCTCACGGGCAGGCAGGCTTGCATAGCCGTTGAGCCCCGAGCTGAACGGCGGTGAGATGTTGAGCGTGTGACCGTCAACACGTGCAAAGTGCGGCACTTCCAAACTCGCCTGGAACTTGAGCGGCAAGTTAAACTGCCTGGCATTCAAGATTTTAATGCTCTTCAGGCGTGCGCCCTCAATCAACTGCCCAAAAAGCTCCGACTCCAGTGTCGATTTCAGCCGCGCCTGAGGCACCTCGGCGACTGCCTGGCGTAGACCAATTGCATTAGCGCCTTCGTAGGCCACCTCAAGCTCCAAGCTGGCGGAACCGTCGCTGCGCAACACGCCACTGCCACGGTAGGTGACTCCATCTTGCGTGCCAGCTGTGGGGGTTGTGGTCTTAACCAGCCCCGAAGCCCCCAGCAGGTAGGCAGGCATTCCGCGATTCTCGTCAGGTATGAAACCAAACGGGGCATACTTGCTGTTCAGCCAGAGCCATTCTTCACCCCGAGCCGTCTTCACGCGGAGCGCGGGATCTGAAAACTCTGTAGCTTGGGAGAGTGGACCGAGCGGCTCTGCCGCCAAACGATTCTTCACGAGTGCAAAATCGACCTCGAGCCCAAGTGCTCGACACAGCTCCATGAAGGCACGCCACGGGTTCCCCTCACGAGTAATGATAACCTGGCGCCCATCCGCCACTTCGCCAGGCTGCACGTTGTCCAATACCCAACGATAGAGCGCTTGGATTTGCTCACGCTCGGTGCCTTGCCTCTTTATCCCGACGATCTTCGCGGCAATCGCTCGGATTCTTGGGTCGACGGGAAACATCGGCGTCAACTCGCGTGACAGCTCCAAGAGCCGCCGCTCCACGCTGATGCCCCATCCGACATACACGCTCGGCAAGAACTCTTCGACGACGCCACGGTGAGGTTCTGCTGGCGCTGCGGGGCTCCGATCGACACGCCAGCGTCGAAGCTCCACGGCGCCGAGATCGACCACTTCAGGCTTCGGCACTTGACCTCGCGTTTCAACCACCAAGCGCCGATTCTTTGGACTCACCACCAAGAATTCACTGCGCGCGTAGGCGATATTCTCCTCGCGAAAGAACCAGCGCGGGCCAAGATAACGATCGCCAGTTCGATCCTGGCTTGGAAGGTTCGAAATATGCTCCGTCTCGATGTAATCGCCCACCTCAAGGTGCGGGAAAGTGACGGTTGCTTTTCCTTGAACACTCTCCGGCTCGAAAATCCGACCATCCTTCTTGATCACGCGCATGTGGAGGACCAAGCCATCCAGCTTGTTGCTTTCAGCGAACTGCTGAATCGCTTCACTGCTTTGGATGCGCACAATTTCGTGCTCGAGCATCCGGGCCGAGCCGTCTGAGCGAACCCAGATCGCAGAATAATCGAGCACGCGTGCGGCCGTTCCCGGCTGGTGCTGATTCTGTTTCTCGTAGTCGGCAATGATCCCGGGAGCACTCAACCGGTACGGTTCGAGCTCACTCGTGCCTTCCGTGAGATCAATCGCATCAAGGATGGGCCCCGTATCGGCACCGGCCAAGGTGGCGTCAATCACCGCTTGCGTCAGAGCTTTCGGCTGATTCTTCGCGAGCCTCGCATCAGCCAATGCCAGCCGTTTCGCGGTGTCCAACGGGCTGTGCTTGAGGTCGGCCTCAAGCTTCTGGGTTGTTTCATTCACCTCGCCCGAGCCCACCCGAAGATCGTAGAGGCGGCCGTCGTACTCTGACTGAGCCGGGTGCAGACGCTGCAGGCGAAGGAGCTCCGCCTTGGCACTCACGAAATCCTGGCGCTCGAGTGCTCGACGGAGATTGATCTCATTGTCCTTGTCGACACTCACAATTCTGGAAACTAACTGCAGAGCGCGCTCTGTTTCACCCTCTTCCTCATAGGTTTCCACCGCAGCCGCGAGCACGTCTGGATTGTCCGGAAAGCGCTCGACCATCTCGTGCGTGAGTGCCGCCTGTTCGGTCGTCCATCCAAGCTCTCCGTAAGTTCTCTGCAGCGCGGACCACAGCACGGATACCTCGGGAAACTCCACCGTCAACTTGCGGAGCCCGGACACAGCCTCCGCTGCTCCGCGTTGCTCCCCGTCGGCAAGTGCGCGTGCGAGGCGCGGCGCGAACAGCCCTGGGTCGCTTCTCTGAGCCATTTTTTCGAGGTTTTTGACTAGGTCGCTCGCCATCGAGCCACCGAACAGCGGATCATTATTCACAAATCCAGCAGCCCACAAAAGGGCGGTGCCGGTCGCCCGTTGGCGATCCGAGATCAAGGGCTCAATCAGGAGTGTTGCGATATCGCCCTGCCCTTCAGTATTTGCGGTGTCGGCGGCGAGGAAGCGCACAATGTCGTCCTCGGGAGCGACGACTCCCGAATCACTTGTAAAATGACTGAGCAAGTTAGGGTCAGGAAGGAGCTGGGGCTTTTCTAGGGGGTAGGGCTCCCCCGCGTTAGCCTGACTCTGGAACGAGAGAGGGGTGCCATCCAGATGCATGAGGCGAAATGCCGTCGAACTGCGCTGGAGCTTCGCTAAAATCCGATGCCGCCCAGGAGTTAATCTGAGAGCGACGCCCCAGTGCGGCCACCTTGCCCACTTCCGGGGATCACGCTCTTGGACCACTGCATCGTCCACCCAAACCTTGTACGCACCCTCCACGGCCAAGATCACGTCCGCAGCCTTTTCCAACTGAACGAATCCCTCCGCCAGGAACACTCCATCCGCCACGGGCTCGTCTGCAAAAATCACGCAACCGGCGCTATCGGTCTTGAGCGCACGAGGCGCTTCAGACGCCAACACTTCGCGCGGCAGAAAATTAGGCAGCGGGTGCAAGCGCTCCGCTGCGAACTCCCGAATCACATCCGAGCGTTGTCCTGTTCCGAAGGGCCCTAGGAGCCGCAACTTCGAGGCGCAGCCCTGCGCCTTGGCCGCTGTTTTATCCGCTAGGCTCCGGGCGTTGACCCTCTCCTCAGCGCCCCTCCAGGAAACCAATTGGACCCGAGCGCGCCAGCCAATGTTTTTCGGTAGACGTATGGCGTCTTCAAGTTCTGCCTGGTGGCGGTGATAGAGTTCCTTCGTGTCTCTCCTCAGCTGAACCGCCTGGCGCAAAGCAAACCAAGCGATCAGCGGTGCCACCTCCGAGCTGGATTCGCGTGCCTCCAAAAAAGCGCGAACAAATGCATCGCCGGCACTCTTCACCCGCCCATGCAAGCCATCATCCAAGCCGATGGCCAACGAACCGTACATTCCTTGGGTCTTGAAGGAGTTAAGCTGCTTGCGTGCTTTCTCTGCATACGCCACCGAGCCGCCAGGAGACACGAGCTCCCTGAGCAGCCAGCGACCCACCACTTCGCGATCCGCGCTCGCGGCAGCCTCTAGCCGAATGGGAGTAAGATCGGGCGCTTGAGACCGACTCGTTTGGGACGCTCCGCAACCCAACACGAGGCACCCTAAGGCATAGCCAAGCCAGCGAATCGAGCGACCAAATAGAGCCTGATGTTGCATGATTTACCGAGTACGTACGAGAACGAGTCGCGTTGAAAAAGCGGTGTCAGCAGCCGCACAAAATTTCTGCCAGTCCGCATAATCCTTGGGGGAAATTCGTGTGTTCTGCACGAGCAGTGTGGAGCGCACCCGAATCGATTTCTCGTCAGCCTTGACCTCCAGCGCATAACTGCCAAAACGAGAACTCTCCTTCAGGCTGCTGGGCGCACGTTCCACTCGAAACCCAGGCGGTAGCTGGATGTTAAAGGTGTCGTCCACGCCCGTGAGGCCAAGAATTCGGAGATCTTGGCTGCGCGTTGAGAGCGCCGCGTAATTGGCCGTGAGCTTTGGCTCTGCAGTTACCCGGAGGCTCAAACGATTGCCTTCGCTCTGGGCAAAGCTAGCCACCTGCGCCGTTGCCTGGATCACAGGAGTGGCTTCATTGTCTTCGAGCTCGCTTGTTTTTACCGAATTGGCCTCGAGCTGGAGGCCTGGGAAAGATTGGCCAAGGTCCGCCGAAAGCCTTTCGTTCAGTGTTCCCACCGCGTGGTAGCGTCTGCGAAAGTCGGAAGCGTCGGTGCCCTCGGCGGTCACCTTCAGGTTCAGCTTGGCCTCTCCGGACGCCCGCACCTCGGCGTCGATCACGCGGATCACTCTATCCTGGCTCGGCGTGCGCGTGGGCAATGTCACCGGCACAGCGTCGCCGCGGTTGACCAACAACCCCTGCGCCTCCCGGTCCATCAACGGCAGCTCGAGTGCGCCCGTGAACTCTGCTGTGCCGTCCAAGTAGAGCTTAAGGCTAGGAACGTAGGCAATGGCGTGGTCGAACAGCGCGAGGCTGGCGAGCTTGGTCCGCGTGTTGCCCCGCATCTGGGTGCGCACGAGCACGATCGTCGAATCAATGCCGAGCGCCTTCAGGAGCGAGACAATCACGGTTGCCTTATCCTTACAATCTCCCCATCCTCGGTTCACCGTCTGCACGCAACGACGGGGCTTATACCCATAGATGCCGAATTCTAACGCTACATAGCGGGTATTTTTAGTAACCCAACCATAGATAGCTTTAACCTTCTCAAGCTCGGTGCTCTTGCCCGCGACAATCTTCTCAGCAAGCCGCTTGGTTTCAGCATCCAAGTCGAACTGATCTTGGACTAGCCCCCAATACCAACGGCCGAGCTCCTTCCAATCTTTGTAGGTCGACACATGGATGTAGCCTAGCGATTCGGTGAACGCCGGCATCGAGGGCTCGGGGGTTAACCCAGGAATTGAATCGGCCGAGAAGCGAACGATGTGCTGCTCTTTCGTGTCCGAGTCCTCGCGCTTCAATTGTTTGAGGTTGTGATCAATGTAAACTGTCCGGCTTTTTGGCGTGATCAGCACATATTCGGCATTTTGGACTGGCTCGGTGGATTGCAGGTACTGCATGTCGCCAAAGTAATCAGCAAACTCGTTGCGCGGAGTGGTGTCATCAATACGGTAGCGAAGCTCCACTACATCGCCTGGTTCCAGGCGCGGAAACTGCACGTAGAAGTTGCGAGCCGATGTGTACATCGAGATGGACGGATCGTCGGCGGCTCCTTCCCCCGACTCGATGGCCTCATCGACACGGCCGTCGGCCCGAAAAACACGCGCTCCTCTGAGCTGCACACTCTGCTGGTCGGCTTCATACCCAAAGCCATATTGCCGGAGCGCGGCCGCCGCTGTATCAGTGAGCGGCTGAAAGACAACCTGGCGAAACTTCCTGGCGAGCCCGTTCGGAAAAACGGTTGTCACTGTGAGATCGCGTAAAGTGCGCTGACTTTCCCCAGCTTTTGGTTGTGAGCGCAATTTCAAAAAGCGAGCAGGTTCCCAAGCGTAGAGCTCATCGGGCTTCTGCTGAGTGGGTTCCAAGTGTTCGAGGTACTGGCGTACCACCTTTTCTTGTGGCTGCACTTCGAGCAGCCGCCGCAGGTATCCAAGCTCAACGTCTCGATGCCCGAGCCGACCTTGCATGTCAGCAATGGCTCTCAGGGTGCCAACATTGTCTGGCGCAAGCTCGAGCGCGCGTTCCAAGAGTGCCAGCGCTCGCTTGGAGCTTCCAAGGGCACGGTACGTGTTCGCTGCGAAATTGAAGACCCATTGGCTGTCCGGATTCAGTGCCAAAAGCCGCCCCAACCAAAACTCGGTGGCTTGAGGATCCCGCCGGGCGAGGCTCAAGGTCACCAGCTGTGTGAGAGCCGAGCGGTCATCGAAGTTGCGCGCCAAGTAGGCGCGGGTCGCGCCGCCTGACTCCAGGGTTCGCCCGAGGCTCTTCAGTTGAGCCGATAAAAGCGCTTGTAGCTGTAGGCTCTCAGGATTTCGCTCCATGGCCTGCTGCAGAAAAACTAACCCGGTTCGGGGCAGCCCAGCTTCGTTATAGAGCGCCACCTTGGCGTCAATCGCCTGAACCTCATCCGGTTCTATTTCAAGGACATGATCGATGAACTGAAATGCGTCGCGCCAATTCGGACTAGCCTGAGCGTGCTCCGCCCTGGCAAGGAGTACGTCGACGCTTTCCTCCCCATGCTCCTTTTCGAGCGCCACCGCCCGATCGAGCCAAACCCTCTCCTGATTGTGATCCTCCGAGAGCTTGGCGCAAAGCAAAAGCCGCGACACCGTCGGAGCTTCTTCAGCTGCGCGCGCCGCCAGATCACGAGCCCGATGCTGGCTCGGATCATCCCCGCCTGTTTCGGATAAGTACCGTGCGTACTGAAACAAGACTTCCGGATCGACCTTGGGGGCTCTCACGAGCGCCTCAAACAGCGCAAGCGGGCCGAGGGTTTCGGATGCTCGGGGGGGCGCCGAGGCCTGGTTCGCGCGCACCGTTTCAGCCGCATCTTGGGCTGTTTGTAGCTGATTATCAAAGATCAGCTTCGGATCGGGCTTGCCGAGCGCATCCGCAATCCGTACCGACAGCATCGGAGCCTGCGCCTCGCCACAGGCCTTCACGGTGAGCTGATTGAAACCTGGAGCGATCTGAATTTTGATCCCCCAGCGATCGGTATCGTGTCCTCGATACGCGGTGTCTTTTAACAACTCACGGCCATTCCAAAATACCTTAAAAGCGCCGCTTGCTCCAACCCACAGTGTGGCATCGCGGGCACCGCGAATCGCCTCCGGATGGCGCACAAAGGTCGTGGCATAGCCACAAATGGCCGTTGCAGGATGCATCAGCGCGCCAAAATCCAACCACCCGTAACCAAAGACTTCCGGCGGGCGCCGCCAACGCACCGGGCGCTCTTTTCCGGTGAACGCTTGGCCGGGCACAATAGCCTTCTCAAACGATGTTTCTGGCTCAAAAACACGCTCCAGGCCCGCCTTGCCTTCATTATCAAACGGGCCGA
This sequence comes from Polyangiales bacterium, assembly GCA_038251425.1. Classification (GTDB taxonomy): domain Bacteria; phylum Myxococcota_A; class Polyangia; order Polyangiales; family Polyangiaceae; genus JBBRRP01. The sequence goes on from JBBSBI010000006.1 coordinate 77,892, forward strand.
GCGTCAACCACTTGTCAACAAACCCGAGCGCCTTGATCTCCGAGAGAGCCTGCGTCAGATCCCCGCGTCGCGTGGACACAAACGATAGCAGTGTAGCTGCGTAGGCGCGCACTGGTGCAGAGAGCTTGCTGTTCTCCTTGGCCTCACGCAGTGCTTCTTGAACCTGCTCAGGATTGGTGATGCCGTAGGCGTGAAAGATATCTCGGAGCCGAACGTAGCTCTCCGGCCCCTTGGCTGTCTTAAGCGCCGCGCGCGCCTGCTCAAGCTTCGTATTCGGGCTGCCCTCTTTGGCTACACCCGACACGCTGTAGAGGCAGAGTGGTAGCCCGACCAAACGGAGGAGTAAGCGACGCCACATCGTGTGTCGGACTAGAGAGCGGACAAAAGCTTGGATTGGGAGCAACAGTGAGTGCACGTAGGCCCATGATTATCCTCCGCTTCCAGGCCCCGGCAAACGGTAAGGGGTCGAACCGAGCCAACCGCCGTAAACAAAACTGACAAAACCGCCCATGGGCCTGGCTTCACTCTGGCTTCACGGTAGGCACTTGCGAGCACGGAGAAGCTCCGATTAAAAAGAAGGAGCAAATGTCAGCGAGCATTTCGCTCCAGCAAGTGTTGGGTCCCATGCAGCAGAACAGGGTTGCCCAGAGCAGTTTTCGGGTGAATCGAATCGGGCGCGGGGCTCCGGCCGGGGCCATTTCTGGCTGACTATTTGATGGGGCGCTCGCTCCGGTGAAGGAAAGTGCGACTTTCATCGACACCGGCTGGCAGAATGGGCGAAGATGCCCGCCACAAGTTCAGACACGAGCGGAGAGGCTTTCGGAGGCGCGAATGGTTAACCCCCAGATGGTGATGTACGAAGAGGAGTTCACCCAGATTCAAACGGTTGTAGACCGCTTGGTTCGGGAAGCGAACGCCAGAGTCGTGTTCATCGTCGACAAAAACGGACAACTCATCTCAGCAAGCGGTGAGGTGGATAACATTGACACCACGTCCTTAGCATCGCTCACAGCGGGCAACATTGCGGCTACCGGTGGTATCGCGAAGCTGCTCCGGGAAAATGAATTTGCGACGCAGTTTCACGAAGGAGAGAACGCCAACATCCACATCCAGTTGGTGGGTAACCGCGTGATCTTGGTCGTGATTTTCGATTCCAAGTCCTCACTCGGCTTGGTTCGGCTTCGCGTGCGCAAGGCGAGCGACGAGCTCACTCGCATTTTTGAAGCATTACTCAACAAGGTGCGGGAGCCTGGCGGAGACTCACCTTTCGCTGAAATCACCGATGAAGATATCGACAACCTTTTCAATGATTGAGGTCGGGCGATGAGTTTCATCAACTACATGGCCCGCGAGATCAACTGCAAGTTGGTCTATTACGGTCCGGGCCTTTGCGGCAAAACAACCAACCTTCAGTACATCTACGAGCGCACGAATCCCGAGGCGAAGGGCAAGATGATCAGTCTTGCCACGGAAACCGAGCGAACATTGTTCTTCGATTTCTTACCGCTTTCGCTCGGTGAGATCCGCGGCTTCAAGACCCGCTTCCACCTCTACACTGTGCCCGGCCAGGTTTTCTATGACGCTAGCCGCAAGCTCATCTTGAAGGGCGTCGATGGCATCATCTTCGTGGCTGATTCACAGATTGAACGCCTGGAAGCCAATCAAGAGAGCGTGGAAAATCTGCGCACTAATCTGGCGGAGCAGGGCTACTCGCTCGAAAAGATCCCGTACGTCATCCAGTACAACAAGCGCGACTTGCCCAACGCTGTTGACGTAGCGGAGCTCCGCTCGCTATTGAATCCGATGGGCGTTCCCGATTTCGAGGCGAACGCCCGCTCCGGCGTCGGAGTGTTCGACACTCTAAAGGCCACGAGCAAGCTGGTGCTGCAGGAACTCAAAAAGGGCGCTCCGTAAGGAGCTAGCCTCTAGTTCGGGTTGACGCGAGCACGGCGACGGCGATTCTTAGCTTTAATGGCAGCGCGGTGCCGCACGCTGCGCTTGCGATTGAGGCGGCGGGGCTTACCTTTTCGGAGCATCAAGAACATGGGGGCCCGGTTATGGCTGAGGTCAGGGCGGGGGGCAAGCCTGAACAGCTACAAGGCGCTCAATCACCTCGCGGGAGCGCTCGGAAAGCTCCTTGAAAATTACCCCCATGCCCGGGGGATCGTCCTGAACCCGCGTGACCTCGCCCAAGCCCTCAATGAGCTCGATGTCCTCCATGATGATGGAGAAACGCAGGCTCACCTGAGTTCCAATCTTCAGGGGCTGTTCCGTCTTAATGAAGGCTCCCGTCGTCGAGATGTTCGTCACGTACTCGGAAATGAACTGCTCGAACGAGTCGAACTCTTTGTTGATCGTCACGCGCTCGCTGCGTTCTGAAGACATAGCTTACCTACCCTGGAGATCGAACTGCTCAATGTGGTACTCGCGCCGTGCCGTGAATTCGATGCGCCGCATGTAGCGACGTTCCGCATCGGCAACCGCATCCTTCTCTTCCGTGGTCATCAGATCGACAATGGCGGGGTGGGCGTTGACCACCACCGAATAGCCCGGAAGATCCTTCCGTTCGCGCCGGATCTGGCGCAGAATTTCGTACGCAATCGTCGTGCGTGATTGGATTTGCCCCGTTCCATCGCAATAGAAGCACGGCTCGTGCATCATGCGACTCAAGCTCTCGCGGGTGCGCTTGCGCGTCATCTCCAGGAGCCCGAGATCGCTGATGCGGTTGATGGTTGTCTTGGCCTTGTCCTTGGCGAGGCGGTGCTCCAGGGCCCGCCACACTTTCTCGCGATTGGCGGACATATCCATGTCGATCAAATCCAAGATCACCAGGCCGCCGATGTTGCGAAAGCGCAATTGGTACGCGATCTCTTCAACGGCTTCCAGATTGGTTTTGAAGGCTGTTTCTTCGAGATCTTTGCTCCCTTTGCCAACATAGCGCCCGGTATTCACGTCGATGGCCGCTAAGGCTTCGGCCTGGTCGATGATCAGATACCCACCGCTCGGC
>JBBSBI010000007.1:0-73529 GCA_038251425.1 Polyangiales bacterium
ATTCAGGAGGTGTTCCAGGAAGAACTGGATTTCTTCACCGTGCCGGTAGCCTTCGACCTCTCCATGCAGCTCACCACGGGTGCCGCGTATAGCTTTGGGCGTGCTGTGGGCTCGCCATTCTTCAAGACCAACCCGAACGGCGGCTCTCTGGAGGTTCCGAGTGTCTTCCTCGCGCATCGCACCTCGGACCAGGATGTGACCGCTCAAAATGGCAGGCGAGGAGGTGGCTCTGCGCTGCTCGTCGAACTGCTCCCGCGACCGGATGCTGCCAACTATCCCGAAACGATCGTGGCGCACGTCAACCTATCGTTTCGTGATCCGCTGACTCAACAGATCGTGACCGACAGCATCGACATCAAATACCCCTTCGCTGCGGGTTACTTGAGCCCCACGGGCCACTTTCAGGGCGACAACGTGAAGACTGTTCAAAAGAGTTTCGTGATGCTCAACATCTTGACGGGCATGGAGCGCGTCATCCAAGCGTTTCACTCGGGCCGAGCAAACCCAACCAGCATCACCGAGCTCGACCGCCTGATCGCTGCGGTGACGGACTACAATCAGGAGGTAGGCGACGTCGACATTCGGCTGGATCTTGAGCTGTTGGGACGGCTCCGTGGGAATCTGATCCGCGCCGGCGTGCCAGCACCTGTCAGTGCAGGTCAGTTCGGCGATCCTTGGCCTGCAGATTAACGCCTACATCACTCAGTGCAGAACGCCAGCTATCGACTGGTACCAAACACCGCCCATAACGTCATATCCCGCGTCGTTGGGGTGGACCTGGCCGCTAAGATATTGAGTTCTATAAGAAGGGTTAGCCGTAAACGCTCCGCCCATGTCAACGGAGGCAATGTGTTTCCCTGCTTGGGCACGTGCCTGCACCATGCTTGGGATGGCCGCATTGTAGGTGACCCATGTCGACTGGATGGTCGCGTCGCTCACGTTCATGGGAATGATCTGTGCAACCACCAGCAGCGCGTTCGGCGCAGCCGCCAGGATCTTGTCCACCAAAGCCGCCAGGGAGTCCGGATGGGGGGTTGTCTGGCCGCACTCGAAGTCATTGGTGCCGATGTGAAGCAAGATGATGTGAGGTTGGTTGGCTGCGATGGAGGCATCCACGAGATCTGAGATGCCCCCGATGGAGATCCCGTTGTGACCCTCGTTTTGTTGGGGAAACACTTGTCCACCCACCATCCCCGGACCCGAAGCATCCGAAGAACCAACGAACGTGATGCTGTGATTGTCTGTCACTGCCTTCTGAAAAAGCGAGACTCGGTAGCCGCCGCCGGTCGAGGAATCAGCGCCAAACGTGATCGAATCACCGAGCGGCATGATGCGGCAGGGTGTTCCCGTTGGAGGACACGGATCGCCCATGGCGGCAGGGGCGCCAGCGGTCCCTGTGTCGCCGCCTGAAGGCGAAGCACCAGACCCTCCAGCGCTGCTTGAAGAGCCTCCGCTCGGCACCCCACCCGTTGTGGTTGCAGCCCCGCCCATAGCATCCGTGCCCCCGGTAGTTGTTGACGCACCACCAGCACCCGTCCGGGTGCCGCCAGTGCCAGTGGCACCGCCAGTTACCGCTACTCCGGGTACTTGCACGCGTCCTCCCGTTCCGCCTCCACCCCCAAGAGCGGCGCCGCCCACTTGGGGCGCGCTGGAACACCCGGTGCCGGCGAGAATGGCCACCGGAAACGCCGAGAATAGCCCAAGCCACAAGACTTTACGCACAAAACAAATCGCGATCCGCATAGAAACCCTTTCGGTCCTGCGACACAGCCAAACTTGAACGGCACTTTAGCTCGCCAGCGACTCCCGCAGTATGCGGCCAGCGCGCGCAGATATGTATTTTCTAACCAGACAGGCCTACGGCCCTGCTCGGTGTCACCTGAGACGCCTCAGGCTTCACTCCTGCCCATCTGCCGCCGATACGCGCGCGGTGACACACCGATGTGCTTTTTGAATTGTGCCGAGAAATGCAATTGATCGTCGTAGCCCACCAAGGCGGCCACTTCCTTGATGGACATAGAAGAATCCGACAGCAGCTTCTGCGACCAAGCTAACTTTTGTGCGGCGAAATACTTCAGCGGGGCCACGCCAACATATTGCTTGAACAGTCGATTCAAATGGGTAGAACTCAGCTTGGTGTGGTGGCAGAGATCTGCAAGCGTGAGCTGGCGATTAAGATTGAGCTCCAGAAACGAGATCGCGCTCGTGAGTGCGGGTGGATGGCGCGGTGTCAGGTTTTTACCTAGGAGCACCAACAGTTCATAGGCCGCTGCCGAAAGCCTTTCGAGCCAATCCGGGTCGGTTCTTGCGAGCAATTCGAACGCTCTACGCAGCGCCCTAGCCACCGCATTCGGATTTTCCACCTTAATGGTGTCTCGACGATCGAGCTCAAGCAGTCGCATCAACGATGGCAATGCGGGCCCCACGATATGAACGAACTGCTTTTTTAGAACGCCTGAGGGGCCTGTCTCGTACTGATGCGCTCCTTGCTTGCTGAACAGATAAACATCGCCAACATTCACGGGATATTCACGCCCGCCCTGCGTAAATATGGCATCGCCCGCACTCACCTGCTCCACTACCAAAAAGGCTGGGGCATCCTGATCGTAGCGGGACTTTCTTTGGTCAGCGAGCGTGCCCTCTATCAGTACTTGTTCGATATAATTCTCCCCTTCGATATAGCGCTGCACGGCAACCCCACGGGTCCATTGCGAGGTGCCCGCGACGTACACTGAGAGCGGCAGATTGCCCATGGCCTCGATCAGCCCGTGATTCACGCGGATGGTCTCCTTCCGGCGCGGCGTTTCGAACACGAAATGGTTAGAACTCACATCATGAGGATAGCCTTTGATTACCGCAAGCGCATGCGCGAAGGGGTACCCGACTGGCTGGGAGGTTACAAATTACATATTTGAGTCAGTCCGACGCATACCCGAAAGGCGTGAATTCCCTCAAATTGAAGTCGCGTGGCACTGATCCAGCGAGACTTCTTTTCCGAGACCTTGGGGTGCTCTACCGCTCTGAGTGCACTCGTCCCCGACAACGTAGCGGGCTGCAGCGCACTCTATCTTTTGCATGGCCGGGGCGACGACCACACCTCGTGGCAAACACGAACGCAATTGGAGCGTTACGTTAGCTCAACGAACCTGGCAGTGATCATGCCCAACGTGGCACGTAGTTTTTGCACCGACATGCACGATGGCGGTCGATATTTTACGTTCGTTACTGAAGAGTTACCCGCCCTGGTGAAAAGGTGGTTCTGCGTTTCCCCACTGCGCGATGACACCTACGTGGCAGGTTTTTCTATGGGTGGCTACAGCGCGCTTCGACTGGCAATGCAACGCCCCAACCAGTTTGCCGCCGCCGCCGCCTTCGCCCCTGTGACTGACCTTTTGACGCGCTACGTCCTGGACGCACCGGAGGACAAGGCGGAATGGCGCCGCGTTTTTGGAGAGCCAAAGCAGCTTCGTGCGCCCCAGGAGTTGTTCGCTCTGGCTCGTGAATTTGCGCATTTTCAGGGACAGAAGCCGCGACTCTACCACTCGTGCGGGGGCGACGATTTTCTATACGATGAGAACCTGCGATTTCAACGCCACGCGCAAGAGCTTGGAATATCGCTGACTTGGGAGGCGCGGCCAGGCCTCACGCACAACTGGGCATACTGCGACCAGGAACTCCCGCGCGCACTCGAATGGATGGGCTTTCTGCCCAACGCCTGATGGCCCACTCATTAGCGCCGTTCCGGGTTTCAGATTGAGAGGCTAGCGCTGTTTCTTGGTCTTTTGGTGTGCGTGTCACGCGAATACGCTGAGACGACCGTGCGCGTTTCTCGTCCCGAGAACCCAATGGGTTTCATTCTGGAGTGGCTCGAGAAGCACTATGCTGGGCCGATCAGTCTGGAATCCTTCACAAGACTTGTAGATGTGTCCCCGCGCACGCTGCATCGATCTTTCAAGAAGACGCTGGGCATGTCTCCTATCAATTACGTGATTGATCTGCGCCTCAGGAAAGCCGAAGAGATGCTGTGTGGCCCGGGCGCACGCGTGAAGGAGGTGGCCGCGAAGGTCGGCATTTCCGATGCCAGCTACTTCTCGCGAATCTTCCGTAAACGCACCGGGCCTGAGCCCAGCGCTTACCGAGCCGAGCAGGGTCATGCCGGGTCATGCCCGCAACGCCTATGCGCCCAAGAGAACCGAGGTATGTGATTTCTAACCGTGATATGTGGGCCTCATGTCAAACAGCTGGCGCGAGGATCCTGGGCCCGAATTCAGCCGCAATTCCGAACAATCAGCCCTTGCCTACCAAACGCGCCTAGCGAAACCTCCAGGCAGCCTCGGTCGCTTAGAGGAACTCGCCGGCTTCTACGCGGGTGCTCATGGCCTCATGCCGCCCCCTTCGCCCACACGGCCCACGCTCGCGATCTTCGCGGCGGATCACGGTGCAGCAGCCGATGGCGTGAGTGCCTATCCTTCTGCCGTGACTGCAGCCGTCGTGATCAACGTGATGCACGGAGGTTCGGCTATTAACGCGCTCACGACTTCCAACCAGATCGCGCTTCGATTGATCGACGTTGGTATAAGCGGTAACCTGGAACCGGCACCGCCCGAGCCGGTTGTTCAGCTCGAACGACAGAGCATCGCACTGGGCACCCGCAATTTCGCACGCGAACCCGCGATGTCATTGGAACAAGCAGGTGCCGCCATCGCTGTGGGGGAGAAAGTCGCTCGTGAGGCCATTAACGCAGGCTCGAAGCTGCTCGGAGTGGGCGAAATCGGCATCGGAAACACCGCCTGTGCATCAGCGCTGATCGCTGAGCTCACCGGCGCGCCCGTCAAGGATGTCGTGGGGCCGGGTGCAGGCCTCGACGCGGAGGGAGTTGCGCGGAAGATCTCAGTTGTTGAACGTGCACTCACTCGGCACAGGAATTCTCGGCATGCTGAAAACGGTGAACCCTCAAGCGCAGACAAGGGTCTTAGAATTCTCGCAGAGCTGGGAGGTTTTGAGGTGGCCGCGATGGTCGGCTTCATCCTGGAGGCGGCACGAAGCCGTACACCTGTGGTGCTGGACGGCGTGGTCACGAATGCTGCCGCTTTGGTGGCTGTTGAACTCATGCCGACAGCGCGAGACTTCATGCTCGCCTCACATGGTTCCACGGAGCCGGGCGCACGCGTGGCGTGCGACAAGCTTGGGCTCTCACCGCTCCTACAGCTTTCAATGCGACTCGGTGAAGGCAGCGGCGCTGCACTCGGTCTGGTGCTCTTGAGGAGTGCGGTGGATGTCATGCTCCAAATGTCGACGCTCGACGCTGCGATCGAACGCGCCGGGCTTGGCGTAAAAGGCGCGTAACGCGTGCTCCCCGCCCCCATTCGCGGCCTGCGCGCCAGCTTCGTATTCCTGACGCGGCTGCCGATCGGTGGCTTTCCATATACCAGCGAGGACTTTCGTTGGGCTGCGGCCCACGCGCCGTTGGTGGGTTACGTCGTGGGCGGGATCACAGCGTTGGCATTTTGGATTTTCCGTCCGCTGGGTGACCTCAGCGCTGCAGGTATCGCGGTCGCTATCTCTGTCCTTGTTACTGGCGGCTTTCACGAGGACGGACTCGCCGATACGGCCGATGCGCTGGGCGGCGGCTACACCAAAGAGCGCGTGCTCGAAATCCTGAAGGACAGCCGCGTGGGGGCCTTCGGGGCTGCGGCTTTGGTGCTCTCGCTGGGGCTCCGCGTCACGCTGCTCGCGCGGCTTGGCGAACAGGCGCTTTGGGCGTTACCGCTGGTTGGCGCGGCGGCGCGCGTGGGCCCGATCGTGTTGATCGCAGCTTTGCCGTATGTCACCGACGAAAAGCATCAAAAGAGCGGTGATCTCAGCCGCGCGGGCTGGATTCAGACTGTGATTTCGGTGCTTTGGTTGAGTCTTGGGCTCTACCTCGCACTCCGCTTTAGCTTTCTTTCGCTCGAGCGAGCGGGAGCTCTGTTATTGACCCTGATCGGCATAACCGCCCTTACCGGTTATCGTTACAAGCGCCGTATGGGCGGAGTTACCGGGGATTTCCTCGGAGCCACCGAACAGCTTGGCGAAATCGCAGCGCTCGCCACACTCGCCTGGAGCTAAGGCCCTTTCTTTAGGCACCCCCCACAAACGACAAAAGCCCCAGTTTCCCAGGGCTTTGGCTAGACCGGCTTCCTTAAGAAACCGGTCTTCATTGTAACTGACTTCAGGCGCCTTCGCTCAGGTGGTAGCCCCGCTCGCCGTGATCGGTGATGTCGAGACCACTTTCCTCATCGTCCGCAGACGGACGCAGGCCGATTGCGAACTTGATTCCGTAACCGAGCACCACGGTGCCCGCGATGGAGATAGCCAGCGTTAAACCCATCGCCTTCAACTGCTCAAGCCAAAGCGTCTGACCAACGATATCTTTCAGATTGAGGTTGAGGTTGGCGTTGGCTTCGGGAGTTGCGAGAAATCCAGTCAAAAGCGCGCCAAGGGTTCCGCCGACGGCGTGGACGCCGAAGGTGTCCAGAGCGTCGTCGTAACCGAGCATGCCCTTCAGCTTGGTGCAAGCGTAGTAAGGGACAACGCCAGCGAGCACGCCGATGATGACCGCGCCGTTAGCAGTGACAAAACCGCAGGCGGGCGTGATCACAACTAGACCGCCCACGATGCCTGAGCAAAAACCGAGCACGCTGGGCTTACCGCGCGTGATCCATTCAATGCTGGCCCAAGTGAAGCCGGCAATTGCAGCTGCGAGCGTGGTGGTCATGAACGCTTGGGAGGCAACACCGTCAGCCGCGACTGCGCTACCAGCGTTGAATCCGTACCAACCTACCCAGAGCATGCCAGTGCCGACCATGGTCAGCACCAAGCTGTGGGGCGCGAAATTATCAGAGCCGAAGCCTTTTCGCTTACCGATAATCAGAGCCAAAATCAGTGCCGACCAACCGGAAGACATGTGAACTACGGTGCCACCCGCAAAATCGATCGCTTTGATCGAAGCGTTGGCATTCCACACGCCATTCATCAGGCCATCCGCACCCCACACCATGTGTGCCAAGGGGAAATAGACGACAACCATCCAACCAGCAACGAACAGCATCAACGCACTGAACTTGATACGTTCAGCGATTGCGCCCACGATCAAAGCGGGTGTGATGATGGCAAACATCAGCTGATACATAGCGAACGTGTCTTGCGAGACCCACGCGGCGTAGGCTGTATTCGGGGCGGCTCCCACGCCTTGTAGGAAGAGATTGGAAAAGCCTCCGATAAAGGCGTTTCCTGCTGAAAAAGTGATGCTGTAGCCGAAGGCCCACCACATGATCGTGACCATGCCGGCGATGCCCATGCATTGCGCCATGATCGACAGCACGTTCTTCGTGCGCACGAGTCCGCCGTAAAAGAGTGCGAGGCCCGGGAGTGTCATGAACAGCACGAGAGCCGCACAGACCATCATGAAGCCGTTGTGGCCGGGGCCTGGAGCGGCAATTTTCGAGGTGGCCTCATCGGCACGGGCGCCGTTGTTCACGTAGGCCTCCAGATCAGCAATGCGCTTCTCCAGAGCTGCTGCATCAACCGGGGCTGCCGCAGCGGCGTCTGGCGTGTCTGCGAGCGCAGGTGCTGGACTGCCGGCGAAGGCTAGGCTGCAAAAGAGCGCTGTTATTATTGCGAATATCACTTTTTTCATGGGGTGATTCCTTGTGAGGCGCGCCAGTTGGGGGGCGCACGGGCAGTCAATGTTCCCGAGGACGTGTGCATGCTGCGCCAGGCAATGTTTCCAAAATGAGTCGGAAAGATTGCCTTTGTGTCTGGAGTATTTCTCACGATATTTGCGGCAAAAACTACCTATGCTGGGTGGATGGCACTGGCTCCAAGTACTGAGCAACTGGATAGGTCCGGCAGCGGAAGGCTGATTTCAGCCGACAGCTGGGACCAGAGAGAAGCCGTGCGTGCCGCGGCGCATCGCGAATTGCACGCCGACGTGCTCGGCCCCGCTATCACGAAACTGAGGGATATTTCCCTGGTAACCGCGATCACCCTGGCGCTCTGGCTGAGCGTTGTCTGGGCGAACACGCTCTCGGGTGGCAGCGCGCCAAACCCTGGGCGTTCGCTCAGCCTCCGTTCGCTCGGAGCCGCGCTGGCACTTTCCGTTGCCATGTTTGCAGTCGCGAAACTGGGGGCGAGGCGCCCGCAAGTGGTCCACGACTTGGGCCATCTCTATTTGATTGGGCTGTGTTTTGCGCTCGGCCTATTTCGGCACGCTGCGCCGTGGACTGGTAGTGAATTCGCTCGACAGCTCTCACCCGTAGTTATTCCAATTCTGGTGTTCGCCTCGCTCATTCCCGCCGCACCGAAGACTGCGCTCCTCGCTTTTTTTGCAGCCGCAGCCACCGACCCCTTGGCGTTGGCACTGCTCTATTCACACAAGCCGCTGCCTTCAGCAATCGAAGTGTTGTTCTTGGTGGCGTCTCCGTTGTTAGCTGCGAGTGTGGGATACAAGATTTCTCGCTCGGTGCATCGGCTGAGTGAGGGCATCGTGAAGGCGCGAGAAGTCGGCAGCTACCATCTTGTGGAACGCTTAGGCGTGGGCGGAATGGCCGAAGTCTGGCGGGCCGATCATCGCATGCTCGCTCGCCCCGCCGCGATCAAGCTGATCCGCCCGGAAATACTGCTGCAACACGGGCCGAGGGACGCCGAACGTTTGCTGCGGATCTTCGCCCGCGAAGCCCAAACGACGGCTTCTCTGCGCTCACCTCACACGATACAGGTCTATGACTTTGGCCTCACGCGTGAGGGAGCATTTTTTTATGTGATGGAGTTGCTCTCTGGGCTCGATCTGAAGACGCTCGTTGAGCAATTCGGACGCCAGCCCGCCGAACGCGTCGCCTACTTGATGGCTCAGGTCTGCCATTCGTTGGCAGAGGCACACGATCGGAACTTTGTGCATCGGGATGTGAAGCCTGCCAATATTTTTACGTGCCACTCAGGCAATGATTTCGATTTTGTGAAAGTGCTCGACTTTGGCTTAGTGATGGACCGCCATCCCACCCCCGAAGAGATTGAGGATGAACAGCGCCTGGTAGGTACGCCCATGGTGATGGCACCCGAGATGGTGCGCTTCCAAGCGGCGGTGGACGCGCGTGCCGATCTGTATGCGCTCGGCTGTGTCGGCTATTGGCTCCTCACCGGAAAGCCGGTGTTCGAAGCCAGCACGCGCCACGATATCTTGATCATGCACGCCCACCAGAAGCCCGTTGTGCCCTCCAAGCGCATCGATGTGGTCCTGCACAGCGGTCTGGAGGGGCTGGTGATGGCCTGCCTCGAAAAGAACCCCAATCGTCGCCCACAGTCAGCACGCGAGCTCAAGGAGGGGTTGCTCGCTCTCAGCTTCGAGCACAGCTGGAGTGCGGAGCGCGCACGCCTCTGGTGGAAAAAGAACCGGCCGGACCCTGAAGAGGCCCAGCCGGAGTCTTTAGCCACAACTGGCTTGGTTACTTAGAGCCAGCGGCAGCCGGCTCGTTGCTCGGGGACTCGGAGGGCTCATCATCCGAGCGGATGCGCATCGCATAGAAGCTGCGCCATACGAAGAACAACATCGCACCGAAGAACGCCACCGCGAGCCCGATGCTCAGCTGACGGTCCAGTTCGATAGCGAGCTCAACAGCCAGCAAGCCAAACAGCGTGGTGAACTTAATGATCGGGTTGAGCGCAACGGAGGTGGTGTCCTTGAATGGATCACCCACCGTATCGCCCACGACACACGCCGCGTGAAGATCGGTTCCCTTTTCCTTGAGATCAACCTCGACCACCTTCTTCGCGTTATCCCACGCGCCGCCGGCGTTAGCCAGGAAGAGCGCCTCGAACAGACCAAAAAGGGCGATAGAAATCAGATACCCAATGAAGAAGAAGGGCTCGACGCAGGCGAAGGCCAAGGTGCCAAAGAACACCACCAAGAAGATGTTGAACATGCCCTTTTGTGCGTACTTCGTGCAGATTTCGACCACGCGCTTGCTGTCTTCAACCGAAGCTCTCTCGGCGCTGCCGTCGAGGCGCATGTTCTTTTTGATGAACTCAACGGCACGGTAAGCGCCCGTCGAAACGGCCTGGGTGGAGGCGCCGGCAAACCAGAACACCACCGCGCCACCCGTGACGAGACCCAACAAGAAAGGAGGATGCATTATCGAGAGCATCTCCATGTTCTTGGTGAGGCCCTGCGTGAGCACCATAATGATCGAGAAAATCATCGTGGTAGCACCCACGACAGCCGTCCCGATCAACACCGGCTTGGCGGTTGCCTTGAAGGTATTGCCCGCGCCATCGTTTTCTTCGAGCAAGTGCTTGGCGCGCTCGAAGTTAACGGTGATGCCAAAGTCCTTCTTCAGCTCGGCCTCGATATTGGGAATGGTCTCGATCAAGCTGAGTTCGTAGACGGACTGAGCGTTATCGGTAACGGGGCCGTAAGAATCCACGGCGATCGTGACCGGACCCATGCCGAGGAAGCCGAAAGCAACCAAGCCGAACGCAAAGACCGCCGGGGCAATCATGATCGTGTCCACGCCCTCGAGGCTCACGATATAGGAAACACCCATCAACGCGACAATGATGATCCCGAGCCAAAAAGCGGCAAAATTCCCCGCTGTGAGGCCGGCTAGAATATTCAGGGAGGCGCCGCCTTCGCGCGAAGCCGTGACGACCTCATCGACGTGGGCGGAACCTGTCGAGGTGAAGACCTTCACCACTTCCGGAATGATCGCTCCAGCGAGAGTTCCGCAGGAGATGATGATCGAGAGCTTCCACCAGAGCGTTCCGTCGCCAAGCTCCGGAATCAACAGATAGGAACAGAGGAAGGTGAGTCCAACCGAAACGATCGAGGTGAGCCACACGAGCTGCGTGAGGGGCTTTTCGAAGTCCATCTTGTCGGCCGTACCGTACGTGGCCTTCTGGATTAGCTCGTTCAGGAGGTAGCTGGCAGCGCTCGCGACCACCATCATGATGCGCATGGCGAAGATCCAAACCAAGAGCTGCACTTGGACCGCTTCAGTGGGGACGGCGAGCAAGATGAACGAGATGAGAGCCACGCCGGTGACGCCGTAGGTCTCGAAACCATCGGCGCTCGGTCCAACCGAGTCGCCCGCGTTGTCGCCCGTGCAGTCCGCGATCACGCCAGGATTGCGCGCGTCGTCTTCCTTGACGCCAAACACAATCTTCATCAGGTCCGCCCCGATGTCGGCGATCTTAGTGAAAATGCCGCCCGCGATGCGCAAGGCTGAAGCGCCCAATGACTCGCCAATCGCGAAGCCAATGAAGCACGGACCAGCGAGGTTCCCAGGCACAAACAGCAGAATGCAGAGCATCAACAGGAGCTCGACGCTGATCAACAGCATGCCGATGCTCATGCCGGCGCGAAGCGGGATGGCGTACACCGGGAAGGGCTTACCAGCCAGACCGGCGAATGCGGTGCGCGAGTTGGCGTAGGTGTTGATGCGAATGCCGTACCAAGCCACGCCGTAGCTGCCCGCGATGCCCACTAAGCTGAAACCCAGAATGATGAGCACCCGCATGGCGTCGTTGTCCATCAGGACACCGAAATAAACGACCATGATGCTGCCGATGAACAGCTCCAGCACGAGGAGGAACTTGCCCTGGGTTATCAGGTATGTTTTGCAAGTTTCCCAGATAATCGCGCTGACTTCCTTCATCGAACGATGCGCTGGTAGGTCGCGGATTTGGCGCAATGTGAGGAAGGCAAACACGAGCCCGAGCACGCACACGATGAGCCCGTAGCTGAGCAACGTGCTGCCAGGCATACCGAGCATCTCAACAGAGCTCAGATCGGGAACCACGAGGTTGGCCTCACCGCCGTGAACGGGAGCTTCACCGTCAGCAGCTCTCGCGAGCGATGGCCAAAACAGCGCGACGCCGAGCACTGCGCCCAGCGCCTGCAACGACCGAGGGAACAAGGAAAAAAGCTTTGAGAACACTAAGAAACCTCCACACAACCAGCACCAAACCAGAACCAGCCAGAGGCGGCTCAAGAAGCGTGCTTCGAGGGCCGGCAGCGGTAGTTCAGGGGGCGGACTAGAGCAGGATCGGGGCAGGGTGCAAGGGCTTCCCACCTTGAAACACGGGCCTTTGCGCTAGCCGGGGGTTTCTTGGCCAAATTCTGACGCGGCTGGGCGAATTCTGCGACATGCCCGGTGGTGCTGCGGTAGGAATGCCAGGCCTTAGAATCCGAGTATGAGCGCGTCGCCGAAACTGGATCCGAGCGCAGAAGTGCTCCGCGTGGTGGGAGCCGGACCGCGTTCCACACTGAAGAGGCTTGTCCCAGCGCTGCTCACACTGTTGGTGTTGGGAGTTCTTACAGTCGGAGTCATCCTCTGGCGCAAGAACCAAGCTGCCGCGGGGCCAGTCTTTGAAAGTGCCCTCGTGCAACGCACGGACATTCAAGTCACCGTTCGAGCAACGGGCACGCTGCAAACTCTGACGACGGTCGAGGTCGGTGCCGAAGTCACGGGGCGTTTACTCAAAGTGAACGTCGAGACGAATGATGTCGTGAAGCGCGGGCAAGTGCTGGCGGAGATTGACCCGGAGCAACTGCGAGCTGCCGTCGAACAATCAGCCGCTCAGGTTATCTCTTCGGAAGCGGCGATCCTGCTGGCGAAGGCTACCTTAACGGAGAGTCAGGCTTCGTTTCAGCGCAGCCAGCGTATGCTGAAAGAGGGCGTCGCTTCGCAATCCGAAGCTGAAGCTTCCACGGCCGGCCTTGGGCGCGCAGAAGCGAATCTGAAGAGTGCCAAAGCGAATGCTTCATTGGCACAGGCCTCGCTGAGATCTGCGCAATCAAGGCTCGGAAAGACCACGATTGTATCCCCCATCGATGGCGTCGTGCTCTCGAAATTGGTGGAACCCGGTCAAACGGTGACAGCTGGTTTTTCAACTCCAGTTCTCTTTCGCTTGGCCCAAGATCTCACACGCATGCGCCTCACGGTCGATGTCGATGAAGCCGACGTGGGGCGGGTTCATGAGGGCGCTCGCGCCACGTTCACGGTAGAGGCTTACCCGGAGCGGACCTTTGAGTCTCGCGTGCTCTCACTCTACAACGAGCCGAAGACATCGCAGAATGTGGTGACGTATCAAGCAGTGCTCGAGGTGGACAATGGCTCTAAGCTCCTCAAGCCAGGCATGACCTGCACAGCGACCATCATTTCAGAAACGCGCCCGCACGTGCTCAGTGTTCCCAATGCCGCGCTCAGATTCACGCCGCCAATACCCGCCGCGGGGTTTGCTGGAGCGCCCAAGAAGGCAGGCTTGGCAGGCGATAAAAGCCACCGTGTGTGGGTACCAAGTCCGAATGGGCCGAGCGCGATCACGCTCAAGATCGGGGCCTCCGACGGCGCGCGCACGGAGATTATCGAGCCTGTTCCTGGGCTTTCTGAGGGTAAGCCGGTGCTCGTGGATGTGAAGGAACCCCATTGATGTCGAGCGCACCGGGGGCCGTGCCTTTGGTGGAGCTCCGGGCCGTCTCGCGGATCTACGGCAAGGCCGATTCCGAGGTGCGCGCACTCGATGCCGTCAGCTGCAGCATTGAAGACGGAGAATTTGTTGCCGTTACCGGGGCGAGCGGTTCGGGAAAGAGCACTTGCCTGAACATGCTCGGCTGCCTCGATGTGCCCAGTGCCGGCGAATACCTGTTTCGCGGCGTCAACGTGGGTGCGCTCTCGGCTGATCAGTTGGCGCTCCTGCGCCGCAATTATCTGGGATTTGTATTTCAGGGTTTCAATCTCCTGGGGCGCACGAGCGCGCTTGAAAATGTTGAATTGCCGTTAGTCTACCGCCGCCTGGGCAGTAAAGAACGCCGATTGCTAGCACTTCAGGCTTTGGAGGAAGTGGGGCTTCGAGATCGTGCCTTGCATACGCCGGCCGAATTGTCTGGAGGGCAACAGCAGCGCGTCGCCATTGCCCGGGCCATGGTGAGCAAGCCCCAGATGTTGCTCGCCGACGAACCCACGGGCAATCTAGATTCGGCCAAAAAGGCTGATATTATGCAGCTTTTAGTAAAGCTCAATCAGACTCGCCAACTGACGATCGTGATGGTGACGCACGAACACGATATCGCACAATACGCGACGCGCATCATTGTCTTCACCGATGGTCGCATCACCGACGATAGGAAAACGGGCCGATGATTTGGGCAACCATCATCATGGCCTTGCGTGAGATCCGCCGCAACACGCTGCGCTCCGTCCTCACAACCCTGGGCATCGTGATCGGAGTGGCTTCCGTGATCGCTATGGTAACGCTCGGGCGTGGCGCGACAGCAAAGATCACCCAAGAGATCTCAGGTATGGGGACCAATCTCCTGATCGTGGCTCCAGGCAGTGACCGGCGGGGTCCCACAGCCGCTTCGGCGACAGCGTTGAAGCTCGAAGATGCCACTGCGATCCGACGCGACGTGCAAGCGGTGGCGGAGGTCGCACCCACGGCCAGCCGTGGGGTGTTGGCCGTGTTTGGAAACAAGAATTGGAATACCGTGGCCAATGGTTCGACCAATGAGTACTTCAGCGTGCGGCGTTTCGTGCTGGCCGAGGGTGAGCTGTTTTCAGAGACTCAACTCAAAGGATCTTTAGCGTGCGTGCTCGGTGCCACGGTTAGAAAAGAGCTGTTTGGAAGTTTGGATCCGCTGGGCGCGTCGATTCGCGTGGGTTCTGCGGCGTGCCTGGTGACGGGTGTGCTGGTTGCCAAGGGGCCTTCTACCTTTGGGCAAGATCAGGACGATTTTATCGTCATGCCACTTTTGGCATTCCAGCGTCGCATCTCAGGGAACACTGACGTGGGCACCGTATTTGTAAGTGCCAAGAGCGACCAAGTCACCATCAAGGCAAAACAGCAAATCGAGCTATTGATGCGGGAGCGGCGTCACATCGCTGAAGGCCAAGCCAATGATTTCACGGTGCAAGACATGCAGGAAATCAGCAGCATGCTCGGCCGAATCACTGGATCGCTCACGGCACTTTTAGGAGCTATCGCTGGCGTGAGCCTGCTCGTCGGTGGGATCGGAATCATGAATATCATGCTAGTGTCAGTGACGGAGCGAACGCGCGAGATCGGCATTCGCCTCTCAATTGGAGCTCGTGGCAAAGAAGTGCTACTCCAGTTCTTAATTGAAGCGGTCACGCTTTCAATTCTTGGGGGTGCACTCGGTGTCGCCGTGGGTCTGCTCGCTTCTTTTATGGGCGCACGCGCACTCAACCTGCCATTTGCCGTTGTGCCTGAGATCATCGGTGTCGCATTTGTGTTCTCCGCGACGGTTGGCGTGGCGTTTGGCTTCTTTCCTGCGCGAAAAGCCTCGCGCATGAATCCGATCGAGGCACTGCGGCACGAATAGGGAGCGGGGATTTGGAGTGCAATTGGTGGGTGCGAGGGGTTCGTGCGCGGATTAGGATAGTAAGCATGACAACTATCTGGAGCGCGGCGCGGGAGGGATGCTCTGGCGGATTGGTGTCGCGTTTCTCTGTGTCGCTTAGCCAAACGGGGGCGTGGCTAGCATTGGCCGTGCTGGGTGCGGCGTGCAGCGGCCCCCCCGCGCAACCTTCAACAGTTGCGACGGCGACACCTCCGAGTTGCACCGATCTCCCAAAAACCTGTGGCGCACTCAGCGCTGGGGATTGCTGCGAGAGTTTGCCGGTACCCGGTGGCAGCTTCCTTCGCAACAATGATGCCGCGCTACAGGCCACTGTTTCTGCTTTTCACTTGGACAAGTACGAGGTCAACGTTGGCCGTTTCCGGAAATTTGTGTCGGAATTTAATACCTGGCGTGCTGCCGGTAACCCGAGCGTCGGGTTCGGGCAACATCCGCTGATCCCGAAGTCGGGTTGGATGGCTGATTGGACGCAATTTCTGCCAGAAAGCACCGAGCGTTTCGGCTTGGCACTGCGCTGCGATAGGCAGAGTCAAACTTGGACGACGGAGCCCGGCGCCAACGAAACGCGTCCGATCAACTGCGTGAATTGGTACGAAGCCTTCGCCTTCTGCGCCTGGGATGGCGGCCGCCTGCCAACGTTGGCAGAGTGGAACTTCGCAGCGACGGCTGGCAATGAGCAACGAGAGTATCCGTGGTCGGTGCCAGCCACGGACACCACGATCACTCCCGATTATGCCAGCTACTATTCCATGGGGGATTGTTGGGGTGATGGGCAACCAGGCTGCGGCCTCAGCGATTTTCTGAATGTGGGTAGCAAGCCTTTGGGCGATGGGAAGTATGGGCAAGCCGATCTCGCGGGGAATGTGCGAGAATGGGCTTTGGATTGGGCGCGCGCCTTTCCGATGCCCTGCAACGATTGCTCAAATCTTGAATCAGGCGAGCTGCGTGTGTTGCGGGGCGGCGCTTGGAACAATGTAGCTGATCTGGTCAAGTCCTCAGCAATCTTGGAGGATTATCCGGCGAATCATTATTTTGTGATTGGCCTGCGCTGTGCTCGCAACCAGTGAGAAGCTGCGTTACGCGCCCGGTGCAAAGCCCATCCATTCGAGCACATGCCGGATTTGGCGATCCCAGTAGTCCCAGGTGTGCCCAAACCCAGGATGCTCCTCGTACGTTAGCTCAACGCCGAGTTCTTGAGCGTGGCGCCGAAAGCGTACGTTCTGGTCGTAAAGAAAATCGCTAGTGCCGCAGCACTGGTAGAGTCGAGGCTTGACTCCTTCGTGGGCTGCAAATTCACGGGCAAGCGCAAATAGGTCTTCCGGTGCTGTCAGCTGCGCGATGTCGCCAAAAATGCGCAGATATTCGGATTTATCGAGCGCCGTCCCATCCTGATAGCGCTGGCGAATATCGGTCGCTGGCGAGAGCGCTGCCGCTGCCGCAAACTTATCGGGCTCCAGCATGGCGAGCTTGAGCGCGCCGTAGCCGCCCATCGAGAGGCCTGCCACAAAGTTATCCTCCCGGCGCGCGGAAAGCCGAAAGAGCTCACGCGCCACCTCCGGCAGCTCATCGTTCACAAACTCGAAATAACGTCCACCTTGCTGCATGTCGGTGTAAAAGCTGCGATGCACGTTGGGCATCACCACCGCCAGGCCCGTGGGACGCACGTAACGCTCAATCGCAGTCCAGCGCTGCCAGACCGTGTGGTCATCCGAGCGCCCATGCAAGAGATAGAGCGTGGGATGGCCATCACCACCCCGGGATATTTGCGACCCCTGGGGCAGGATCACGTCCATCGAAGTCCACAGACCAAGGGCTTCAGAAAAGAAATCGCAACGGATGAGGGCCATTTGAGGCGGGTGGCTTAACGCACTCGGCGGCTATCACCAAGGGAACCACTGCCGGGGCATTTTTTGCCACTCGGTAGGGCGCGCGCGGTCGCCCTCGGGCACCACCAAAGAGCCGACATAATCGGCATGTTCGTAGACGCTACCGATCGATGCCGCAATGCCATCCAGGTCCTTTTCGCTCACCACACCATTGCTGGTAGCCTTGTAGAATTGAACCGTGATGCGGATCGGGAAGCTCGGATCGCGCTCGAGAGCTAAATCGTTGCCCTCAAGGAAAGGCCCGCGATTTTTGCCGTGACCGAGCACGGCTTGCTCCACATCACTCCGTTTCATTCCGGCGCCGTCGCTGGCCATCGCCTTGGGCGCTACGGAGGGCGCCTGAGCCTCTGCCATCGAGCTCGGGCCGCTCGAACCGAGGCCACCCAGGTAACCGCGATTCTGATGTTTGAGTGGTATTTGTACCAAAAATAGCACGTCCGCTCCGCGCGCTAACGCGCTCTTGTCATCCGCCGTTTTGGGCCCACCTTGAGCGCTGATGCGCTGCTCCACATCCTGTTTGCGTTCGGCGGTGAAAGCCGCGCGCTGTCCTTCGTTGTTGAAGTAAAGCTCCTGGCCGTAACCGGAAGTGGTGCTGTCTTGTGGGCTGTTCTCAATCGCGGTGATGCTCGTGCCTTGGCGTGTCACGAGCAGTGTGAGCACCGCCGGGGAGCCCGGCGCCGACTGATAATTGAAAACAACCGGGTTGAATTCGGCCTGGCCTTTCTTCGGAATGGGCAGAAAAACAGCCTGAGCACTCACCAAGAAGTGCGTGTCTCGAGGTGCGAGAAGGTTGCCGCTGCCGCGCAACGACCACGGAGTTGCCAGGTATCCCCGAATATTTTTGAGTACGTCAGTGAGCGCCACCGTCTTCAAATTTGTTTTATCGCGCTGGTTGCCAATACGCACGAAGAACTTATCGGCTCGAATGTCGCCCGTACGGTCTTCAAAGTTAGGTAATCGAATCACTGGCAATAGGCCAGCTTGCTCTTGGTCGTTGCCCGCTGCCCGGTAACGAACCTGCAACGTGAGGTCGGTGATGTTGGGGCCCAGAGCCGAGCCTTCGGCGCGCCCCGTGTCTTCCCACATCACGTTCATGAGTGAGAGCCCGCGTCGCGTCACGGCCGCAGAGAGCTCGCTGTTGCTGGCCATGCCCACCACATGTTCGACAACGCTCGCATAGCTGGGTCCACCGAGAATGCCCCACTCTTCATTATCGCCCGTCTGCCGTGGGTCAGAGTTATCCGCACCGGTTGCCAAGGTGAGATCAGTAGTTGGCACGGCTGCCCCACCCTTCGCCGTGGTTGACGCCCCATTCGCGTCAGCATTGCCCGAAGCCTCCGGCGTTGCTTGCTGGGCTGCCCCGCATCCAAAAGCGCCCAACAACACCCAACATGCAGCTAATTTCTTCATATCGACCTCACCTCTCAACGCAGCAGAATACCTGAGAACAACGAACTCACACAGCCAGAACGCACGGTCGGGTGGCCGCCTTACACCCTCTCCGTTGCAAAGATTCCGGCGTGTTCACCTCTTGGAGTACACTCCGCGCCCATGAAACTTGGATCCATTGGTTCGATGGTGGCGCTTGTGGTTTGCGGGGCGCTCGGGTGCGATAGGTTGTTCGGCAAAAAGGACGGCGGTGCGGCCCCTTCCGGATCAGCCGCCGTGGCTCAAAACGCTCCCGCCGAAAAGCTAGGAGCCTTGAGTTCGTTCGAGGGTGAAGTCGGCATCTTGATAAAGAGCCAGAAACCCAAAGAAAAGCCGATCCCACCTTTTAACTTATTGATCAAGGCCGGCAAGGTGCGTGTCGACTTGCCGCTCGATGCGGAGATGACTCAACAGTTGGGTGGCAAGGTTTACGTCGTATTGAACACACCGGATAAAAAGCTGCACGCGGTGCTGGAAGGTAAACAGCAAGTGGTGCTGTTGGACCTGGATAAAGCTGGCGAGCAAGTGAAGTCATTGAAGTCTCGCTTCGCTCCAAGCCACGAAGATGCGGTTGTGAAGGAAGAGCCACCCAAGATTTTGAAAACGGGTCGGAAAGACCGAGTGATTGGGCGCGACTGCGAGGAGTGGGAAGTCACCAATCCGAAGAAGCAGAATAAGATTGTGGCCTGCATTTCCGATGAGGGGAGCTCGTGGTTCCGGCTTCCGATCACGGCGGCGATGCCTGCAGATTATGCTTGGATGGCAGACCTCACCGATGGCAAACATTTGCCCCTCCGAGCGGTGGTATTTGAGCAGGGTAAGGAAGCCATGCGGATCGAGCTCACGAAGCTTGAGCCCAAGCCGCTCGACGCTGCCCTATTCGCAATCCCAGTGGGCTATCAGGTTCTCAGCTTAGAGCAAGCCATTCAGGGGTTCATGGCTCAAGCGATGGGCCGCGCTAGGCTGCCCGGTGCTGGCTTCGGATCTCCAGCGAACGGAGGCTTGCCGCCGGGCACACAGCTACCACCTGGCGCTCAGTTGCCACCGGGTATGCAGTTGCCGCAGGGCATGAAGCTCCCTCCAGGTTTCAAGCTGCCTCCAGGTTTCAAACTGCCTCCGGGAGTTAAGTTGCCTCCGGAGATGCAAATGCCCGCTGACGCACCTGCGAAGTGAACCGCCATTAGCACCGTTGAGGGAGGTCGCGATGGCAGACACTACGCTTCTGATACCGGGCACAGGCGGCCTTAAACTTCTCCAAAATGGCGCGGATTTGGGGTATCCTGTGATGCTCCAGGGCCAAGCTTTTCTCTTGAGTCAAGCAGGCGGCGCCTTGGGAGAGATCGAACCGCTGCTCAGCATGCAGCATCGAACGGGCCAAGCCGCCCCCGTGAAAACCTCGCTGCTTCCCGGCGTGGAGGTCACGCCCGGTCCCGTGTTGTCGCTCGCGTACCGTGAGCTTCCGTCCAACGTGCTGCCGTTTCGCTACGACTGGCGGGGCGATATCGTGCACAGCGCGACGCGCCTGATAAATCTCCTCACCGAACGGCGCCCTCAGGGTGGAAAGTGGTGCATCGTGGCGCACTCGCAAGGCGGTCTCGTAGCAGTGGCGGCGAGCAAGCTCTTGGCGGCGCGGTATGGCGGAGATGCCACGGCCTTCTCCGATCTAGTTCGGCGTTTGGTGTTGGTGGGGGTGCCGCTGTACGGGACGCTCAACGCCGCGCACGCGCTGGTGCGTGGGGAGCAGCTCGGGGAAGCTGTGAGCAGCTCCTTTCAGAAGATTTCGCGGACGTGGCCGGCGCTGTATCAGATGCTGCCGGATTTCCGCGCTGCGCTTCGGCAACAGAATCAGGAGCCGGCCGCCACAGGTTTTCTTCATGCTGCCTCGTGGCAAGCTTATCCTGATATTTCAGCTGATTTGTTGGCGCGCGCACTCGAGACCAAACAGCGCTATTTGCGCCGCCCATTGGAAAAAATGGCGCAGGTCAAAGTTTCAATCGTGTTAGCCACCAATCGCCCCACTTGGGATCACGCCGTGCTCAATCCTGATCGGACGATCGGCTTTGCTAATCGCGGAGCGCCCGGAGATTCGCTCGTGCCGAGTGTGCCCACGCTGAACCGATTGACTCCCATCGAACGGCAGCTGGTGGATCAAATCGGGCCGCGCGAAACGATCGCAGAGCACGCCTTCCTCTTGAGTGATACCTACGTGGGCGAGCTCACACGCCGCCTTCTGGCAGGATGACGATGACGCGGTTCACTCACTCAAGTTACACCGCCACTCTGATGGCGCTCAGCTTGCTCATCGTCAGCACGCCTGCTCTCGCTGAATCGTCCGTGTCCAAAGTGGCGCCAGCTTCGCTCAGCGACGCGCAACTTCTAGAACTCTACGCCGACAAGCCGTGTGCACGTGCGAGCCATGAGGGCGATGATGGAAAGCTCGAGTATTTGCCTGCGGATGCGAGCTGCAGCGTGCTCGGTTGCTTGCCCGGGCCGCTTCCACAAGCGCCGCAAGCCGGCGAGTGCGGGGTTCCAACCAAGCCCGAGCATTGCCCAAACGGCCTGGACGAAACACATCCGGGGCGCTGCAACGGCGTCCCTGGCCAGATCCCTCTATCCGGGAACAGCATCTGGCCAAAACGATTTCATCTGTTGGCTTCGCCGTGGGTTTCCTCCGGCAACACCGGCTACGGCGGTTTGAAGTGGGACATCGCAGCTGGTGGGCGCCTGGATCTCGCTCTCAGTACCTCCACGATCGTGCGCGGTGATTTGGGGCAGCGCGTGCATCTGAATGTTCCCAACTGGTATTTCACGACGGCTGCGTTTGTCTCTGACAGCTCCTTCGGTGCGGATCTCGGACTTTCACTGATTCGCAACAGCACCGTATTCACCCGCTTTGGTGGCGGCGCCGCCAGCTACGGACTCTTAGGCGATCCCGAATGGACGGCGCGTGCGGGCGGCCAGCTGTACGTCGAAGTGATGCACAATCTAGTCCTCAAGGGTACGTGGCTGCCGGTGGGCGACAGGCTCGGCCCCCGCTACTTAGTGGGGCTCGAATACATGAAATGCCTCATCGATGATGTGTTGCCGTTTGCGCGCGAATGCGCCGAATAACTAAACCACCAAAGGGTTGCGCGTCGTGAGCTCCGGAAAACGCCCGAAATCTCGATCCGCCGTCCAGAGCTCGCTGACCCGATGATGCAAACACAGAGCGGCGATGCGTGCATCGTGGACCTTTGGGCCCGCCACCTGGATTCAAGAACGGACCCCCGCGACGCTCCTCCGCCCCTTCGATTCCGGCAATATCCACCACACACTCAAGGCCGCCCAAGCGTGAGCAGGCCACCCCAAAATGGCGGAGATTTCGGCCCCAAGTGCTGCACGAGCCAACCTGCAATCAGGCTGGAGCACATGCCGCCCAGCCCCGCACCCACGACGGAGAGCAGTGATTGCGCGGTAGAGCGCTGACTCGATTCGCATTCTTCGTCAACGTACGCTGCGGCGCCGAGCACTGTGCCCCAAACGGTGACGCCATGGAGAGCTTGCACGATGCTGATCCAGGCAAGATCGGCAAGCCACGCCGAAAGTAGCCAGCGTACGGCGCCTGCGATCAAACCGATCAACATCATTCTACGGATGCCAATTTTCTTGACGCTGCTACCAAAGACCATCACGAGCGGTGCTTCTAAGGCCAGCATGATGAGCCACATGTGACCCACAGCACTCACCCCACCGCCATTGGCTTGGATCAACACGGGGAAAAACAATGTCGGCCCGTGGAGGCCCAAAAACGCAAAAAACATCACGAGCAACAGGCGCACAAATGGCCCATTTTTCCGCAGCGCCGTCAGATCTTTCAAACTGGCACGGGTCGAGACATCACTCCCGCGCGGCAAGGCACCCAAAGCTAACGCCGCGAGGAACATACTGATCGCGGACAATGGCAATGTCCACGAGAGTACTGGCAAGCGTAGCCAAGGCACATCGGCTTGCGTCAACAGTGGCTCTAGCCACGGAAACCCAACCACGGCAACACCAAAACCAATAGTACCCACGGCTCGCACGTAGCCGAGCGCGCGTGGGCTCACCGGGCTTGTGATCGCAAACGACACAGCCCAAAGCCCCGGCACCAGTGTGACCGAACACAAGGCAAAGAGCGCGGTGCTGAGCAAGAGCGCCCAGAAGCCGTGCGCAACGAACATGAGCAACAGTGCTGCCGAGGAAGCCAGCGCCAAGCCCGCAAGAACCCGTGTGCGCGCTCCACTGCGATCCGAAAGTGCAGCCAAGATCGGCTGAAAGAGCACGGACATGACTGGAATAATGGCCAGCACCACACCTGCCTCGCTGCCGCTCAGCTTGGCGACATCCAGCAAGTACAATCCAAAATACGGAAACGTAAATCCGATGCTCGCGAGCAGGACGAACCACGTGAGCGCGAGCAGCCACATTTCAGGGCGCTCTTAACACATTGGAAGCACCCCGAGAGATCCTATGTCGGCGGCCGTCGGTTACTGTTGCAACCGACGGCTCAGGAGATCCCTTACTTCTTCTTCTCGAGCTCGCGCGCTTTCACTTCCTCTTTGACCTTCTCGAGGATGTTGCGCGGGCATTGGGCGTAGTGGCTGAACTCCATCGAGAACTGACCGCGCCCTGAGGTGCTGGAGCGCAGATCACCGATGTAGCCAAACATTTCGCTCAGTGGCACATCCGCCTTGATGCGCACGTTGATGGGCGTGGCTTCTTGGCTCTTCATGATGCCGCGGCGGCGGTTGATGTCCCCGATGACATCGCCCACGTTGTCGTCGGGCACGAACACGTCCACCTTCATGATGGGCTCTAAGAGCTCGGGCTTGGCCTTGGGCATTGTCTGCCGATAGGCGGCCTTGGCGGCGGATTCGAATGCGATCTGAGAGGAGTCCACCGCGTGGTACCCGCCGTCCGTCAACGTGATCTTGAAATCGAGTACCGGGAATCCAACGAGCGGGCCCTTCCCGACCAAGCTCTTGAAGCCCTTTTCAACCGCTGGAATGAACTCTTTCGGAATGTTGCCACCGGTAACCTTGGATTCGAAAACGAAGCCGGAACCCTGCGGCAGCGGTTCGATGATGTACTCGATCTTCGCGTACTGCCCGGAACCACCCGTTTGCTTCTTGTGGGTGTAGCTGTCTTCGACCAGCTCGGTGATCGTTTCGCGGTAGGCCACTTGCGGCTCGCCTACGGTGGCTTCAACGCCGTGTGTGCGGCGCAGAATATCCACCTTGATGTCTAGGTGGAGCTCGCCCATGCCCTTCAGGATCGTTTCGCCGGACTCCTGATCCACTTCCACGTGGAAGGACGGATCCTCGGCCACCATCTTGCCGAGCGCGTTACTGAGCTTCTCGGCGTTGGTCTTGTCCTTCGGTGCGATCGCCACCGAGATAACTGGATCGGGGAACACCATCGGCTCAAGCGTTGCCGGGTTGTTCGGATCACAGAGCGTGTGACCGGTGCGGACGTTCTTCAAGCCCACGAGCGCCACGATGTCACCGGCCTGAGCCGTGTCGATCATGGTGCGATCGTTGGCGTGCATCTCCACCATTCGACCCACTCGCTCCTCTTTGCCGGTGAAGGTGTTGAGAACGGTGTCGCCCTTGGAAATGGTTCCTGAATAGATGCGGGTGAAGGTGAGGCTGCCGAAGCGATCATCCATGATCTTGAACGCGAGGCCACGGAAGGGTGCTTCGGCGGTGACGATCGCGAACTTGCCAGTTGGGTTGCCTTCGAGGTCGACCTCAGGCTGCGGCTGGACTTCGGTGGGGTTGGGTAGGTAATCCACCACCGCGTTGAGTACGTGCTGCACGCCCTTGTTCTTGAAGGAGGACCCGCAATAGGTGGGAAAGAACGTTAGATTGATGGTGCCCTTGCGAATGCACGCCTTGATCGTGGGAATATCAACCTCTTCGCCCGCCAGGTATTTTTCCATGGCCGCGTCGTCCTGCTCGACAGCAGTCTCGATCATCTCACCACGCCACTTCTCAACGTCAGCCACCATGTCTGCCGGAACGTCGGTGACCTTGAAATTCTCAGGCAGCCCCGAATCGTCCCAGACGTACGCCTTGCGCTCCAGGAGGTCGACGATCCCAATGAAGGCAGATTCGATACCGATCGGCAGCACCATGACGAGCGCCTTGGCGCCGAGAACGGTCTTGATCTGGCCCACGACGCGGTAGAAGTCCGCACCCAAGCGATCCAGCTTGTTGACGTAGATGATGCGCGACACCTTCGCGTCGTTCGCGTAACGCCAATTCGTTTCCGATTGGGGCTCCACACCGCCCGAACCGCAGAACACACCGACGCCGCCATCGAGCACCTTGAGCGAACGGTAAACTTCAATCGTGAAGTCCACGTGTCCGGGAGTGTCGATAATGTTGAAGCGATGCCCTGCCCAAAAGCAGGTAGTCGCAGCGGATTGAATGGTGATGCCGCGCTCTTGCTCCTGCACCATGAAGTCGGTTGTCGCCGCGCCATCGTGCACTTCACCCATCTTATGGATCTTGCCAGTGAGCTTAAGGATACGCTCGGTCGTCGTCGTCTTGCCTGCGTCAACGTGCGCGAAGATGCCAATATTGCGGTATGTGGAGAGGTCCGTCATGACTTGCCGTGTTCTCGTTCGGGGATCAAAAGATTGCCGGGTGAGGGCGCGTTCTTGGTGGCGCTATTAGCCACACCTTCGCCCAGAGTCCAATCCCAAAGGTGTTTTCTCTTACTATCAGCCAGCCTGGGGGCATTTTGCCGCTTCAATAGTGAGGCGGCGGGTCGTTCGCGGGCTGTTCGGCGTCCCCAGCGCCGTTCTTGAATTGCCCCTCCAAGTAATGCAGCCGGGCAAGAATCGCATCGAGCTGCTTCTGTTGAGCGATGAGCGCATCGTTCAGGTCTGAGACGAGCTTGTCTTGGTAGGCGAACTTCGTTTCCAAGATAACGAAACGGTGATCTTCGTGCATGGGTGGCGATGGCTCAGAAAAGTGGGGGGTTACTTAAAACGGCCTTCGAGCGCCACGGCTGCACACGCGATCATGGAAGACTCACGCAGCAAGCGAAATGCTGTGTCGCGGTCGGTGCACTCGGGGACATGTGCCAAGAGCACTCGAGCGAACTCCTTGGCGCCCGTATGGATCGCGTCGTAGTGCGCCCGCTGCTCTGGGCTGGCGACATGGTGTGAGAACACGTAGTCCGGATCAAAATTGCTGTAGGCCATGGTGCCCTCTGTTTGCCATAGCGAACGCGCGAAGCCAAGTGCGAAGCGTGCGTTGAATCCTATGGTGGCAAGCTAGAGTTGAAGAATCATCCCGATGCGGGCGCCGTGGCCACGGTTCGACTGCCGTTTGAAACTTAGAGTGGGGGGCAAGGGCGAGGCAAGGGCGAGGCAAGGGCGGGTCAAGGGCCCTACTGACACGCCCGCGGCTGACAGCTTCCGTTCGAACAGCGTAACGACACATGTCCAGCGCAGAAACCTGTAGCTTCCCAGGATGGGCAGTCCGCATCGACCTGACAGGCAGCTGAACACACATATCGCTGCGGAAAGGGGATACCGGATGAGGGGGGTGGGTCGATCGCCAAGCAGCGCAAAGGGGCGACGCAGGGGCGAGCCTCACCGGGTTTGCAATCGAGCCCGAAACTTTCGGGTTGGCTAGGGTCGAGCCCATTGCAGCTGCAGCCCGCGTCGGCCACCTCCGCTATTTGCCATTCGTCAGGCCGAGCTGAAAAGCGACCTTCGCATCGATACTGGCTAACGTCCTGGCAACTGCTTGGGCCACGAGGTGCTTCGTGGTGGCACACGCATCCAGTGCGATCCGCGTAGTTTTGGCAAAAA
The DNA here is from genome assembly GCA_038251425.1 of Polyangiales bacterium. Classification (GTDB taxonomy): domain Bacteria; phylum Myxococcota_A; class Polyangia; order Polyangiales; family Polyangiaceae; genus JBBRRP01. The sequence goes on from JBBSBI010000007.1 coordinate 26,573, forward strand.
ATCATGCCCGAGACGGGACACTCGTCGGTCAGCAAGGGCTTGCCATCGGCGTTACGTGGAACACGGTCTGGCAACGCTGCCGTGCCTGGCGGAGGCACCAAATAGAGGCGGTCATTCACCACGACGCAACTGGCAGTTTCGCAGGTCAAGCCGTCATCAAACGGCACTTCTACGCGCGCTGGAATGGGCGCGTTGTTGTCCAACACTCCCACGTCGGTGATGGCTCGCCCAGCTTCCGTCACCGCCGCTTGAGCGGTTCGAATGGCAGGAACGTCTTGTACTGTACCCTCGCCACGCCAAGTTTTCAGATTGTAGCCGTCATCACCCATGAAGCGCCCGTCCACATAGGCAACAGGAGCGCGCTCCGGGTCTGCGAGCCAATTGACTCCATCGGGCGAACTCAATTGATCGGCAAAGAAACGCCCCTCGGCAAACAGGGCATTCGAGTGAAAGCCCTGATGCACACCACCACTTGGATCCATGATGCAAGCGCCTGGAAGCGCACAGTCCACGTCGTGCGGCGTGAACGTCAGCCCGTCACTCGAAACCTCCATCGGTCCGCTTCCGACCAACAGATACCGACCATTGCCGTAGACGACTGCCGACGGCTGGGTATTCGTCATAGCGACTTCCCTCCAGGTTTCGCTGTTCGTTGAGATCAGGCATGTTTGAAATCCACAGGCAAAAAATCGATCCCCAGCGAAGGCCAGTGCGTGCAGGCTACGCACTGGATCTACCTCCGGGTGTATTTCAACCCAACCTCGACCGTCCTCAGAGCTAAGAAGCGCGCTTCTGCTTCCGTTCAGATTCGCGAGCATGACGTAGCGACCGCCACCGTACGCGAGGCCGCGCACTGCAATGTCATGACGACCGGCGAAAACCGGCAGCAACTCCCAGTCGATCCCGTTGTCAGAGCGATAGAGCGCACTTTCAAAGCCCGCAACAATCTTCCCTTCTCCCAATCCGCGCCGAGACGCGGCTAGCCAGCCGATGGGGGTTCTAACAATATTCGGAAGGTTGGAAAGCGCTGGGGTTTCGATCATGCGCCAAGCGCCCCCTGAAACATCGAGCGCACCATTCGCGTCCGAGGGGAGCGACACCTTCGCCTCCCACTGGCTCGTGTCCGAGACACTCTTCGCCCCGCTCGCGCAGCCGAAGATGGCTGGGACCATCATCGAGAAGAAAAGACTCGCGTAAAGTTGGGTACGTGGGAGCGCCATTTCGAGGATTGCAGGATACCAGAAACGACGGCAGTGTCCACGATGCGGGCGCCGTTGCCACGGTTCAGCTGTCGGTCGAAACCTACGGGATCACGCACATGCCATCGGTGCACAAGAAGCCTGTCGCACAGGTGTCGAGCGGTGTGGCGGTGACGAGGTCCGGACCACACGTCAGTCGGCTCACGCCCCGGCAAAACACCGCACCAGGATTCTTGTCGAGGCACTCGGTCACGATTGGCTGACAGGACCCCGCATTCCCGCCTGGCCGCGTATCGCAGTTGTTCGCGCCGGAACAGTTGCCATTGAGCGACCATACTGGAACTCCGCTAGGGTTGACCGCGCACGCCAGCTGCCCTTTCTGCGCATGTCCTGCGCAAGCGTAGGCACCAAGATCAGTGCAATACACGTCAAGCGAGCCCGTTGTCGGGTGCGGATCCCCGTTGCCTTGGCCGCCCGACGTGGCTTGGCCGCCCGACGTGGCTTGGCCGCCCGTGGGTGCCCCACCTGTGCCGCCGGCGGATTTACCGCCTATTGTGCCCGTGGCGCCCCCATCTCTACTGATAAAGCCACCGACGGGTCCCACGTTCGGCGCGCCCCCGTCTCTACTGATAAAGCCACCGACGGGTCCCACGCTCCGGCCGCCCCCCTCAAAACCAAGACCGCCGGTTGGCCCCTGCCTGCCCCCTGTGACCCCTAGGCTGCCAGCGGTTGCGCCGGCTCCTCCTGCGCCTGTACTGCTGCCATCCAGTGACTCAACCGACCCGGAGCAACCCACATACGCGAACAGTGCGGAAAAAATGACGGCGGGCGTGAATCGGGAGCGAATCGGGAAAAGCATCTGTTCGTTAGCCTCAAGGATCACTGTGCGAGAATTGTGCCACCAACTCCTCCTCTATTGATTTGGGAACATTCGCTGTTTTTGGGTGGGCCTTCTCCGCGCTGCGGGCCAGAACCCTTCAACCCTCGTGACACGCGTGTCAGTTGGCCCGAGGAGTGGCACAGGTTGGCACAATCGAGATTTCGGCCAAATTCAAGGTCGTTGACGTTTATCAGATAAGATTTGACCTTGGGGCGCACTCTCTAGCGTGAACGAATTCATCCAACCGAAGCTGGACCAGCTCGATTTGATTCAAGCTTACCGAAAGGCGTTGCTTGCGTACGCGTTCACCATCTTGCGTGATCACGCTCTCGCGGAAGACATCGTTCAAGAAGTGGCGTTGATCTTGACGGACCGAATCGGTGCAGGTGACGCTCAACCGAATTCGCGCACGCTTAGCCGAATGCGTCACAACTCAGCTCGAAGGGCGCGGCAGATTCTCTTGGTTGGGCACTTCACAGATTGGGGCGAGAAGCCTACTGCGCAGGCGCCTCAGGTTTCAACGCCGACACCGACACAAACATCAACACCAACTGCTTCGGAAAAAGAGAAACCAACGCTCCCTGTTGAACCTCCATTAGCTACGTCGCCCTTACCGCAATCTTTTCCCTATGCATTGCCGGATGGTGATTCGTTGAGCGATCAGAACGAAAAGGCTCTGGTGGAGAGAGAAGACTGGGTGGACTTGATGGATCGTACAAGGTCAAGGCGGCTCATGCCAGCAGCCAAAGAACACACTTTCGGCAAGCACGGACCCGGCCTCCCTATCGTGAGCAGCGTCGGAATTTTCGGCAGCGGGCAAAAGGGTGCCCTCAAGGGCACGCTCTGCTTCGTGCCCAACCCGCCTCTGTTAGAAGGTGCATCCCAGAAGGGATCATGTACACGAACGCACTGAATATCTCCAAACGCCGGTTCACCTCAGGTTTTCCCGGCGTTTCCGACAAATACAAGTCGTTCGCGCTCGACTACAACGGAAAGTTCTCCGTAAAGGTCCAAGGCGACTATGTGTTCCGTTTGTCTTCGGATGATGGCTCGCTGCTCTGGGTCGACGGGAAACTCGTTGTCAACAACGACGGCGTGCACGCCGTCACTAGCAAATCAAACACCGTGACATTGGACCAGGGACGGCACAAAATTCGAGTGTTCTACTTCCAAGCCACAGGCCCCGACATCGCCTTGCAGTTGTTCGTCACCGTTCCTGGAGCTGCCGAACAACTCTGGTCGCCGGAATTCTGACGCTGCGAGTCGCGACCGCGTTCGGGCAGCGGTTGAACATCCCCCAGGTGCTCCCAAGCTTGTGCGTGGCAGCCATCTCAAAGGCGATCACGATAGTAAGCATGCTTACTATCTCCGAAGAAACGAAAAGGGCTGCTCACCGAGCGCTCGTGCCGCGCGGCCCGGCAACCCTTTCACTGACCGATCAAAGCGAAGGCTTACTGCTGGATCGGGGACCGATAAAGCACCCAGGAAAGCGCAGGGAACAGATGTTGATCGCGCAGCATCGCATCTTTTAGATCCGCGTCGGTTTTAGCGAAGGTTGTGAAGAAGATGCGACCGAGCCCTTCGGTGCGATACCAGGATGCAGCGACTTCCTTTTCGCCGTTGCCTGACCACTTGCAGCGCACCACCACCACTGTATCCGGAGCCAGGTAGTCCGTGTTGTCGGTGTCACCCGTGTACGAGAATGTTGCCGGAAGGGCCGCATTCGTGGGGTGGTCTGTGAGCTTGGTGCAGGTGCTCTCGCCGCCAAAGTAGCCGTCGCCACCTCGTCCGCCCAGAAGCTTATTGTAAGGTGCGGGGGCACTCGCGGGCGCGCCCGTGAGCGTCACGGAAGCACAGTGCGTGGCAAACAAGCCGCCGCCGGCTTGCACAAACTTTTGCAAGGCCGCCGCCTCGGCTGTTCCCGGGTTGCTCTCTCCGAAAAGTTCTCCGCAGGTATTGATCAGAGCCACCCCTCCAAAAGGTCCTAAGTTAACGTCGGTAAACATGGCGGGATCTTGCGAAGTCTCAACCGAGAAACCCCACGCCTGAAGCTGGGCGCTCAGGATCGAAACCTGTTCGGCGAGATTTGGCACCTCGCCGGTGGGAGGATAGGTATAGATCAGCACTTTTTTGGGCACATTAGGCGTTTGCACGTTTCCTCCACTTCCTGCTTGAGCCATCGTTTGCCCTCCAACTCCGAGCGCTCCGCCGCCTTGGCTGCTGGGCGCACCGCCCGACATGGACGCTGGGCTCCCTCCGGGCTGACCCGAAACGGCCCCGCCAACGCCGCTCACACTCGCCGCTCCGCCCGAGCCACCCGAACCGCCAGACATGCTCGTCGACGTTCCTCCGGCACCCACAACGCCAGTGCGAGCGGCTTCCGTGCCGCAGGAACTGACGCAGGTGAGCAGGAACCAACACGGAATGGCAGACCTCCAATAATGCATCCCGTCCGTATAACACGACTCGGTGCGTGCTGCCCCGATTGTGCTCGATCCTCACGGCGAGGCTTCATCATCGGAGCCGAGGATTTCGCGTAACGCGTAGAGTGTCTTTTGGGGAAACCGTTGCAGCGGATAGAAGCTGCAAACTACGTCCACCGCGTCCTCGTAGCGTTCGATATTGAGGTAACGCAACAGGTAACGAACGTCAGTTTCGTCGTGGAATTCGCAGCCGAGCCGCATGGCTAGACACTTCATCGCTAGCAAATAGGGCGCGCTGGCCGTCATCACGCTCAAGTGGCTTAGCTGAAGAAACGGCGCGAAATCCGCGCTTTCACTCAGGTAACCTTTGGCTGCGTCGTTGAGCCAGTCCTCAGACAAATCCTCTTTCCCAGCCACTCGCCTTGCCGCAGCGCGTACACCCGCGGTTGGCAAAAACAGCGCGTCCAGATCATGCGTTGATTCCCGCGCGTTGTACACGAGACACATCACGGCCCCACCCACCAAGAAGAGCTCTCCCCGAATCCCTGCTTTTATTAGCTCTTGGTTGAGAAGCTCGAAGAGCTCATGGATCCGTTTCCGATCCAAACCAAGCTTCACACCCGATCTCCCACGCTGGCATCCACGAACAGATTGCGTCGCCGAAACGCGGGCGGCGAATGCATGAGGAGGTGGAGCCGAAGACTGGTGAGTTCAGTGGCGAAGTACGGAACGCCGAGGGGGCCGCTACTTAGAACCCATGCTGGCACCTCGGCCCCCTTTTGAACGGCAGCATGCTCGATCATTGCCGCTAGGTACACGCGGTGGAACTCGGAGTGGGGTACCACTGACGGGTCCGTCAGCGCGCGCTTAAAGTCCCGGGCAGAAAGCTTTGCCAAAAAGTCGTTCAGCGCCGCCAACGCATACGACGATGCGTTGGGCGCTTCACTTGACTCGTGGTTGAGATTGCGCACGAGGTCCTGAAACGTTTCATGCTGTTTGGACAAAAGTTGCGAGACGACCCACTCTGACATCGAAAGCCCGGCGGACTCGGCCCTCCGTTGAATCTCGCGTTTCTCTCGCGGCGAGACGCGAAGCTGGAGTTGGGAGCTTTTGAGCTCGTTCATGACCCTAGTGTGTGCTGGACCCGCCCCTTGTCAATACATTTGTATTGACAGCCACAACAACGTATCCGCCAGTGGGCGCGAGCCTGCAACAAGGCCGGCCCGATCACTCACCTTCGGTGATACGGCTCGTGATATTGGGCCGACGGTCGCCCCCCCAAACCGCTAACTCACCGAATAATATACACGCAGAGGCCAGCTGAACACGGGACGCCATTGCAGCACGGAGTCGACAGGCATGACTGGCCATATTCGGCACACACGGGTGCGCCTCCGCTACCTGCGCCTGGATCACCACCTGCGCCCGAAGACGCGCCGCCGGCTCCCGGAGCACCGCCACTTCCAACTGGTGGAGGGACCTCGCGCACGCCGCAAATGCCACGCGACGCGCCGATCTCAAGCATACAAATCGTACCGGGGCAGCAATCCGCGTTGGCGGTGCAGCCGCCACCGGTGACTTGGCAAGCTTCGGGAGTCGTGAGCTTGGTGCAAGCTAGATCGCCGGACGCGTTCGGCAAGCAGGAGAGGTTCTGGCCAGTGCAGCAATCGAGGCCCGTGGCGCAGGTTTCGTTTTCTTTGCGACATTCGCCAAGGCCGTTGCAGCGTGGAATTCCGAGCGCATCCAGCTGACAGAATTCGAGCTTTTTATTGGTGTCGCCGCAACACTGCGCCGGGGCCGTGGAATTATCGCATTGGTAGTCCTTGAAGTGGCAGATATTGCCCTGTGGATTGCAACCCATCGGATTGCGGCAGCGCCCAAACTCCGCGCCTGCATCCTTTTCGCAGGTTACATTTCCCTCGCCCGGCAGACCGGTACCTGCGACGCCGCAGCAGTCTCGATCTTCACGGCACAATTCACCGTTAATTCGGCAGCCCTGTGCAGGCTGGCAAATCGCAACACCGGTGGGTCCATAAGGTGCGCAGAGACGGCTGCAGCATTCCCCACAGCCATTGCACAGCTCGCCATGGACTTTGCCGCAGCGGGTGGAGCCCGCCTGGGGCGCACTGCACGAGCCGAGCGTGGCGCCGTTGGCGATCGTGCAGATCCCGGAACAACAGTCGGCATTTTTGCCGCATACATCGCTGCCTTGGACGCAGAAGGAAGCGCCGATTTGGCACAGGCCCCCATTGCACAGATTGGAACAGCAATCGCCGCCCTTCGTGCAGGCATTGCCGGCCGTCTTACAGGAAGTCGAAAGCGCCGTGCACTTGTTCGCATCGCAGCTGCCGCCGCAGCACTCCGCTGCTGTTTGGCAGGCCTGCCCGTCTTGAATACAGGCGTTGGCGCTACAAGCACCGCCCGTGCAGCTTAACGTGCAGCACTCAATCGAGCTGCCACACGGCGAGCCTGCGCCTTTGCATTCAATGAGCGAGGGGGCACATTGCTGCGTCATGGGATTGCAGGAATTGGAGCAGCAATCCGCATTGCTCGTGCACTGGGCTCCGCTCACCTGACAATTGAGCATGGGGCCCGTGCCGGCGATGGCCCCGGCGCCTCCTATTTGACCCGAAAATCCCCCCACCCCATTCGCGCCTCCCCCAACCCCGCTGGTCGCCGCGCCCGCGAACGACTGGCCTCCCCCGCTTCCCTCAGTCCCTCCACCACAACCGCCTGCTGATCCTAGCGCCACAAGGCTAATAGCCACCAAAATATGAGATAATTTCATATGGAAACACACCTTTTGGAAGCCATGGACCGTTGCCCGAACGCCCTTGAAACCGGGAACTCTGACAACCGCACTTGCCTTGTTTTTTTTGACTAGGCTTACTGCGTGAGTGGGGGGCCCTCTTCGGAATTATGAGCTAAGGTTTTGAAATATTGAAGGCGTTACTCAAGCTGAGTTGGTTGCTACATCTCGTGCCGCTGCTGGCTGTGGCCGCGGCCTGCGAGTCTCGGCTTTTGGTGGGGCGCGACCGCGACGGAAGCTCGGGCGGAGCTGACTCCAACGCGGTGTGTCAGATCAGGCCCTGCGGGGTGTCTGTTTTGGCGTGCGGCGATTGCATCGACAACGACGCGGATGGCCTGGTGGACTCTCAGGATCCGGATTGCTTGGGGCCCTGCCATGATTCCGAATCGGCCTTTCTTGATGCCAAATCAATGCAAGCCAATCGCTGTACGGAGGATTGCTATTTTGACGGCGATTTGGGCCCGGGCAATGATGGTTGCAACTACGCACTGCAATGCGATCCGCTGCGCGATCCGGTCAATTCTCAGGGGAAGTGCGGCTACGACCCGGCGTTCATCTTGAAGGTGGAGGGTGTTTCGCAGAGCTGCAGCGCCCTGCAAACGGCACAGACGCCACAGTGTATTCAAACTTGCCTGGCCATCACGCCGAACGGTTGTGATTGTTTTGGCTGCTGTAAGTCGCCCCAACTCGACCACGCCGTGTGGATCGGCTCCGAAGATGCGAACGGGAACCCAACCTGCAACGCCGCCAACCTCGCAGATCCCAACCGGTGCCGGCCTTGCACACAGGTTTCAAGTTGCCTCAATCTTTGTGAGAGGTGTGAGGTTTGTTTTGGCAGCGGTGCTCCAGCCATTGGCTGCACGGGCACCCAATCCCGGTGTACCCAAGGCCAAGCCGCCTGTGGTCAGCCTGGCGAACTGGGTTGCCCCGGCGGAAGCTATTGCTTGAGCGGCTGCTGCGTCGACACGAGCGCCTCTAACCTAGGTAAGTGAGGTGAGCCCGAGAATTTGGCTCGAAAGCGTGCCACGCGGGCTTGAGCCTGGGCACTTCGGCCGAGCCGCACCAGGGCTTCCACCGCCAACACTTCGCGCTCTTGGCTGAGCACACCTCGCGAGAATTCGCGTTGATGTTGTTCGCAGGCACCGAGCGTTGCACGAGGATCGGTGGAAAGTTGCGCGCGCGCCTGAGCAAGCAAGCGCGCTTCGGGGGCCAAGCTTCCTGCTTCATGCCCGGACTCAGCGATCGCTGAAGACGGGTGCACGCGTGGAAGCTTTGGCACAGCGACCTCCTGAGTGCGCTCTTGGCCCAACGCCGGACCTGACGCGCTCGAAGGCATCGCGCTCGAAGGCATCGCGCTGCGTGCCCGCGACGCGCTAGGAGTTTCTGAAACCTGTGCGGATCGGATAGCCACAACCCCAACGACCGTGGCCGCCACGACCCCACCCAACAGGAGCCATGGCACCCACAGCTTGCTGCCCAGGCCTGCGGAAACTGCGGTTTTCCCTGCGATAGTGCCCGATCCGGAAATCCCTGCTTGCGCGACTGTGGAACCCTGCACAACGGCTCCCACGCTCGCTGCAGCACTTACAGTTAACAGCGGAGCGAGCCCCTCGCGCATTCTTGCTAGACGATCTGCTCCGGGCAGAACACCTCGCGCCTCTTCCAACCCCACCACCAAGCTCTCAGGCAGGCCATTCGTCGCCGCGCCCCAGCGGGGCGGATCTTGCTCGTGGGTCACAAAGCGCCCCCGTGAAAGAGCTGCATCGCACCGAGAATGATTTCGCGCGCCGCATGCAAGCGCGAATAGGCCGTCTGCAAGGGGCAATCGAGTGCCTCTGCTACTTCCTTCATGCTGAGGCCCTCAATTTCGAACAGCACGAAGACTTCGCGCTTGGCATCATCCAGCTGGTCCAAGGCCTGCTCAAAGGCCCGAAGGGCTCGAGCCCGTTGGAGCGTGACCTCTTGCGTGGCTGCACAGCTGCCACTGGGTGGTGCTGCGCACGGCTCCTCGTAGCGCCGATGGGCGCGTTGGCGGTGATCTTTGGCGACTCGCACGCAGATCCCATAAAGCCAGGTGCGCACCGAAGAACGGCCTTCGAAATCAGACAATTTCCGGTGAACGACGACGAACACCTCCTGGCACACATCTTCCACGTCCGCATCGCGGACACCGAGGTGCAACAGCGCACGCAAGGCAAAAGCGGCGTACTCTTCGAATAGCTGAGAGGTCGTGAGGGCATCCGCGCTCGGTACGACACAGCTGCCTGAGGCTGCCTCATTCGTTGCATCGTCTCGAGTATGTGGAGCCTGGGATGCCAAATTATTAAAACCAGGATACACCAAATCCCAAGAAAGCGGACGCGCTCAGCATTTTCTGCTGATAGAGGAGGCGGGCCTCGGCAGAAGGACCTTCGGACTCCAACTGGTAGCGCTGAAACGGCAGCCCAACCAGCACGTCACCGCCCAGACTCAACCAATCGCTGGCCTGCCAGTGCACGCCCACGCTCGCACCGACTCCGCTTAGGTACTTGGTAGTTTCAAGACTCTGACTGTAACCAAAGCCTTGGGCATGCACGCGGGCTGCCGCGGGCCCAAGACAAATGGGCATGGCAACACGTTGGAGTTCCCAGCTGGCACAGGCTCCAAGAAACAGACTCGCGTAGCTCACGGCAAAGCCTTTTCCCTGCGTTTCACGCTGTTGCTCCAGGTACCAACTTCCCCTGGCAACGATGGAGAACAGGCGCGGCGCATGGATCCAAACGTCTAGACTCGGGCCCAAACTGAGCGCGGGTTGGAACCCGGAGGCTGCGCCGAATGTAAGACCCGTCTCCAGGTGCCAAGAATCTGACGGCGCCTGGAACGCAGCTTGTGCATTCGGAACAGGGGTTGGCTCAGCGCTCGCTGCCTGCTCTTGCAATAGTAAGGAAAGGACCAGACTGAGTGGTTCCGCTAATGATGAACATTCGGGAGAGGTCGATGCCAATCGACGCACCCCCGCCACCGCTCCCCCCGGGCCCACAACCGTGACCTCCACGCTCCAGCCGTTCCTGGTTCTTAAATAGCTGACCTGTGCCCGCTTCTTTGAATCCCCGACACTCGCCTCTGCACTGCCCATGAGGGATGCAACGCGCTTGCCTAACGCTTCAGCGTTCGGACAGCCTGGGCCCGTATTTACAACTGACAGAACCTCAATGGTAGGTGAAGGTTCCGACGACGGCTGGCTCAACCAAGGTGTAGGAAACATCATTCAGACTAAGGGGCGCGTAGATTAGCCTGCCCATCACTCCGGCGCTCCACTGATCCGACAGCCACCATTCGTAGCCACCACCGATCGAGAGCACAAGGCCCGTGGGATCGCTGCCACCGGCGTTGCCATTGCTCGACGTCTCAAGACCACCCCAGCCCGGAAATACTTACGATCAGGCAAAAGCGTCGAAATTCTGACGCTTTGCTAAAAGCGCCTGAGATCGAATTGCTTGAGTTACCCCTTTTGCTCACCCCGGGACGTGTCGTCCATTGGGAACGTGAACAGCATTATTGGTTTAATCATCGTGTTCGGGTCGGTGATTGGAGGCTTCATGCTCTCGAAAGGCCCGCTTGCCGTGCTTTGGCAACCGAACGAGCTCATCGTCATCGGTGGCGCAGCGCTAGGTACGGCCATCGTATCGGCGCCTGGCCGCTTGCTGATTCGGGTGCTCGGAGCACTCAAGAAGGCCTTCAAGCCCAATATTCCAAAAGCCTCCGACTATTTAGATCTCTTGGTGCTGATGCACCGGATGTTCCAGCTCATGCGTCGAGACGGAGTCTTGGCAATGGAAAACCACCTCGGCGACCCGCACAAGAGCAGCCTCTTTTCCAAGCACCCGAGCGTGCTCCACCACCACCACGCATTAACGTTCCTGCTTGAAGGCGTCAAACAGCTGGTTGACGGTTGCCCGCCAGATGATGTGGGCTCGATGTTGGAAACAGACATCGAAACGATGCATGAAGAAGAGCTGGCCTCGATTGGCCTGCTGCGCACCACCGGCGACGCCCTTCCCGGCCTGGGCATTGTGGCGGCCGTGCTTGGCATTATCATCACGATGGCTCACTTGGACGGCGGCCCTGAAGAGATCGGCCATCACGTTGCCGCCGCGCTCGTGGGAACCTTTCTGGGCATCTTGCTCTGCTACGGTCTGGTCGCTCCGCTAGCTGCCAGCCTCGACGTGCAAGCTGGCGCCGAAGGCCGATACTTGAATTGCATCAAGGCTGGCTTGGTTGCGGCCGCGCGCGGCTCCAATGCTTCGGTGGCGCTCGAATTCGCTCGCCGCACGATCTTCCCCGATGAACGCCCCAGCCTAAAACAGTTGGAAGACGCGATCAAGGCGATCAAAGACAAATGAGCGCCGGCAAGCAGGCGGAGCGGCCGCGGATTATCATCGTCAAGAAGAAGGGCCACGCTGCCCATCATGGCGGTGCATGGAAGGTGGCTTACGCGGATTTCGTAACGGCCATGATGGCGTTCTTCATGGTGCTTTGGTTAGTATCGCAGACCGATAGCGAGACCAAGCAGGAGCTTTCCGAATACTTTCGGACTGGCATGTTCTCGGGTGCACCTTCGCTCATGATGGGTGGCTCCGGCATTGCTGAGAGGGGTTTTCTCGACGTTGCCGGCGAAGGTGTGCAGAAAACGGAACGCGTCGGCTTCGAGTTGGCGAGCAAGAACGTGAAGGGCGCGGTGCGCTCGATGACGCAAAGCATGGCGATGCTCAGCCAGAATGTTCGCGTGGACATCACCAAAGATGGCCTCTTGATCCAGATCCTGGATGGCGGAAAAGGCACCCTGTTTGACCGCTCTTCGTCCGCATTGAAACCACCCGTGATTGAGCTCCTGAAACAGCTCGCTCCGATTCTCGGACAATTGCCCAACAAGCTGCAGATCCACGGCCACACCGATTCCCGCCTTTTCGCCTCAGGCTCCGTGCGAGATAACTGGCAGCTCTCGTTCGAGCGCGCCGACAACGCGCGCAAAGTTCTCGCTGAAAGCGGCATCCCGAGCACCCAATTGGTCGGGGTCTTCGCGCACGCGGATTCCAATCCGATCAACATGAAAGATCGTTTTGCGCCGGAAAACAGGCGATTGGCGATTCTGGCCATTCGCGAGGGGCAAGAAGAAGTCGTCCAACGCGGCTTCGATCCATTGAACCCCGATAAGGTGGAGAACACGAAATCTGAGAGAGCAGCGCCCAGGGGCAAAGAGAAGACTGAAAGCGGCGAAGCGCCTAAAGGCGAGCCCGCCGCAGAAGATGCCCGAGCACCCAAGGGTGACGAGGCCACCCCGCCATCTTCTACAGGAACGCGCGGCGAATGAGCACGGCCTTCACCAGCTGCGTCAGCAGCGCGTAACACGCGAGCACTCCCAAAAGCCAAGGCCAATAGCTGAGCGGCAACGCCGTGAACCCTAGGTAACTTGCAACCGGTGTGTACGGCAACGCGACACCCACGGCCGCTATGAGCACACTCATTGAGAGGAGCTGCGGGGAGGGGCGGCTCTGCAGCCAAGGGATCTTGTTGGTGCGGATGATGTTGATAATCAGCGTTTGAGTGAGCAGGCTTTCGACGAACCATCCGGTCTGAAAAAGGCTTTGGCTGTGGAGCGCTCGGGCTGGCGTCGAGACATCGTTACAGCCAAAAACGTGCAGCATGATGAAAAATGTCGCATAGTCGAAGATGGACGAACAAGGCCCAATGAAGAGGATGTAACGGGTGAGCTGCTTCATGTCCCAAGTGTGCGGCGCGCGAATGCGCTCTTCATCCACGCGATCCGTTGGGATCGCCGTCTGCCCTACATCGTAAAGTAGATTATTGGCTAAGATCTGGATGGGCTTCATCGGCAGAAATGGCAGGAGCACACTCGCCCCGAGCACACTGAACATGTTGCCGAAGTTGCTGGAAGCCCCCATGCGCACATAGTTCAAGATGTTCGCAAACACCCGCCGGCCCTCCATCACGCCCTCCACCAGCACCAGCAATGATTTTTCAAGCAGGATGATATCCGCGGATTCCTTGGCAATATCCACCGCCGTATCGACACTCACCCCCACATCCGCGGCGTGCAGGGCCGGAGCATCATTGATACCGTCCCCCATGAATCCAACCGTGAGACCCTGAGCTTGCAGAGCGCGCACAATGCGCTCTTTGTGCGCCGGCGACACGCGCGCAAACAACACTGTGTCATTGACTCGCGTGGCCAACTCCGCGTCCGAAAGCCGCTCAAGCGCACTACCCAGCAGCACATCTTCCACCGCTAACCCCACCTCGCGACAAACCTTGCGAGCGACGAGCTCGTTATCTCCGGTGATCACCTTGACCCTCACACCGAGCCCCGCCAGTGCTGAAATCGCAGCTCGGGCGGACTCTTTAGGTGGATCCAGGAACGCAACATACCCTTCAAGAATCAGTTCAGACTCATCGCTTTTGCCGTAGGCCACTGCAGGATTCTTGGGGGCGACTTCCTTGGTGGCGATGGCCAGCACACGAAAACCCTCGCGGCTCAAACGCTGATACTCCTGACCCAATGTCTCGATGTGCGGATGATCCATGGGGAAGCTCTGACCATCCTGACGAAACCCGGAACACTTCTCGAAGACTGCTTCAGGAGCACCCTTACAAATCATCCGATCAGCGCCCTCCGGAGTGCGCACGATCACCGACAGCATCCGACGCTCGAAATCAAACGGTATCTCATCCACTTTGGCGAGCTCATGCGCGTGCTCCCCGCCGCGCATGAGCTCATGCTGCAATACCGCATCGTCCAAGATGCTCTTCAACCCCGTCTGGAAGTGACTGTTCAGATACGCCAGCGCCAGCACCGCTTCATCTTCGCGCAGGGTGACATCGCAATGCTTTTCCAACACGACTTTGTCCAAGGTGAGCGTACCCGTCTTGTCCGTGCAGAGCACACTCATCGCTCCCAAATTTTGGATCGCTTGCAGCTCCTTCACGATCACACGCTTGGCTCCCATCCGAACCGCGCCTTTCGAAAGGCACACGGTAACGATCATCGGAAGCATCTCCGGCGTTAATCCAACAGCTACAGCTAGCGCAAAAAAGAACGCTTCCTGCCAGGTTCCGCGGACCAACCCATTGGTAAGAAATACAAGAGGTGCCATCACACCCATGAAACCCAGCATGAGCCAGGTGAAGCGAGCGATCCCGCGGTCAAAAGCGGTCTCACCGCGCCGCGCACTCAGCGAATCGGCGACTCCACCCAGATAGGTACTCTCACCGGTGGCCACCACTGCACAGCGAGCACTCCCACTCGCAACACTGGTGCCTAGGAATGCGGTGCCAGTCCAGGCGAGCGGTTCGACATCCGCTTCGCTTTTCTCTTCAGCACACTTCTCAACAGGAAAACTTTCTCCCGTGAGCGCGCCCTGCACCACGAACAAATTCTTGGCTGTGAGCACGCGAACATCAGCCGGCACCATGTCCCCGGCACGCAGCTCAATCACATCCCCGGGCACTAACTCGCGCACCGGACATTCGCGACGGCTCCCATCCCGCAGCACAGTGGCCTTCACAGAAATCAATGCCTTAAGTTTCTGCGCAGCAACGCCAGCCTTGCCTTCCTGGATCAGCTTTAGGCTTACGCTGAGTGCAATCATCAGTAGCATCACACTGCCGGCGCGTGCATCTGCGGTGGCGTACGAAACCCCGGCCAAGACTCCGAGCAGGATCACCAACGGGTCCCGAAGTGCCCGCCCGACGCGCGTGACAAACCGCACACTCTGATCGCGAGCTAAGATGTTCGGCCCGCCCTCGATGAGTCGACGGGAGGCTTCGCTCTCAGTGAGACCTTCAGAAGTCGTTTTTAGAAGTGCTTGGACCTCGCCAGCCGGCAGCCGGGAAGCCGCGAGCGCTGAGCCTGAAATGCGAAGTTTTTCGGGGGCGTGGTGGCTCTTGGCGAGCACCTTTTTGGGCAAGAGGCTCATTTGCCGAAGAGCATAGCGAGTTCTTAGCTGACTGGCGGTATCCGAACGTTGGCCCTAGGACATCAGCCACGGTTAATCTGGCGGCAAACGAGGATGAAGAAGCATGAGCGGTATGAACCCTATTCTCTCTATCCAAGCACTCGGCTTCCCCTGGAAGACACAGGACCCATTCCTGTTCTGCGTCTATCACCTCGATGCTTATCCTGAAGGCAACGAGCAGATGGGTCCGAACGCTTCGCTCAAGGGTCGTGAGCTTGGGATGGATTTTGATTCGAGGAATGCCTGGCGCATGTACCACGGCCAAGAGATCCCTGGCTTTCCTTCGCATCCGCACCGTGGCTTTGAGACAATCACCATCACGCGCCGGGGTTATATCGACCACGCGGATTCACTCGGTGCAACCGCTCGCTTTGGGCAGGGTGACACGCAGTGGATGACGGCGGGGCGCGGCATCGTGCATTCGGAGATGTTTCCGTTGCGCGAACGCGACGCACCGAATCCATTGGAGTTGTTCCAAATTTGGCTGAATCTACCGGCTGCGAGTAAGATGGTGGAGCCGCATTTCACCATGCTGTGGGATACGCAGATCCCTACGTGTCACGTGCAGGATGCTGACGGGCGAACAGCTGAATTGCGCATCGTGGCAGGTCAGTTTGGCTCCGCTATCGCACCACCACCGCCTCCCAATTCTTGGGCAGCACGCCCTGAATCGGATCTAGCGATTTGGACTCTGAAGCTCGCGCCCCACGCGCGGCTTGAGTTGCCAGCGGCGCAGCTCGGCACGCGTCGCACGCTCTATTTCTTTCGCGGAGCGAACCTTAAAATTGGCAGTGAAGCGCTCACCTCCCACGCGGCTGTCGAGGTGCGGGCCGAAGTGCTCCTCGAACTCGAAAATGGCAGCGAAGTGAGCGAGCTGCTCGTCCTCCAGGCGCGCCCTATCGGTGAACCCGTCGCCCAGCAGGGCCCTTTCGTGATGAACACACAGGCTGAAATCCGCGAAGCTTTTTCAGATTATCAGCGCACCCAATTTGGCGGTTGGCCTTGGAAAAGCGTGGCCCCCGTGCACCCGCGCGAGCAGGCGCGTTTTGCCAAACACGCGGATGGAAAGCTTGAAGAGCCCGGCTGAAAGCGAGCGCTACGCCAGCGAGATGGGGCTGCCGCTGTTGAGATTCGCATCACCGATTGACGCCTGATTGATGCCAAACACCTCAAGGATGCTGCGCAACCCGAGGTTGTGTGCTTGACCTTGGTAATCTATCTCACGGCCCGGACGCACTTTGCCCCCCGCGCGGCCAGCCGTCATGCACAAGATGTTCTCATGTGAGTGCTGTTCGGCGTTGCTGAGCTCCGTGATCATCAACACGAGCGTGTTGTCGAGCAGAGTGCCACCGCCCTCGGTGGTGTTCTTCAGGCGGGTGACGAACTTAGCCATCTCGCCCATGATGTAGTTGTCTACTTTTACCGTGTCCGTGGCGAGTGGGCCGCCGTGTTCCAGCGTGTGATGGTCATCTTTGGCTCCCAACCAGGTGAATGGCAAGCCGCTCTGAGCGGAGCACAGCATCTGAATGGACGACACCCGTGACAGATCGCACACGAGCGATTGGTAGAGGAGCTCGTACTGCTGATCCATGATGGTCGGGATTTCCTGGGATGCAGCGTCGATGTTGGGTGCCATGCAACCCACGCCAGGGACTGGCGAGATTGAGCCTCCGCCGCCAACGGGCGGTATTGTTCCTCCTGTCATCGTTGTCGGGATGCGCATCTCGATGGAACGCAGCGACTCCAAATGCTCGTTGAGCTTTGCCTGTTCATCGGGGCCGGCTGCCGCTTTGATGGCAGCCACTTCGGTGAGCAGCCGATCCAAAATACTGCGCTTTCGCCCGGAATTATCGAGCATCGCCGGCGGGAGCGGTGCCGTCATCGTCCCGGTGGGACCAGGCGTTGGTGCTGGGGCGGGCGCTCCATTGCCAAACAAACGACTGAACATGGTTGCCGGCGAATCCACTCCAGGCTGGGCAAGCCCTCCCTTGACGATCAAACGGCGCTGATCGATCTGAGCGCCGAAGTCCGAAAACACACCGAACTGCAACGACGGAAACTTCACGCCGCCCCCAATCACTCCGGCAATCGTCTGATCGATGGTGTCGGTCTTAGCCCATTGCGCAATACCGGCTCCTCCCTCCGCAATTCCCGGAACATCTTTGATCGAGGAATCACCCGTGAGCAAACCGCGCATGCCCGCGCCATGGGGCTCATTGCTTTTTGCCCACATTCCTTGAGCGGCGTTGTTGTTCATGCCCTTGATCGTCAAGAGCTCGGACTGGAGCGGCGCGAACGGCTTCAACGCCGCATCGAACGTAAAATTCCCATATTGGGCATCCGTCACCGGATAATACACTCCGCCCGGGAAAAACAGCACCACGAGGCGCGTGGGAAACTGTGCCGCTTGTGCTTCCACAAAGCTTGCACGAAATACGGAACTCGCGAGAAAGCTAGCTCCGCCCAGCCCCAGTATCAGCTCACGACGCTTAAGGAGTGATTTCGACAACATGATGGGTGGTTCCTCTCAATTTTCCTGATGGGGAGCTTAGAGCTCGGACCGGTACGGGTAAGATTCGGCTCGCACCAATCCGACCAGCAATTCGCGCAGATCCGAAGTGGGGCTCGCTGTCATTTTTGCGGACATCGCTTCAAGTACTCGCTTATCGCCGAGGTACTTCGGATAATCCGCGCTCGCGGGGTCGCTTGGCTCCGCGATATTGGCTCGGCCGACGCCCCAGCGGAAGGACTCACGCGCCACGCAATCCTTCAACACCTGGCTGTTGGCGATTTTTTGCACGAACGCTGTGGCATTGGCAAACGGCCCATCCACTTCAGGAGAAACGTTCACGATCTCACCCGTTGCATCCACCGGTTTGCCGTTTTCAGATGTTCGGTACACCCCGATGCCGTCGTAGTTTTCAAACCCGAGCCCCAAGGGATCGAGCTCCTTATGGCAGCTCGCACACACCGGATTCTGCGAGTGCGCAGCGAACCGTTCACGGGTGGTGAGAGCGGTTGATGGCTCGGGATCTTTAGGCACGAAGCCGGGCGGCGGCGGCGCAAGCGGACGACACAAGATCTGAGTACGCAGGATCTTGCCGCGACGAATCGGAAAAGAATCGATCGCCTTGGCATTCGCAGCGAGGAAGGCGGCCGAGGTCAAGATCCCCATGCGTTGACCCGCAGGAAGATCCATCCGTTTCCAGTCTGCGGGAGCACTAACGACCCCGTAGTGCGCGGCGGTTGCCGGATTCAGAATTGACCAATTCGCCGTAAAGAGCGTGGTTAAGCTGCCGCCCTCTTTGGCAAACACCTCATCCACGAAACGGTTGGATTCTTCGATGATCGCGCCCTGAAGCGCCAGATCGTAGGTTGGGAAAAACGCAGGGTCTTTCCTCACGTTGGGCAAGGTGCTGATAGCTGTCCACTGCGTCACAAAGCCACGCAACCAGGTGGGTGTTCGACTTGAGCTGTAAAGCCGACGCACCTGCGCTTCGCGCTCATCGGGTGTTCCCAATAGGTTGGAACCGGCCGCAGAAAGGAGCTCCGGGTCCGGCATCGTGCCCGTCACGAGGTAGGAAATCTGAGTCGCGAGCTCGTGCGACGTGAGCTCACGCCCAAGTCCTGAACCCACACCGATTTCTGTCTTGTATAGGAAATAGGGTGACTGCAGTAGTGTCTCAACAACAGCGCCCA
This sequence comes from Polyangiales bacterium, assembly GCA_038251425.1. Lineage (GTDB taxonomy): Bacteria > Myxococcota_A > Polyangia > Polyangiales > Polyangiaceae > JBBRRP01. The sequence continues at coordinate 45,595 of JBBSBI010000007.1, forward strand.
CACCTTGCGCATAATCGGTGCGCCCGCGCTCATCTTGGAAGATCTTGGAGTACGCCGTTACCTCTTCACTCGTGAGCGGCCTCCGGAATGCCCTCGCTCCAAAGCTCGTGATGAACGATGCTGCACAAGTCGCCCCCGCTGCCGTGTCGGTGCACGGAGCCAGACTAGCTGCGCTGGCTGAAACTTGGGCTGCCAGCTTCTCGGCGGCCGCAGCGTACTGCTCAGCAAAAACGAGAGGAACGGTCAGCGCGGCAGCGATATTCTTGTAACCCAGGTTGCGCGGATCTGGCTCGAATTTGCTTGCCGTGCCGGGTGCTTGCAACAGGTCCTGAACGGTGGCGTCGTATTCGTCGTTGCTCAGCCTGCGCACGGCGACTGGCCCGAGCGGACCACTTGCGGGAAGCGCCACACCCGGTGTCGTGCTGGCCCCGGGTGGAAGCGGCGTACTCGGCACAACTTCCGGTAGCGTGCTTGCAGGTGGTGTGGTGGCGCCCGGCCCAGGCGTCCCGAGCGGATTTCCAGTCCCGGAGCGTCCGCCGCCAACCACGGAGTTACTGCAAGCTGCTACCCCGACCACAGTGAGCGCCAGAGTTCCCGAAAATCTTAAAAGTCCCAGAAAACGCATCCTGATCCTCATTTCCTAGGCTAAAACTAGCAGACAAGACCAGTAGGATACGGTCAACTTGACGTGCTAATGCTAGCACTAATCAATCATAATAGTGGCTGCAATATAATTATTTGCTGCTGATTCAAGCGAGGTAGCGACCCGAGCGTGGCTCCAGTCGGGTCCGCGGGCAGCCCCCTGCAACAGATCGCTCGGCACTACACATACAGGTTCACTCTTCGAATGCGAAGGCACACTGTGCGTTCAAATCGGGTCCACAGTTCGTGTTTCCGCACGAAGTCTGAGGTGAGTCCAGATGCGATACCGATGGGCATGTGTGTGCCAGAAATTTGGCGGAGTTAGCAGTCGACCGTTGAGAGTGCTATCAAAGCGCAATCCGAGCCGTGCGAATGCGCGAGACTCCTGGCGAGTCCCATGCGCGGACTTTATACTCATTGGTAGAGAGGTGCCAATGTCACGCATAACACCAAGCTCCGAAGTTGATCTGGATCTAAGTGGCAACGTTCGAGATTTCTTTGGCAACGCCTTGGAAACAGCTCTCGTGGAAGCCGACGTGAAAACGAGCGACGCCGCCAAATCCTACTTGATCGCGATGATGGCGGATTTTGCCGATCCTCGCTGCGCACTCGAAACGAGCTTCGACGAACCTTTTACTTTTGCGCTGGAGCGCGCACTTGCATCGCAAGCTGCTGACCGCTTTGACCAGCTCCGACGCTTTGGGGATTCGGTCTTGTATGCGAGTAGCTTCTTCTCGGCGCATCTCACGCGTCGCGGGGTGCACATCGGCTACGTGAAGGCTTTGGGCGCTCGCGCTTACCTGAGCGCGGCAGGTGCTTTTTTGCCGGCGCCCGTTTTTGTTGACTCGCGGAACAGCGGCGGGACCGATACGCTTTTCGTCGAACTCGCCAGCAAATTCGGCTCGTTCGTTGTGACTCTTGAACGAGTTGCTGAACGGGTGCTGTGCGCGAGCTCACTCTCTAATCGAGCCACCCTCGAACTCTATGAGCGCTGGCTTCGCTCGGGTTCGAATGTGATCGCGGAAGATTTGATGCGTCGCGGCCTTTCGCCTCAGCGAGGCGACAGGTCTGTGCATTGAGATGAGCTCGCACGAAGTCTTGGCGCAAATCCAGTTCAGACTCCAAAGCTATTACGGCCTGGAGCAGGGGCCGGACGTGCGCGAGTACGTGCGTTTCGAGGGCCAGCGTGAGACGCTCTTTGTGCGTGAGGGTGAAGATGCTCTTGAAGTTAGCCTTGTATTGCCAAACCTCAGCGACGCCGGCCTCACGCACCGTGATCTGCACAGCGACTCGGGTCTTCAGTTCATCGAGGGAGTGAGCCATTTCCTCTACATTGTGGAACGTGCTCGCACTGAGCTGCCGGTGACACAGCTTGAGCTAGAGTTACAGGCGGAAGTCGACAAGTTCGTCTTCCTCTCGCTCGCTCAGCCTGAATCTGGGCGCGGTTCGAAACGCCTGTGCCGGCACCTGTATGAACAGGTTCAGTATCTCCACCCTGCAGGAAGCGAGCTAGGTGATCGCTACCGAACGGCGAATTCGCTAGCCGCACGCTTCGTTGCCCGTCTGGCCGCCGATCTGGAGTGCGAGCCCATCAAACGGCAGCTGCGGCACTTCTACCGGTCCGGACAAACCGAGAAGCTGTCGATCGCTCGCGCTGCTTGAAATCAAGTGCAGCCTGGGCATGCTGCAAAATCGCCGCAGCCCAGACCACTCAAGATTTGCCGTGATTATTTGGTAGCGGGCTTGGCCACTGCGGCCGTGGCCGGAACAGCCGGCTTAGCTGGAGCTGCTGCTGCAGCTTTCGACTTCTCAGTCGGCGCAGCCGCTGTTTTCGCCTTCTCCGAAGCGGGTGTTGCGGGAGTTGCCGCTGCGGTCTTGGACTTCTCCGCGGGCTTCTCGCTCGTCTTAGCGACTGGCTCGCCCTTGGGCGCAGGCGCCACGGGAGACGGACGGGATCCGACATCATCCGAGATACGAGCAGCGCGGAACCAAGCTTGCTCAACAGGCTTGATGAGCTTCGCTATCGCCGTCCACTCTTTGTCGCGGACCCGGGCGAGCTTGGCTTGAGCTTGCTGCACTTCGCCGAGCGCTTTCACCAGGGCACCATCCGTGCCCTCCTTCGTCAGCGCAACCAGCGCCTCTTTCTTACTCTCGAAAACCGTGCGCGCTTCCTTGCGCTCGCCGTCAACCTTTTCAAGCGCCGCAAGCACCTTAGCCAGACGGTCCCCAGTCACTCCTGCTTTCTCAAGAGCAGCCTGACGGCTCGGTGTATCTTTATCCTCGTCGGCTTCCTGGCGTTCCTTTTTCTTGGCCACGGCGGAAGCCGATTTCTCAGCGGGCGAGGACTTCGCCTGCTTGTTGGCGGACTCGGAAGCTCCCTTGGCCATCGCAGGCTTGCTCTCGACGGCAACTGCAGGCTTCGCAGCCACAGACTTCGCAGCTACAGGCTTTCCCTCTGGAGCAACCGCAGGCTTTGCTGCCACGGGCTTGTTCTCAACGGCAAACGCTGTTGCCGCAACGCCGAGCGCCAAGCTGCTTGCGAGTGCCGACGTTACAACCAAACTCATCCATTGCTTTTTCATATTTAGACTCCTAAGCGTGGAACACCTCCACACAAGAGGTGCGTCTTCGGTCGAGCTCTTACAGTGAGACTCGACTCGCGGGCGGGAGCCTAAGTCGCGACTAATCCAAACGCAACAGCGTGCGTTCCAACAACAAATCGCGTGAAATTCGGCCAGGCGTGAGGCCCCGCCCGGCAAAATCTGCTGGGCTCAGGCCACTTTGCGCGAGTTCTTCGAGCGGCGCCAAAAAAACACCCTCATCCTGATTCTTGGAATTTTGGCGGCCCCGACGCGCCAGGCCCCCTGCGGCAATTTTCAACAGATCGGCCGCAATTGCGTGGCCTTGGAGAGCTCCGACCTTTGCTGAAAGCCCATGCTCAACCAGAAGGGCGCGCGCGCTGGAGATGTCTCGAAACGAGAACTGGTCAAGGTAACGCTTCGCATCGGCTACCGACTCCGCGTCTGCCAAAACTCCAAGCCAGAGCGCCGATGAAGCACCCGCGAGCGCGATCGGGAGCGAATCGCACGGACGGAGCTCAAGCGTGCTCTTGAGTCGAGCTTCTGGAAAGAGCGTGTTCAGGTGCAATCGCCAATCCGCCAGGGTGGCTCGCTGCCCTTTGTATCCGTTCTTGAGAAAATCCCGGAAGGACTGGCCGGTGTTCGCGATCACCTCAGCTTCACGTTTGATGAGAAACATTCCGGCATCGAGTGCCCACTCCACGTAGTCGCCGTAGGAGAGCTTGTCTTTAGACCACAGGTGCCCCAGCAACCCTGAGCGGCGCGGATCCATTTTCAGCCAAACTTGCCCGCGCAGGCTCTTATGCCCAGTGAATTCCCCTTCTCGAAAGGGCGAGTTCGCGAGAAGCGCGTTCGCTAAGGGGGCCATCTTGAGCCCAACCAGAAGCTTGTCCATGGCGTCACTCTCATCGCAGTAGTCGAGATTGAGCTGAACCGTGGCAGTACGCCGCATCATATCCAGAGCACCACTGCCTTGCCCGGGCAGATAGGCTTTCATGACGGAGTAGCGGGCCTTCGGAACCCAGGGCAGATCAGCTTGCTTCGCAAACGGGTGAAAGCCTGTGTTTAACCAAGACACCCCAAAGCGCTCCGATATTTCGGCGACTTCGCGCAGGTGCTGGCTGAGCTCCGCTTGAACTTGGTGCAAGTCAGCAAGCGGCGACCCGCTAAACTCCAATTGACCACCTGGCTCGAGCGTTACCGCAGCATCCTCCTTGGTGAGAGCAATGATCGGTCCGTCTTCATACTCTCGGCTTGGCTCCCACCCGCGCTCTTCAATGAGGCGATGAAAAATCGCCAGCAGGCTGTCCTGGCCCTCGTACTGGAGCGCACGGCACTCGGTCCCCTGAACGCCAAACCGCTCCATCTCCAATCCGACACGAAATTGCTCACGCGGCTTCTGCGCAAGTAGAAACGGTTGAAGGAGCTCTTCAGCGTCTTCAATCGGACGATCCAGCGCGGCGGAGGATTGGGGGGAGGTCGAAATCATAAGGCGGCACTCGCTATAGGGCGCACGCCTGGCGCTGTCACGGGCACGCTCTTCTTCATGCCCTGGGCTTCACGCCCGGGGCGGACTCAGGGCCACAGGCGGAATTGAGCCCAGTGCCACGGCTAAACTCCGCGTGTGCGCTTCAGTGGTGCCGGCGCCGCCCCCTATGATCCGACAAGCACCGGAATCGAGCGAAAGCGCAAGTGCTGCCCATGCCTTGATGTCCGCCTTCGAATCAGCAAAGCCACGCACACTTTCCGGGCTCGCGGCCAAAAGGACACCTAATCTTACCGCGTTCGCCGTTTGCAGACGATGAAGCTCCGGGAGATAAGCGGAGGTGCTGGAGACTTCGAGGATTATTGAGGACGCCCCAGCGTGCGTGAGTGCTTCCAGGAGCTCCACCACATCGCCCTCGAGAACTTTGTCGTTGAGCAACTGGATCACAGCCCACGTCGGCAGGCCAGTGGTGGCTCCTGCGACCACTGCCGCCATGAGCCCCAAGCGCGAACCCTGGCCTCTTGCAATGATAAGCTCACACCCCGCGGATGCGAGACGCGCCGCGTGTTCCTCGAATTCAACGACGAGCCTACCGGGCGAAAGGGGGCTCACCATCTCCGACCCGAGAACGCCCGCGACCGCTATCGGCTTGTTCGAGGTTGCGGCCTCTTCGAGTGCGAGATCCACAGCGATCCCGGTAAGTAGTGCGGAGCGATGCTCCATCCCCACTTCGGCCAAGGCACGAGGTGTCGTGTCTGCTGTGAGAGCGCTCAACACGTCCACGCAGCTGGCGACCTCGGCGGCGTAATGACTGCGCACCACCTCGGGATGTTCCCGCAGCAAACGGCCGAGCGCTCCCGGCGTTTCGAGCCCAAGTCCGCGAGCCCGGAGCGAGGCGGCGCTGTCAGAATCGACAACGAGGGGACGACCCGAATTCAGACGAGACGATATGCGGGAAAAATTGTTCATCCTCGACGCGCTGTCTTCAAAGATAGCGCGGGGGACGCCCGAACGGGTAGCGATTTACGATCAAACAGCCGCACTCGGCGGAGCAGGAGATCAATCAGGAAACAGGCTAGCGCTAGGAATACGAAGCTCTGCCAAATCTCCTCGTGAAAAGCAATTTGCTCAGAGCCAGGCAAAAACAGCTGGGTGGCCGCCGGGTTCACCAGGCCTCCTCCAATCAGAGCAGCCCGCGCCAAACGCTCGGTGTCGGGCCGGACTTCCGAATACTCAGCCGGATACGGCTGACTCACGTGGCCAAAGCTTTCGGCGACCGCGCTCTCCACGCCGTCGCGGCCCACCCGAGTATGCTTGGCGCGGAGCGCAAACGTTCCGTAACCATCGAGCTTAAAGCGCGCCTCGTAGCGCCCAGGTGCACTCTGCACGAGCGGGTACGTGGAGATCTTTCCGGGATTGGCGCTCGACGCAACTTTCAGAATTGAGCGGAGGTTGTTGTCAAAGCGCTCTTCGCCGTCAAAGGCATCCACCGTAGCGCGCACGTTTCCGCCGATAACCTCTGTCTGCATTGGCAACTCGCGCGTACGGCTATCCCGCATGTGTTCGCGCACGAGCTGACCCCAAAACTGGCTGTAGCCTGGCCAACGCAACCAATCGACCGCCCACAGATTCTTGAGATCGCTCGTCCAGGCGAGTGCCCAACCGAGGCCGACACGCCCACGCGCCAAGATGGGCTCGTCGCGATCACTGGCGAAAATCTGCTGCGCCGGCGCTGGCTTCATGCTCGTTGCTACGTAACCGTGCAGATTGGGTAACGACCCAACGGCGATCCCTTTGAGAAAATCAGCGGATGCCGTTAGCTGGGGTTGGAACCATTCTTCGACCGCCGCTTGACGTGCCACAAACTCCGCCTCCCGTGCAAACACCCGAGGCAGGCTATTTGCGTCGGGCACAGCATGGTAGCGGCCGCCCCCGGCGTCAGCGATCTGCTTCAACAGTTCGTTGTTCGCCTGTTCTCCAAGGCCCACGGTGGTGACCGTGATCGACTCCGCGAGCATCGCTTGGGCCAGCTCCGTGATGCCTTCGGTGGGGGCAGCACCGTCGGTTAACAGGATCACGTGTTTGCGTCGTGCTTGGACCACCGAAATGTCCTGATAGGCCATGTCAAGGCTGCGAAAAATTTCCGTGCCTCCACCCGGCTGGATGCGAGAAATATCGCTTTCGATCCGCGAGCGGAAGCGCGCAGGCTGCATGCGCACGTATCTTTCGGGTTGAGAATCGAAGGCAATCACCTCAATCAAATCATTCGGCTCCAACGTCGAGACCGTGGCGGAGCACGCCGCTTTGGCCATCTCGATTGGCAATCCCGACATCGACCCCGAACGATCGATCACGAGCACGAGCGCAACGCTGGGATTTTCCTTTCGATTGTCGGAATCCATCCGCACGGGGAGCAAACGTTCCAAGGTGCTGCCACCCCACCCGCCGAGGCCAAAGCCTGCTTCGCCACCAGCAAACAAGAATCCTCCACCCAGGTCCCGAACATAGCGCTCTACTAGCAACTCCGAGGCTTCTGAGAATTGCTCCTTCGGAACATCGGAGAGAACGACGAACGCAAAACGTTGCAGCTCAGCGAGCGTTGTCGGGAATCCAGTGGGGGAGCGAACATCCACATCGAATTGCTGGGCTGAGAGCGCGCTCGAGAAATAGCCCGCTCGGCCTTCCTGGCCCTCAATGTAAAGCACACTCGCGCGACCTGGCACGTCGAGCGTGGCCTGAAAACGGTTGTTCTCAGAGAATTGATCTTTTGACAATAATTGGTCTAAGCGAAGCTCGTAGGTGACCTGCCCGCCAACGCGGACGACGCTTTGAAACTTCACTTCATTCTTACCTGGGTGAAGCTCCAACCGACGCACAGCGTCGAGGCCATTGAGTGTTTCGCCCTGGTATAGGCTGGCTCGCGCCACCGCCTCTTGGGTTGCGAAAACCGAAGCAATGATCTCGAACGGCTGCCCAATGTCCACCTTCGCAGGCAACGCCAATTCGATGATGGCAACCTCCGGGGGCAGAGGCCGATTGAAAACCTTAGTCGACACTCTCACGCCAGCGGCCCGAGCGTTTGGGATCTCCGCAAGCAGCTCGCCCTCAGTCTCAATGCCGTCACTCAAGAGCAACAGCCGCTTCAGGTACCCTTCTGGAAATACCGCCAAGCCGAGCCGCAACGCTGCCTGAAGATTGCTCGCACTGCCTCCCTTATCGTCACTCTCGACCACGCTCTTTTCAGGCTTTTTCCCCGCTACCGCCGCCAACCGGTGTCGGAGCGCTAGCGCCGAAGGCAGCGTTGTTCCGCCACTCAATTCGAGCACTTTTGGGCGCGAGGCGAAGGTGATGATCTTGACGCGATCGTCGGGGCGTTTGGCCGCCAACAAATCCGCAATGGTTGACCGCGCATCCTCCAAAGCGGCGTCGGGCACCGAATCGCTCACGTCGATCAACAACACCGTGCAAATCTTGTTCGTCTTCGAGGTCTTCGACGGCTGAGAAAGCGCGCAGCCCAACGCCAGGAAAAATAGTGACCTGAACACCACCGAGAGGATTCGCTGTGGCCAGGGCAAGGCAGCCAGCGAACGGCTAAGAACCCAAATCAGAACTGGCGCCACCAAGACCAAGCCGAGCGCCGCCGGGAACTCTACTTCGTAGTTAACGTCCCTGAACGCTCCTTGCCACCCGACACTTCGAAGCGGCCAGACCAAGCCGAGATAGAGCCCGCCGAGAATGAGAGCCAGAAGCAAGCTTGCAAGAAGCCCAAGCCATGCGGACACACGCTGGCTCACACCGTTAGCCGCCTGTGGTAAGTGAACCACTCAAGAGTACTGACGAACGCCACGGCTATTAGCAAATAGCCCCAATATCTTTGCCTTAAACCGGGTTCAAAACCGCTCACCATTTGGGCCTTGGCCCCGGCCACGACGAGCTCGGATTGCGGCGTGATCCGGCTTTCCGCTGAATCCTGCAGATTTGCCGCAAAGCTGAACGGCGCCAGCGCACCTGCCCAGCTGAGCCTGTAGAAGCCCGCATACTCACCGAAATGCTCCGCTCGGCCTTGACGCACGGGAAGCGAAACTCGCGAAGCATCGGGCCGAAGGAGCTCCGCTGTTTCGAGCCCTGCTGGCACTCGCAATCGCCAGATATCTCCTGTTCGATACGCAGACTGGTACTCCGCATCCTGCTCAACGAATGTGTTAATGGTGTTCAAAATCAAGAGCGGCCAAGCCACACGCAAAACTAAATCGCTGTCCCTCGGGTCGAATCCGAGCGCCACGAAAGACTGACCCGCGCGGGTGCCACTCACGAGGATGGGGCCAAGCTCACTCGCACCAAGCACGTGATCTCCGGGCTCAGGCTTGAACGCATAGCCACTGGCCACTTGAACATCCAAGAGTTCCATAAAACGCAGCAAGGAACTCTTACGATCCCAGGTGTCGAATCCGAAATTCTCAAGCTTCGGCCCACGTTTCAGCGGAGAACCGGTAGCTGGTGGATTCAGATACAGCCTTGCGCCCGTCTTGGGAGCCGCTGGCGGCGCGACGCCATCCAAGATCGTGACGTCAAAACTACCCTTGGGCGGGTATGCCGAGGGCTCCACTTGCGTCACGTCCAGGTACTCATCCAGCAACAACGCCGCTTCGAGGTACGTATTTCCGGTTGTGACGACCAGAATCTTTGCGCGCCTTCGCTCCGGCATCCGCGCAAACGCGCGATTATCATTCGGAAGATAATCCTTGCCTTCCAGCACACGAATCCGCGCCTCAAGCTGCTGGCTAGCACCCGCGAGATCCGTATAGAAACGCGGCACTCGTTCGCCGGGTTCGACTCGCAATTGACTCACATCAATCACCTGTCCATCGCCAAAGAGCGAAAGCTCCACCAGCGCGGCCTTCTTTCCGGTATTCTCTAGCGCGAGCAAGACTTCGTAACGCGACTTATCCAGAGGATAACGCCGCGCCGAAAGTTCGGTGATCGCTAGATTGTCCGATTCCTTCCCCACGCCGATGAAGCTGAGCTTTGCACCGAGCGGCTCCCTGAGCGGCGCCGGGGCAACGAACGCGCCATCCGAGACGACGATCACTTCTGCGTTCGGCAGACCCCGCAAGACATCCTGTGCGAAGGTGAGGCCTTGCTGCAGGTCAAGCGCCGTGTCCGTGCAGCGCACCTTCTCGACAGCTTGACGCAACACCCCCGTCTCCGAGGTGAGCGGAGAGAGAGCTCGCACGTTGGCGTCGAGTTTGGCGATGAGCATGCGATCTTCGCTCTTCAGACCAGAAATCAGCTCCAGGAGCTTCTTTTTCGCTAATTCCAAGCGATTCTTGTCGACATCAGTGGCGGCCATCGAAGCACTGGAGTCCAACAGCACCACGAGATTGCGCGCCGCCAGCGCACTGGCTTCTGGCCTTGGGTCCCCGAGCGCCAAGACCAGCGCGGCCAACATGGCCAGCTGCAAGAGCAGCGAGAGCCAGCGCTTCAATTGCGAGAAGAAGGTTGAAGCTTCCCGATCTTTGAGCACCCGTTCCCACAGGCTCGCGAACGGCACCGCCACAGGCCGCCGGCGCAGCTTCAGAATGTAGAGCACGACGGTCGCCAGCGTGACGCCACCGCTAACAAGCACCAGAGTGGTGAGGGGCAGCCCAGCCAAGAACATCAGCGCAGAAATCCTCCGCGGCGAAACACGCGTAACACCAGCTCGTCAAAGGGCACGTCAATATTGGCGGCGAAGTACGGGACGGTCCGGCTCGCGCAGAAACGCTCAATTGCTGACTGATAGTGCGCTACCGCTTCCGCCACTTTGCGCAACAAGCCATCCGTTATCGTCACGTCACGCTCTTCTCCCGTCTCGCAGTCGTAAATGCGCACGTCACCCTTCAAGTCGGAAACAGCATCCCGAGGATCTACCAGGTGCAACACGTAAGGCTCAAACTTGTTGAACCGGAGAACGTTGATGCCGCGTTCGAAACCTGCGGGATCATACAGATCGCTGATCAACACCGCCAACCCACGCCGCTTATGTTGAGCTACGAATTTGGTGAGGCAAGCCTCAAGATCGGTGACCCCGCTCGGCTGAAGTTGGTTCAAGAAGCGAAACACTTGCAAGATGCGGCCTTTGCCGCGCGTCGTCGGGAGTGTGCTTTTGATCTCGTCGCTCACACCCACAATCGTGACTCGATCCAGGTTTGCCAGGCCCACATAAGCTAACGCCGCGCACAGCCGCCGCGCCTGATCGAACTTCCGCTCGTCGCGAAAGCCCATGGAGCTCGAACAATCCACCAACAAGTAGATGCTCAGATCTTCCTCTTCCTCGTACAAACGCACGAGTAGGCGTCCAAACCGCCGATAGGCATTCCAATCCACCGTACGAAAATCATCCCCGACTGTGTACTCACGATGATCCGCGAACTCGATGCCGCTGCCCTGCTTCTTGCTGCGCCGTTCTGCGCGTTGGCGCCCAGCAAAAACACGCCGACTGACTAGCGCTAGCATTTCTAACTTACGCTGAAATTGCTCGTCAAATAGCCCAATTCCTGGCGCCTTGGAGCGCGCAGCTTCGCCACTTTTCGGCCTCCGGAAAAGCTCAAACAAGCCCATCGCTCTTAGGCGCTCTCAGGCAGCTGGCTGAGAATTTGTTCGATCACGTCGTCCGTGGTGACGCCTTCGGCTTCACCTTCGAAGTTGAGCAAAATCCGGTGCCGGAGCGCGAGCGGCGCCACACTTCGAATGTCCTCGATACCTGGAGCGAAACGACCATCAAAGAGCGCTTGGATCTTGGCCCCGAGCAACATGGCTTGCAGCCCGCGCGGGGAGGCACCCGTCCGCACGAAGCGTTGAACTTTGTCGAAAGCTTTCCCGGTCTGAACGTGCGTGGCCTGCAGCAGCCGCACTGCGTAGTCTTGAACGTGGCGCGCGACGGCCACTTGTCGCACCAGCTTCTGCATGCCAAGAATTTCCTCTCGCTCCAGCACAGCCTTCACCTCAGCTTCGTGGAGCGTCGTCGTGCGATCTACAATGCTGTGCAACTCTTCTCGAGAGGGAAATGTGACTGCAAGCTTGTAGAAAAAGCGATCCAGCTGCGCCTCGGGCAAGGGATAGGTGCCCTCCATTTCGAGGGGATTTTGGGTCGCCATCACCAGATAGGGTTCCTCGATCGTGTACGTGGTGCGCCCGACCGTGACGCGGTGTTCCTGCATCGCTTCGAGGAGTGCGCTCTGGGTTTTGGGGGTGGCCCGATTCACCTCGTCCGCCAAGACAATGTGCGAAAAAATAGGCCCTTTGCGAAACTCAAAAACCTTTCCCGCGTTCGCGGATTCATCAATCACGGTGGTGCCAATGATGTCCGCAGGCATGAGATCGGGAGTGAATTGGATGCGCGAAAAATCAAGGCGCACGGCTTGCGCCAACGTGCGCACCAGCATCGTCTTCCCAAGCCCAGGAACGCCCTCTAGGAGTGCGTGCGAACCCGCCAAGAGGCAGGCGATCACTCCATCCACCACCTCCTTCTGTCCGACGATCACACGCCCAATTTCCTGCCGGAGAGTGGCCACCTTAGTTTGAAAGTCCAGAACCTCTTGGGTCACAGTCTGATTCTCGCTCATGATGCTTTCGTCTTTCATTCTCGGGGGCGAATTAGCTGGAAATAACGCCGAATGTAGAAACGGTAACCAGCGGGGACTTCATCCTTGCTGATCACACTCTCGGCGACGGTTCGATAATCTGTGTAAACTTTACTGTAACCGCGTCCGGTGAAACCACGTTGCGCGGCGCCGTGGATCACTTCGGCGGACGCCGCACCTTCGCCGGTATCTGCGGCCACGACGGAGACATCTTTGAACTTGCCATCGAGCTTCGTCGAATCCCCACGCAGACCCCCCGCATGGCCGGTACCGTATTCGGCGCCTTGGCTGCCTTCGCCCTGACCCTGACCTGGTTTTTGGCCGCCGGGAGCGCCCGGCTTACCCTGCCCACCTGGAATATCTATTCCCTCACCGGGCCCACCGCGACTGAGCGTGATCGGGCCCTTCTGCCCCTTGCCGTTGGCTTCCCCGGGCTGTCCCCCTTCACCGGGAGCACCCTTCCCACCGCGAGCGCGCTGCCCAAATTTGAGCAAGCGTTTCATCTGCTCTTTCCCGGCTTGGCCCTGCTGCCGGAGCAGATCTCGGAGCTCTTCCAGGCGCTTCTTCAGCTGCTGTTTATCTTGCTGCGAGGATTCACTTTGTGCTGTGCGATTCATCTGCTCGGCGCCTTGCTCCAGATCTTTTGCCGAGAGCCCGGCCTCTTTCATCAACTTTTGCGCCGCTTCGGCGAGCTCCTTGTCGAGCCCCGCCAGGCCCTTGCCTGCGGCCGTAGCTTCTCGCTTCTCGCGATCCAGACGCTCGAGCTTTCTCTCTGTTTCCTTTTGTTCCTTGGCTTCTTGAGCTGAGAGCGGTTTCTGATCTTTTTTCTTATTTAACAAACGCCGAGCTTGACTCAACAACTCTTGGCGTCTCGCTTCGATGCGTTCTAAGCGCTTCTGAGTTTGCTGACTCGCCGCTTCAAGCGCTTTCTTGAGGCGTTCGAGGTCCGGTCGATTGAGGGGCTGCTTTTGTTGGCGAACTTTTTCAGCCAGTTTCTTGAGTTCCTTTTCGGCATTCACCACATCATGCCGTTCGAGCGCTTCCCCTAAGGCTCGGCTTTGCTGGCTCGATTTCAGCGCGGACGCGCGGTCTTTCAGCGCTTGCTCAAATGCTGCCTTCTCCGCATCCGAGGCATCTGCCAGATCACGCTCCAGCGCGTCGAGTCGCCGAAATACTTCATCGCGAGTTACCCGCTCACCCGCAATATCCAACACCAGCTGATTGAAGCGTTGGATCGCCTGATTCACATCCGCCGTGTGCGGAGCTTCGGTAAGCTGTGCAGAAATCACCTTGAAATACTCAACATCGTCAGCGGCGAGAACGAGCGCTTGGCTGGCTTTGGGCGCTGCCCGCTCCGCTTCCCGCACCACACGCACTTCGAGCAGGCTTAGCCCCAGCAGACCCAAAAACAGCCCCGCCACGAGCGGCGCCTCGCGCGGAATGAGCCACGGCACGGCTCGGCTCGGCGACAACTCTGGACCCACGCGAACGGCATCCAGGATCGCCGCCTCCATGAACGGCGTGCGTTCGGAGAGTGGAACTTCTGAAAAACTGAGCGCGTTGCCAACTCGCCCCTTGAGCTCATGAAAGTGATCCAGCAAGAGCCCACCCTCGCTCGGGCCTGCCCGGCGGAGCCAGGCCCGTACCGAGATCCCTAGCCAAGCGACCAACAATAAACTGCCGCCAAGCCAGAGCCACCCGCTTGACCCATCCGAACGATGCGCAACCTTGACGTACGTCAGGCCGATCGCCGCATACCCGAGCGGAGCCGGAGCCCAACGAAAGGCGGTCGCAAAGAGCCGATTGAGGCGTGCCCGGGCCTCCGCGTTTCGGGCTTTTACGCGCAGAAGTGAAATTTGCTGGGGGCTTTTTCCCAATGCTTTGCTGGCTCCAAGAAGACGGGCCGCCCGCACCGAAGCGAACCTTAAGCTGACACGCGGGGCCGGAGGGACTTGGCCATGCTAGCGCGACCTTCCGCCGCTGACCCATCACCCATTCCGAAAATGTCGTTTGCCTCTCCCAAGCACGCCCAGATGGCGGTAGTTTCAGGGCAATTGAGCGGATTTTGTAAGAGCGAGGAAACGATGGTTGATTCAAAGACGGTGGTTTTGGTTGCAGACGACGAGCCCAGCACGCTCGCCATGGTTTCGGCGCACTTGCGGACCAAGGGCTTCCGTGTGCTCGAGGCCACAGACGGCGATCAGGCTTGGGAGCTGGCGCACGAGCACTTGCCTGACCTGATTGTGCTCGACGTGATGATGCCGGGAATGAGCGGCTGGGAAGTTTGCCGCAAGATCCGAGAAGCTGTTTCGCTCGCGCACGCTGGCGTTATTATGCTGACGGGTATCGGCGATACGTTGAACGAGATGACATCACCGCTTTATGGCGCGGATGCGTACGTCGACAAGCCCTTTGAATTCAATGATTTGGATCGCAAAATCGAAGACACGCTCGCTCGTCGACGTGAGGGAGCACTCGGCCGCGCAGACTTCGATGACGAAGATGAAGACGCCGACCCCGCTTCGGGCCCCGGACTTGCCAAAGCGAAAGGTTCCAAGCGTGGACCCCGACAACGGAAAGCCGAAGCCGCACAGACTGAGCTCAGTTTCATCACCAGTGCGGCGCCGTTTGTGCAAACCATAAAAAGCGCAAAAAAAGCCGCTCCGAAGGCTGCGAAAGCACCCGCAAAGTCTACTGCGAAGCCCGCCAAGGTTGCAGCCAAGGCGGTGAAACCCGTCGCCGAGCCGGCCAAGGTTGCAGCCAAGGCGGTGAAACCTGTCGCCAAATCAAAAGAGCCCGCACAATCAATCGCCAAGCCCGCTCCCAAATCCAAGAAGCCAGCCAAGCTTGCCAAGCCCGCTCCCAAATCCAAGAAGACCGCCAAGCTTGCCAAGCCTGCTCCCAAATCTAAGAAGACCGCCAAGCTTGCTAAGCCTGCTCCCAAATCTAAGAAGACCGCCAAGCTCGCTAAGCCCGCTCCCAAATCTAAGAAGACCGCCAAGCTCGCTAAGCCCGCTCCCAAATCTAAGAAGCCGGCTAAGTCTGCGCCCAAGAAGAAAGCCAAGAAGCGCTGAACTCGACCTGAACTCGATCTCAGTCGGCTGCTGACTCTCCGGACATCTTGCCAAGCTTGCGCCAGAACTCGGCCACTTCCGCTATCGTTTCGGCGCGACGCACGGGGGGCAATGCGCCGAGCAACTTCTTACCGTACGAACGGGTGACGGCCCGTTCATCGAGGAGTGCCACGATCCCGCGATCATCTTGGGTGCGGATCAGGCGACCAAAGCCCTGCTTCAGCGTGATGGCTGCTTGGGGAACGAACAACTCCATGAACGGATTTTTGCCCTGCTCTTCGAGGACCTGGGAGCGCGCGCGCAAGATCGGTTCGCTGGGTACCGGAAACGGGAGTTTCTCGATCACGACCAAGCGCAATGCACGCCCGGGCACATCCACGCCTTGCCAGAAGCTCATGGTTGCCACGAGCACGGCATTCTTTTGCTCACGGAACTGCTCTAAGAGGAGTGTCTTCGAACGCGAGCCTTGGAGCAGGACCGAATAGCCTGAAAGCTTGCGCTCCAACGCTGCGTGGATGAGCCGCATTGAGCGAACAGATGTGCAAAGCACGAAGCAGCCGCCCAAGGTGATGCGCACCAATTCCTCAATCTGTGCGACAGCGGCATTGATAAACGCCGGATGATTGGGCTCTGGCAGACCCCGGGCGATGTACAAAAGCGCCGCTTTTTCGTATTCAAACGGCGAAGGCACGCGCAGCTCCTCCACGGCCAAATCATCATCGATCCCCAAGCGCGCGCGGATATAAGAAAACGGCGCAACGACGGGCTCACGGCTTTCGGCAGTCGACAGTGTGGCGCTGGTGAGCACCACCGGACCTATCACGTCGAACACGCGCTCCCTCAGCGTTGAGCGCACCTCCACCGGCGTCGAAACGAGCTTGAGCGAACGCTCGGCCACCTCCAACCAGGTGACTCGCCCGGGACCGCCCTCGACAACCACCGCCAGATCTTGACGCAGCGTCTGTGCGCGCCGGGCCACCACCTCTAGCGCTTCGCGCGCCGAGCCGCGGTCGACCGAGCCCTCAGACACTCGACCCCGCAGGCTATCACACCCAAGGGCTAACGCTTCAAGCGCCGCATCCAAACCGTGCCAGAATCGCGCCAGATCCTTGGTCCAAACATCACGTTCCAACGTCAAACGCGATTCGCCAGCGGGCAATAAGCTACGGAGCGCCACCCAAAAACCAGTGGCTGCCAGGCGCACTTGCTCGGCCAGGCGCACGCCGGACACCGCCGAAAACAGCGGGCCACCCAGCGCCGGAATGTGTTCAAAATCGCGTGCCAAACGCTCCACGCCCGAACTCGAAACGGAAGCTCCAAAGAACATCGTAGCGATGTCTTCGAGCTGATGTGCTTCGTCAAAAATGACGGCCGCGTAATCTGGCAAGACACGCCCGGGATGCGGCCCACGCAGCGCTAAATCAGCGAAAAACAGATGGTGATTAACGACAATCAGCTGCGCGCGTTCGGCATCTCGCTTCATACGCGTGACAAAACACTCGTCATAATAGGGACAATTCGGCCCGACCCGTGTGTCGCTCGAAGACGTCACATGAGGCCACAGATCATCATCTTCGGCCAGACCTTCGGCCTCTGCGAGATCTCCGGATGCTGAGGTCTCTACGAAGGTTTGTAGCAGACGTAGCCGGCGGCTTTTGCCCGGCTGCGAAGCGGCTTCGCTCACCAGGAATTCTCGATAGCGCCGCTTGCACACGTAGTTCGAAAGACCCTTCATCAGTGCCACTTCGGGGGTTTTTCCAAGGGCTTTAGCGATCAGCGGCAGGTCTTTTCTAAAGATCTGTTCCTGCAGGGCGCGCGTTGCCGTCGACACCACGACCTTCTTACCTGAGAGCAGAGCGGGCACGAGATACGCAAGTGTTTTTCCGGTGCCGGTGCCTGCCTCGCACAGCACCACACGTTCCTCTGCGAGCGCCCGGAACACCGCATCTGCCATTTGAATTTGGCCAGCGCGGCTCTCATAACGTGAGAGCGCTTGCGAGATGGGTCCCCCGGCTCCGAAGAGCTCCAGGGCTTTGCTGGGCGGCGCTGAAGTCACAAAAGTTCTTGGCTGGGTTACGGTGTCTCTTCGGGCGGGCCCGGCACCGAACCATCCACATCAAGAAACTGCAAACCTGCAATTTCGCCGTCTGCTTCTTGACGCAGCCACACCACTCTTGCGGGACGGAACGGCTCCCCATCTTCGCCCAACCGAAACTCGTAGTCGCACCCGAGGGCGACCGGATCCTCCAACACAACGCGAACGCCACCGCGACTCACGTTGAGCGCCCAGCCCTCGATCTCTCTGCCGTCCCCGACCAATATCACGCGGTCGGAAGCGCCGTGACGCGCACCACCAGTGCTCCTCCGCTGGGGAGGTCGAGAGCTGCCACCAAGAATCGCCACGATCAGAAAGCAGCATAGCAAAGCTCGTCGGCGAAACAAAAGCAGAGCTGAGCACCTGGGAGCCGGATTGCCCGGCTGGCGTGCTTGACGGAGCCCCCCGTGTCTGAAAGGCTCAATTCGTTGCAGGTTCCAGCACTCTTCAAGTTCCCGCTCCATTCGTCGCGGCCCACGAGCAGCGTATGAGTACAGAAGACCCAAAAGAGCTAAAACGCCGTCTCGTTGCGGCTGGTTTCCAGGTGTACCGTACGCTGAAGGACCGAGTGCTCTTGGCTGAGCGCGTGAGAGACAATCTGATCATGGAAAGCGGCGTCGCCGCCGGTTTGTCACACGAAGTGTTCCTGACCCTGCGCGCTCAACAGCGCGATTTTCCACACGCTTCTGAGACGGAGTTGTTCGATCACGCCCGTGGCCTCGGCGCCCAGCCGCTCGGCCGCGGCTATCAAGAGCATTCAACCCACGTCGAGTTGGTGGAAGACCCCGCTGATCGCGCCACGATCTTGGACACCTGGTTCGAGATCACCCTGAAGAAATCGGTTGCCGACGACGCCGAGCTGTTTGCTGAGCTGCACTACCTGCTCAGCTTGAAAAAGAAGACGGCCTCGAACGACGAGTAGGCGCGTTATTGGGGCTTTCGGCCAATGGACCCGAAAAAAGCCTCATGCTAGGTTCCGCGCCCCTTCGAGCCTGGGGCTCGAAATTTTCAGGACCTAGCTAAAATGCTCAGTTTATTTCGTAAAGGCGGCGTTGCCCAAGTCCTTCTAGGCGGTGTGGTGTTCACCATCATGCTGGTCTTCGTGCTTGAATTTCGGCGCGGTGGCGGTTCCGCAACCGGCAGCCTCCAGACAGAGTGCGCCGTCGAAGTCTACGGCTATTGCGTGTCCGCTAAAGAGTACAACGCAGCCTACGGCTTGGTATCGGTTCCAGGCATCGAACCCAAAGATGCCAAGCGCCTCAAGCTCCAACAGCGCGTGTTGGATGGCTTGATTGAACGCGAGCTGCTCCTCAAAGTTGCCGATCAATATGGCCTAACTACGAGTGACGACGCACTCGATGAAGATCTGCTCCGCGGGCACGCCCATGTTTCGCTCCCAGCGGCAGACGCCGCGCAGATCGGCTATTACCTCTTGCTGTGCCGCCATGATCCTTCGGGCCGAGGCTGTGAGCCCGGTGGCCCCTCGCTCGTGCGAAAGCTGCGCGTGGAGGGTCCGGATGACCAATTTGACTCTAAGCTGTACGAGCGCGAACTGCGTTTTCGGGCCAACCGAGGCCCGAAAGAGTTCAAAGAAATGCAGCGCCGCGAGGTCACAGCCGCACGCATGCGGGATCTGGTGCGCTCGCGCGTTCAGGTCTCCGACGAAGAAGCCTTTGCGATTTTTTCGCGTGAGCGATCCCGCGCCACGGTTCGCTATGTCAATCTCAACCGAGATTGGTTTGGCAAATTCGCCACGGATGCTTCGGAGGCAAGCGTAGCCACTTTTGCTGCGACGCACACGGCAGACGTGGACGCCGCGCTCAAGCAGGAGCAGAGCCGTTTCAAGGAAAATTGCCCGCTGATCAGCGAAATTCGTGTGGATTTTCTGCCCGGAGCGACGGATGCCGACAAGACGCTCAGCCGCGAACGCATCGATGCGGCGCTCGATCGACTGAACAAGAAGGAATCCTTCTCGAGCGTAGCCCGTGAAGCTGGCGATGGCCCGAGCAGCTTGCTCGGTGGGCGCGTGGGCTGCCTGGATGAAAGCTACGGCCCTGGCGCTGAGGAATTGTTGAAAGCCGTGAGCACGCTCAAGCCTGGAGAAAAATCCGGCGTCGTGGAGACGGAAGCTGGCTACCGGGTGGTGCAGTTGAACGCACTGCTGGCGAAAGCTGATGTGGCGCGCGTGGCGCGTGAGATCGTCACCGCCCGCTTGGCGATCGAGGCCAATGCCAAGACCCAGCTTGCCAGCTTCGCCAAAGAAGCATTAGCGCAAGCCCAAGCCGGGCACGCCTTAAGCGACGTAATTGCTCAGCTTTCACGCCAATACGCCCACGTTCCTGAGAAGGACAAGACTTCGCCTGCGCTTGATGCCGCCAACCGGCCCAAGGTTGAAATCAGCGCACCCTTCGCGCTCAGCGACACACCCGTCGCGAATGCGCTACCGAGCGAGGCTGTTGCACAGAAAGTCTTTGAACTGAAAAAGCTCGACGAGCTGCTCGCCAATCCTGTGCAAACATCTGAGGGCCTTTCCCTCGTACAGCTGAAGGAACGCGACCCCGCAACTCGCGCTCAGTTCGACAAAGACAAGAACTTGCTGATGACCGGGCTACATGGCGTGCGCGCGCAAGAAGCGCTGGCCAGCTACGTGGCGGAGCTGCGAAAGAAGGCGCAGAAGGAAATCCGCATCAGCCCGGCATACCTCCCGAAGGCCGACTCCAAAGAACCCAATCCCGAAGGCTGAATAGGCCCCCAAGTTCGACCGAAAACAGACCGAATGAGTGCGCTTTCTGAGCTAAAATCCGAAATTACCCGACTGCCTTCGGGTCTCGCCATCCATGCGGTCAGGATGCCCAACGTGCATCGAGTGGTGCTCACGACGCATTTAAGAATCGGCCCACTCTTTGAGTCTCGCGCCCAAAATGGTCTGAGCCATTTTCTGGAACACATGCTGTTTCGGGGCACCCAGGACCATCCTTCCGCGCATCTCCAAGCGCTTGCCTTCGAACGCTTAGGCGGGACACTGCTCGGCGCCACGTACGCCGATCACGGCACGCTCTCCATCTCTTTTCCCAAGGAAAATTTCGCCGAGGTGCTGCGTCTGCTCGGCGAGACAATCCTGCATCCCGTCTATAGCGCGATCGAAATCGAACGCGGTATTGTGCGCGAAGAAATTCTGGAAGGCCTCGACGAAGACGGGCAACTCGTAGAATCCGAAACGCTCGTGCGCGCTTTGAGCTTCGGCGATCATCCGCTCAGCTACCCCATCATTGGCCACAGCGAACATCTCGATACCTTCGACCAGGCAACACTCGAAAAGCACCACCGCGCTCACTACACTTCCAACAACTGCATTGTATCGGTAGCGGGCCCCATCGATCCCGAAGCGGCCACACGCGCCATCGAGCAAACCTTCCGCGAGCTGCCCCAAGCCAGACGGCCCGAAAGCGCGCCCCCCGCCACACAAACGGGACCCCGCTCACGCTTCGTCCAACACAACAACAGCCAAACGGCGCTGCGTCTCGTCTTTCGAGCACCCAAGGAGCACGATCCGCTGGAGCCAGCCTGCGATTTGTTGCTTCGCATCCTGGATGACGGCATGTCGACCCGGCTCTACCACCGCATCTGTGATTCTCAGGGCCTGTGCTACGACGCCAGTGCTGGCTACGAAACCTATTCTGACACTGGCTTAGTTGAATTGTCTGCGGATGCATCGCACGAGCGTGCGCCATTCGTAGCTGAAGAGCTGCTGCGCTTGACGCGAGAGCTGTGTGAGGCTCCGCCCTCTTCGGACGAGTTGGACAAAGCACGCGCGCGCTTGTGTTGGCAGATGGATCTGTTGCTGGACGAGCCTGAATCGTCCGCTGAATTCTTTGCGCTTGGGGAGCTCTCAGGGCGGCCCGATTCGCCGGCAGTGCGGCTTGAGCAGCTGCTCGCCGTCCGCAGGGAAGACATTCAACGCGTCGCCAACGACGTGTTTCGCACGGATGGGCTCTCAGCAGTGGCTGTGGGAATGCTGAATCGCAAGCAACAGCAAGCGTTCGAAGAGTTGATCCTCAACCGAAGCTAAGCGGCACCAGAGACAACCGCGCCGGCGCTAGCCCTGCCGGAGCCGCCGCTTCGAGCTCGACTCCGCTCCTTCTTCCTTGGCATCCTCGCGCGCCAGCGCTTCGGCCACCCGCAGAATACGCTGACGTGTGGCGGGGCTCGCGCCGCGCAGCACCGAACTTAAGCGATCTTCGCGGGCCTTCGGACGCGTGGGAGCCACAAACAAGTCAGCCACCTCGACGCCCAGCGCGGCACTCAACCGAGCGAGTGTCTCAAGCGAAGGATTGGCATTCGCAGACGGCTTGTCTCGTAAGACGCGTTCAAGACGAGCCACCGTTTCAACGGTCACACCTGCGCGCATGGCGAGCGTCGCTTGAGTGAGATCCGCAGCGCGCCGTAAGTCTCTCACGCGCTCCGCTAGCTGTACTGCAACATCCTTCATCTTAAACAAGAGTCGTCGGAAGGCTCTTGCTGATTAGTTAGTCCGGCCGCTTGGGTTTGTCAGGCAGTTTTTTGTGATAAAGTTTGAGGTACTTGGCCCTCACCACCGTGAGCGTTTGGAAAAGCTTGCACTCATGCAACGTATGTCTAGACGTTTGCAGTCAGGAAACATCCGTGACGCAGAGTGGCTCAGACCTGCGCCGAGATCTTAGTTGCCGGTGTTGTCCCGCGAAACACGCTGGTCGATCTGCTGAAAGCGTGCGGTCGTGAGTGTGCGATCGGCCAGCACCGTGAGCCGTTCGAGCACGCGCCGCAGCGCTCCACTTTCGTCTGATTGAGTGAGAAATACCGCGGCAAAACAGGCACCCGGTCGCGCTGCGATCAGCATCGCACGTCCGATTGTCTTAGACACGCGCCGAGCCTGGGCCAGGCTGAGCTCCCCTTCAAAGCCCGCCGGCGCCGAAACCTTGGCTCTCTCGAACGTTGCGCGCGGCGACTCCAGCTCAAGCACTCTCGGCAGGACTTGCTGAACCTTCCCCGCACATTCTTCAATCGTAAGAATGCGCGAAGCGCGCCAAGATCCAAACCAAAGCTGAGAATGCGTGGCTGAATGGCTGAGCGAGAACCAGGGACCGGTGTTGGCCTCGACTCGCCACCCGCGCGCGTCCGGCAAGGCCACACGATAGCCTCCACTCGGTGCGCTTCGCCAACCGAAGTGTGCTTCCGGATCCGAGAGTGGATCGGGCAACGGCCGGGTGAAGACAACGGGTGCTTTCGGCGCTGGTCTCTCCGTGTGCGGCGCACACGCGACGAACGAACCAGGGAGCGCCAACGCGAGCCAGCCAAGCGTGAGCGAGCGTGTACTGAACAGCCGATAATTGCGGGCAGTGATTGAAAGGATCAGCATCGTTGAAAGCGTGGGCAAAGAAGCCTAAAACCAGCAGGCTTGCAAGCAATCTTGCGCGCACCACTCAAACTCGGCCAAAGCCAGAAGATTCACTATGGGATCGGATCTCACCCCCGCAAGCTTCAAGAAACAGTACCAAGCGCTCTTGGCTCGATCAGGACGCACACAGGGCAACACGGAGTGTGTCGAGTGTGTCGAGTGCAACGGCTGCGAAAAATGTACGTTTTGCCAAGGCAGCCAAAGGCTCCTCAGCTGCCACTATTGCGAAACGTGCGAGGGCTGCGTCGAGTGCCAACATTGTCAAAGCTCCAGGGGCTTGGTCGGTTGCCAGCACTGTGAAGCGAGCGAGCGCTGCAATCTCAGCTCCTATCTGATTTTGTGCGTGGGGCTCTCGCGTTGCAACTATTGTTTTGGTTGTGTCGGAATCGCCAACGCAGATTATCATATTTTGAATGAGCCTTATGATCGGCGGGATTATTTCCGGATCCTCGAAACACTGCCAAGAACTCTGAAAGCCCCCATCCCGGCTCGAAGCTCGAAACCAAGAGCACCGCGGAAGCTCTCACCGAAGACACCATGACGCTGCGACCCAATCCTGGCACCGCCGATCCTGGCCTTGAGCTGCTCTGGAAACGCACGCTGGCCGATTGGAACGACGCTGCAACGCACACAGCGTTCTTGGAATATGCACGAGAATCCGTTCAGCTTGTACAAGCTGCCACCTACTATCGAGGGATGATGGGGGATCACGAGCGAGGCGATTCAGCCAAGAAGTACTTGGGCGCCGTCACGCTGCTAGCGCTCTCAACTCTCGAAACTTCGCGGCCTTCGGTGGGCGGAGCGGCTCCAAGTCACGCTAGCTGGCTACTGATAGCCTTCTTTGTCGCCGCAACTATTGGGCTCATTCTCTATACACTGTAGCCCTGACGCCGGGTGTGCTGACCCCCGAATGCCGTGCTTTGAAGCTTGCAACCTGGTCCCTTTGCGCGTACTTCATGCGCACAACCTGCCACCTCGTCCGCAGTCTGCTGCGAGCCGCAGATCAATAGGATTCGGAGATCATGAACATGACAAGAAGTCTCGGTTTTTCGGTGGTTCTTTCTGGCATCGCACTCGCTTGTGCAGCCGATCCGCCACCCCCCGCCCAGGCACCGATCGCACCGATGGCGCCCGCGTACACCGCTCCCGTCGCCGCTGCCCCAGTCGCCCCTGGCCAAGATCCGCAGCGATCCAACGTCAGCATTTCAGACGCCATCCGCAAAGCTTGTGGCATCTCGGAGACCGAAGCCTATTTCGCGTTCAATTCCTCGAACGTGCGCGCCCAGGACAAAGTCGTGCTGGGCAAGCTCGCAACGTGCTTCATGTCGGGGCCGCTGAAAGGCCGCCAGATGCTGATCGTGGGCCACGCCGATTCACGCGGCGAAGATGAATACAACATGGTCCTCGGCGAGAAGCGCGCGGGCAACGTGAAGACCGCAATCGGCAAAGAAGGCCTGACTCTCGCCAAGATGGCGACCAACTCGCGCGGAGAGATGGACGCGAACGGCACCGACGAAGCTTCTTGGGAAAAAGATCGCCGCGTCGATATCGCGCTTGGCGAATGAGGCCAGTCCACGCGGATTTTTTGCACTTTGTCTTATCCCTTAAGGAGTTCGTTTGATGGCTGAGCCCGCGCTGAGCGCTGCCGCAGAACCCGTAATCAATCCCCTGAAACTCATTTTGGGGGCCTCCGGCGTAGGCTTAGCTGTGCTCGGATTGCTCGCCCTGGCATCGACCGCAGTCTGGGTGATTTGGTTCTTAAAATCAGCGCAGCTACGTGGGATGCAAGCCGCACAGCTGCGTTTCGAACGCGCTGCTTCCGAGTTGGAGAATGCTTCTGATCTGGTTCAGCTCGCGCTCGACCATCGCAAATCGCCTGGCGGACGCGTGGTGATTGAACTGGCCCGCCGCTATCAGCAGAGCACCCCGACAACAGAACTCTTGCTGGCAGTGGCCAAGCGCGCGATAGCCGATGAGCAGCAGCGGGCTTCCAGCTTGATGCCAACCTTGAGCAGCATCGCTTCAGCTTCTCCGTTCATTGGACTGTTTGGTACGGTGTGGGGCATTATGGAAGCATTCTTGCTCATCGGCCTGCAAAAGAGTGCTTCTTTGCCGGTCGTGGCACCGGCCATTGGTGAAGCGTTGATCGCCACCGCCTTTGGGCTCGTCGCTGCGATTCCCGCAACGATTGGCTTCAACTACGTGGACGCACGCATAGGGCGCCTGCTCGATGAGCTCTCGGCCTCTGCGGAAGCTTGGGTCGAAACCTTGATGAACGACGCCCGGGCAACCGGCGCCGCAGCCACCACCCGGCAAGCGTAGGGAAGAGCCGTGGGCATCAAGCTTGGCGGACGCCGCGGTCGCGGGGGTGGCTTTAGGGAGATCAACGTCACTCCGTTGGTCGACGTGATGTTGGTGTTGCTGGTTGTCTTTATGGTAACGGCGCCTCTCCTCACCACGGGGCTGCGCATCGATCTGCCCGAAGTGAAAGCCGCCGAGACTCCAGTCAAAGATGCCCGGCTACTTATCACCATCACCAAAGAAGAACGCGTGCTGTTTGGTGAGGAAGATGTCACAGGCCGAGTGCCCGAGGCTCTGCAACAGAATCAGCGCGTGCAGACCGAACGTGAGCTCTACATCCGAGCCGACAAAGACGCGCGTTACGGAATCGTGGCCAGCGTGGTCGCTGCCGCGCGCAACAGTGGCGTAGAGGCCTTGAATTTGCTGGTGCAGCCAGAAGTCGAGGAGCTGCCTCCGCCTGGTCCAACGGATACCTCAAAGACATTAGCGGTTCCTGTGAAACCTGCGGCCCTGCCACGTTAGGAACAGCATGGCCTCGACGCTGCCAGCATTCTCACCCAGCGAGGTTTCAGGCGCGGTGATCTTGGGCTTTGCAGTTCAAGCCCTATTCCTCGGGATGTTTGTCTGGGCCGGAGCTAGCACCACTCACATCCAAGAACGGGAAGCGGTGCAAGATAAGGCCATCCCGATCGCTGTTAAGCCGGTGATGGATGAGCTTCCTTTGCTTAAGCTCGGCGGCAAACGCGTCCGCACGAAGCTGCCGGACATGTGGAAAAAGCAGGCTCCAGTGAAACGCTTCGAAGAGTCGAGCGCACCCTCGCCCCTGGCTGCCAAAACACCCGAAGCTCTCCCCACGAGTAAGCTCGCTGACCTCGACGCCGAGGCGCCGCCACCGGACGCCGAAATCGCTAAGGAAGTCGACGAAACCCTTGATGCTTCCATGGACGCTGAAGCTCCGAATCTAGAGCAAGAAGGCGCGGCGGATGGCGTGAAAGAGGGCACTGAAGCGGACCCGTTGAAGGCGCGCGCCGTGAGTCAATACAAGATGAAAATCCTGGCTTGGTTCAATGCTCGCTTTCGGCCACCCGTCGGAGAGCTCGACTGCAAAACCCTGAGCACCCTTTCGGCGAGCGTCTCGGCCACCATCGACGGTTCACGCCAGATCTCTGGATTTTCACTCAGGCGGCCGAGTGGTAATCCTATTTTCGACGCCAAGGTGCAAAGCACGATGCAATCCGTCATTGGCCAAGAGCTTCCCCCGCCGCCCCCGCTTTACCCCGATATTCTCGATAGCAGCGTCTATCCCACCTTCTCAGGAAAATCTGCCGAATGCGCGTCGCAACCGTAATCCAAGCTTTGGCGAAGTGCTTCGCCGTTTCAATGCTGTGCCTCAGCACAAGCAGCGTTTCGAACGCACAACCCAAGCCCGCAACACCGAGCGTGGCGGCTCCGCCCAAGAGCGCGCCTGTCGCGAACCCCGCCGCAGCTAAGCCGAACGAAACACTGCTCGGCGAATTCGTGGTGACCGGTGTAGTTCAAGAGAAGCTGCCCAAGATCGCGATTTTGCCCTCACTTTCTCCCGATTTTGAGGATGTCGTGCTGCGCGGGGTGGTGCGTCGCGATCTGGAGTTGAGCGGCTTGTTCGAGATGATCGACGAAGCCAAAGCACCTCCTGGCACGTATGGCTTTCAAGACCCAGTGGATATCGATGCTTGGCGCAAGCTCGGTGCCGAATCCATCGTGAAAGTGGCGGCGCAAAAGAACAGCAGGGGCCAAGTGGAAGTCGTTGGGTTGGCTTACTTTCTCGACGTGGGCAAAGAGCCCGTCTACGAAAAGAAGCTTGTGATCCAGCCCGATGAAGTGCGCGTCACCGCCCACCGCATTACGGATGCTTTATTAGGCGCGCTCACCGGTCGTCCTGGTGGCTTTGCCAGCCACTTCGCGTTCTCTACCAAGTGGGGCAGAAATTATCGCATTTTCACCATGGACGCAGACGGCAACGCGCTCACCCCCGTGACGCCCGCCGACACCACCGCGATCTCACCCGCCTTTGGCCCGCTGGGCTCGCTATTCTACGCTAAAAGCGACGCCATGGCGCCCTTTCGCCTGTATCGCTTCCTTCAAAAACAAGAAACGCGCATCAACCTGGGCTCCAATGCCTCTGTTTACAGCGTGGCGTTCAACAAAGACCACACGCAAATGGCGCTCGCGATCGCTGATCCGAATGGCACGGCCATCTTCACGGCCAATCCCGATGGCAGCAATCTAAAACGCGTTTCCACGACACCCCTTGCCACGCACCCCGTCTTCAGCCCCTCTGGAAAGTTAGCTTGGATTGGCGGTTCGGAGTCGGGTGCGCAGCGCTTGTGGCTAGCTGGAAAGCCGATATCCCCGCAAGGCTTCACGGCGGCGGCTCCCACCTTCTGTGATACCGAAGACGGCATCCGCGCGGTCTACGCGGTGGTGGTCGGAGACCATCAAGATCTTGTGATGAGCAGTGAGAACGGCAAAGGCACCCAACGCTTGACCCAGAACCAAGGCTCGAATTCCTACCCCGCCTGCAGCTCCGACGGCCGCCTGCTGGCCTTTTTCTCAACGCGCAAAAAGGAACCAGGCCTTTACCTGATGTCGCTCAAGCGCTTCACCACGCACAAAGTTGCGAATCAAACGGGTATTGGTTTGCGCTGGGATCCGCTTCCTGC